>JANNCO010000063.1:0-22993 GCA_031386655.1 Polaromonas sp. | reverse complement strand
GAAAACGGGCGACTTGGGTGTGATGGACGAGCAAGGCCGCTTGAAAATTGTAGGCCGTGCTAAAGAGCAGTTTAAAACCAGCAAAGGCAAATATGTCTCGCCTGCGCCGATTGAAACCAAACTGAGCGCGTTTACCAAAATTGAGGCTTGCTTAGTGTCTGGCGTAGCGTTTCCGCAACCGTTTGCACTGGCCATGCTGCCTGCAGGGCAGTGGGACGCTTTAAAAGCGGCCAACCTGCGCAAAGAATTTACCAGCGAGCTGGAAGATCACCTCAAAGTGGTGAACGAAACTCTAGACCCACACGAGCGGCTAGACTTTGTGGTGGTGGTGCCAGAGCAGTGGACGGTAGAGTCTGGCTTTGTCACGCCTACACTCAAAATCAAACGCAATGTGGTGGAAAAGCACTATGGCGACCATTTTGAAAACTGGGCCAAGGCGCGTAGCAAAGTAGTGTGGCATGGTGCTTAGGCGCTGGGGCTTAGTGCGTAAGCGCTGGGGCTTAGTGCCCCGCCAGCACCACCTGCAGGCGCGCCAGTACCTCGGGTGCCATATCGGCTGGTTGCGTCACTAGCGACGCTTGCAGCGCGGTGTGGGCTGCAGACACTGGCTTCTCAGCACCCAAAATACGCACCGCAGCAGCGGCAATCAGTTGGGCATTGGCCGCGTTTTTCATCAGATTGGCAATAGCCGTGTCCGCTGTCACATGTGCCTCGTGCGGGTGCCAGCAGTCAAAGTCGGTCACCATGGCCAGGCTGGCATAGGCCATTTGCGCTTCTTTGGCCAGCTTGGCCTCGGGCATATTGGTCATGCCGATAATTTTGGCACCCATGCTGCGGTACCAGTGCGACTCGGCCTGGGTAGAGAACTGAGGGCCCTCAATGCATACATAGGTGCCGCCCCGGTGCAAAGCAAAATTTGCTGCCGTGCCCTTGGTGCTTTGTGTTTGGCCCACCGCCCGGGCCAATACATCGGCGAGTAGCGGGCAAACAGGCTCAGCCAATGAGGTATGGGCCACGGCGCCCGCGCCAAAAAAGGTAGTTTCGCGCCGCTTGGTGAGGTCGATAAATTGGTCTGGCAGCACCATATCCAGCGGTTTCATGTCTTCGCTCAAGGAACCAACAGCTGACAGCGAAATCACATACTTTACGCCAAACTTTTTCAGGGCATAGATATTGGCGCGGTAGGGTACCTCGCTGGGGATGAGCCGATGGCCTCTACCATGCCGCGCTATAAAAGCTACGCCTACACCGTCAATATCGCCAGTGACCACCACGTCAGACGGTTGGCCAAAAGGCGTGTCAATACGGTGCTCTGTAACATTTTGCAGGGCCTCCATGTTGTACAGGCCGCTACCACCGATGATGCCTACAGAAATTTTTTGCATAGTTTGGGTATCCATTGAATCTGTGAAAATTTTAATCTACGCGGCGTATGCCCAAGTTAGCTGGGGCATACTCCACAAAGCACTGTAATAATACGTTCAGTTGCAGCGACTAGGTTGTACACAAATGATGACCCCAGCCTGCTTTTTTCTTTAAGGAATTTCATGCACGCCACTTTGCCGCTGCTGCAAGCCACCAATTTCCCTGCCCTGACACGCAAACACCTAAGCACGCTGCAGGTAAATCTGGGCTACCGCTGCAACCAGTCATGCGTGCACTGCCACGTAGACGCAGGGCCGCACCGCACCGAGATGATGTCAGATGACTTGATCGACACGATCAGCCAAGTGCTCAAAACCCGCAGCATTGAAACGCTAGACCTTACGGGCGGTGCACCCGAGTTGCATGATGGGTTCAAACGCATCGTTGTGCAGGCGCGGGCGCAAAGTGTGCGGGTGATTGACCGTTGTAACTTGACTATCTTGTTCGAACCTGGTCAAGAAGATTTGGCTGAATTTTTAGCCGGCCAAAAGGTAGAAGTCGTCGCCTCTATGCCCTGCTATTCGCTTGAAAACGTAGACAAGCAGCGCGGCAAAGGCGTGTTTGATTTGAGCATCGCTGGCTTGCAAAAGCTCAATGCGCTGGGCTACGGAAAGCCTGGCACCGGGTTGATTCTGAATTTGGTCTACAACCCGCAAGGCCCTAGCTTGCCGCCCAACCAAAGCGCGCTGCAAGCCGACTACAAACGTGAGCTGGCGCAACATTTTGGCATTGTATTTAACGAGCTGTTTGCGTTGACCAATATGCCGATCAAACGTTTTGGTTCGATGTTGATCTCCAAAAAAACTTTTACGCCCTACATGCAGCTACTGCGGGATAATTATCTGCAAGAAAACCTGGAACACGTTATGTGCCGTAGCACGGTCAGTGTGGACTGGCAAGGTTATTTGTACGACTGCGACTTTAACCAGCAGCTTGAACTGGCGATTCCTACCGAGTTTAATTCTCAAGCCGGCACGGTGAGTCGCCCACACTTGCGCGACTTGCTGGCTAACGACTTGAAAGGCCAATCCATCCGGGTTGCAGACCATTGCTACGGCTGCACTGCCGGGCAAGGCAGTAGCTGCGCAGGCGCACTGCCAGCCTAAGATGGTTGTCACAAGGCTGCGGGCCATGCAAAGTATCTTGATCGTTGTTCCTGTATTGAACGAAGCGCTTTGCCTGCCCGAAGCTTTGGCACGCTTGAAGCCATTGGTGGGCCATCTAGTCGATCTTGTTTTTGTAGATGGTGGCAGTACAGACGACACCGTGGGGTTGATCGAAGCAGCAGGTTTGCGCGCCATCCCATCTGCCAAAGGCAGGGCATGGCAAATGAATACCGGCGCAGCCCAAACCCAAGCTGATATTTTGCTGTTTTTGCATGCCGACACCCAGTTGCCTGCAGGGGCGCTGGACAGTATTCGATCACATTTAACCAGCACCGTTTGTTGGGGCCGTTTTGACGTGCGCATCGCAGGCAGCTCGCGCATGCTGCCCGTCATAGCAGGCATGATGAACTGGCGATCCCGCTACAGTGGCATAGCCACTGGCGACCAGGCCATGTTTATGACACGCGCTGCGTTTAACGCCATCGTCGGCTTTCCACAGCAAGCGTTGATGGAGGATATCGAGGCCTCGAAGCGCCTGAAAAAATTGTCAAAGCCAGCCTGTATCAGTTTACCTGTTATCACCTCTGGCAGGCGGTGGGAAACGCGGGGCGTATGGCCCACCATTTTTTTAATGTGGCGGCTGCGTTGGGCCTACTGGCGCGGGCGCAACGCCAATCAATTGGCGCAGCTGTATTTATGATGTCTGTGCGTACCGTCATCATGGCCAAAGCGCCGGTCGCAGGTTTTGCCAAAACGCGACTGATCCCTGCTTTGGGTTCTGAAGGCGCAGCGAGATTAGCCCAGCGCATGCTGCAGCACACACTGGCAACAGCATTGGCATCCAAACTAGGCACCGTAGAGCTGTGCGCTGCGCCAGATAAATCTGACCCAGCTTGGCACATGCAGCACATACCGGCAGATATCGCGTGGAGCGCGCAAGGCGAAGGGGATTTGGGCGCACGCATGGCGCGCGCTGCGCAGCGTGCACTGGACGACAGTGAATCAGTCATTTTGATAGGCACTGATTGCCCTAGTATCACTACAGACATTTTGCGGGCTGCAGCGATTGCTTTACAAGACCACGACGCGTCTCTTGTACCCACCTTTGACGGCGGTTATGCGCTGTTAGGTTTAAAGCGGTTTGATGCACGGCTGTTTGACGCTATGGTTTGGAGCACCAACACGGTAGCCAGCGAAACACTGGCCAGAATGCTGCAAATAGGCTGGCAAGCCAAAGTGCTTGCTACTTTGCATGATATTGATGAGCCTGACGATATAAGATGGCTTCCAGAATCTTGGATTAGTGCGTTAGATTCACCACCTTCGTAGCCATGCCAAACCCACATGTTCTGTGTACTAAATCAACTGTGACATCGACTTGTTTTTAGCTTTCATTTTTCTATAAGACTTAAACCCCATGTACGACATTGTTCAAGACTACTACGGCCGCCAATTACAAAGCACCAGCGACCTGAAAACCAGCGCTTGCTGCGACATCAGCGCTGTCCCTGAATGGCTCAAGCCGTTGCTAAGCCGTATTCACCCCGATGTCCTGTCGCGTTACTATGGCTGCGGTTTGGTGTGCCCGCCCTTGCTGCAAGGTTGCCGTGTGCTCGACTTAGGCTGTGGCTCGGGGCGCGATGTATATGCACTGGCCCAACTGGTCGGACCTACCGGTTCTGTAGTAGGCGTGGACATGACCGACGAGCAATTGGCTATTGCAGAAAAATACCGCGCCCACCATGCTGGCGTGTTTGGCTATGACAACATCAAGTTTTTACAGGGCTATATTGAGCGGTTGGAAGACTTGGATTTGAAGCCCGGCAGTTTTGACGTGATTGTGTCTAACTGCGTGGTCAACCTGTCGCCTGACAAAGACGCCGTGATGCGCGGCGTTCACCGCTTACTGAAACCCGGTGGCGAATTTTTCTTCTCTGATGTGTACGCCGACCGCCGCGTGCCCGCTGCCGTGCGCAACGACCCCGTGCTGTATGGCGAATGCCTGGGCGGCGCGTTGTACTGGAACGATTTTCTGCGCCTGTCGCACCAGCACGGCTTTGCCGACCCGCGCCTGACCACCGACCGACCGCTTGAAATTACCGACCCCGCATTGGCCGTGCGCGCCGGCAACCTGCGCTTTTACTCCGCCACTTACCGCCTTTTCAAAATAGCCGAGCTGGAAACCGCCTGTGAAGACTATGGCCAAGCTGTGATCTACAAAGGCACCATTGCCGAGCACCCAGACAGGTTTGGCCTGGACAAACACCACGACATCCAAACCGGCAAGGTATTCCCCGTGTGTGGCAATACGTGGCGCATGCTGCAAGACACGCGCTTTGCACCCCATTTTGAATTTATTGGCGACTTTAACCGCCACTACGGCATCTTCGAAGGCTGCGGCACGGCGATACCCTACGAAACCAGTGCTGCCAATGCAGCGGCTGCCTGTTGTTGATGTGCACAGGCGTTGTGCATACAGCAGCTGCGACATAATGCCCCATGCTGGACCGCTATGCCACCGCACTGATCAAACCTGCCGTTGACGCTGTTGCACGCCACTTGGTACGTGCAGGCATACAGGCCAATACGGTGACCCTGTTTGCTTTTGGTCTAGGTTTATGTGCTGCGTTTTTAATAGCTTGCCAAGCATACATATGGGGCGCCGCACTCATATTATTGTCAAGACTGTGCGATGCATTGGACGGCGCTGTGGCGCGGCATACAGCCGCTACTGACGCGGGTGGTTTTCTTGATATCAGCTTGGACTTTTTGTTCTATGCCAGCATCCCGCTGGCATTTGCAGTTGCCGACCCCCGTGCCAACGCACTGCCAGCGGCCGCGCTGCTGGCTGCGTTTATAGGCACAAGTTCTAGCTTTTTGGCATTTGCTGCGCTGGCAGCCAAGCGCGGCATGCAAAACATTCACTATGCCCACAAATCGCTTTACTTCTTGGGTGGTTTGACTGAGGCAGCAGAAACCTTGGTATTTTTCATCACGGCTTGCCTGTGGCCACAACACTTTGGGCTTCTGGCCTACTTGTTTGCCGGGCTGTGTTGTGTCACTATCATCACTCGCATTTACGGTGGCTGGCGCAGTCTTCGCTAGTCTGCGACGAACGCCGCGTAAGAATTTAATGCAAAACGCGACTAATTTTGTAAATTCGTTAAACAATCAATAATCACCCAAGGGCGTCATTGTGGACAAGAAAAAAATAATTATTTTGCTAGCGCTTGTGGCTGCAATTGCCGCGTTCTTTATTTTAGATTTGGGCCGCTACCTCAGCCTTGACTACATTAAAGGGAGTCAGCAAAAATTTGCTGACTTGTATACCGCCAGCCCCACTGCAGTGATTGCAGGCTTTTTTGCCATCTATGTGGCTGTGACAGCGCTGTCGTTTCCTGGCGCGGCTATTTTGACCTTGGGCGCAGGGGCTATATTTGGTCTTGTGGCGGGTACGGTCATTGTGTCTTTTGCCTCCAGCATCGGGGCAACTATTGCGTTTTTAGCCGCGCGTTTTATTCTGGGTGAATCGGTACAGAAGAAGTTTGGCCAGCGCATGGCCGAGATCAACAAAGGCGTGGAAAAAGAAGGTGCTTTCTATTTGTTCACGCTGCGTTTAGTACCACTGGTACCGTTTTTTGTAATTAACCTGCTGATGGGGTTAACCAAAATGAAGACGCTGACCTTCTACTGGGTCAGCCAAATCGGTATGCTGATGGGTACAGTTGTGTTTGTCAATGCGGGCACGCAACTGGCCAAAATTGACTCACTCAAGGGTATTTTGTCGCCAGGTTTGATCGGCTCTTTTGTGCTGTTGGGTATATTCCCCATCCTTGCTAAAAAAGTGGTGGACGCTGTTAAAGGACGTAAGGTTTATGCCCGGTGGAATCACGTCAAACCCAAAACTTTCGACCGGAACTTGATTGTCATCGGTGCGGGTGCGGGTGGTTTGGTGACTGCTTTGATTGGTGCTGCAGTCAAAGCCAAAGTTACTTTGGTTGAAGCGCACAAAATGGGCGGCGACTGCCTGAATTTTGGCTGTGTGCCCAGCAAAGCCATTATCAAATCAGCCAAGCTGGCGCACATGATGCGCCATGCGGAAAACTATGGCCTGCATGCCGCGTCGCCTACTTTCAGTTTTAAAGCAGTGATGCAGCGTGTGCACCACATCATTGCAGAGATAGCGCCCAACGACAGTGTGGAACGGTTTACAGGGCTGGGGGTTGATGTAGTGCAAGGCTACGCCAAAATCGTCAATCCTTGGACGGTGGAAATTGCCCTGAACGACGGCACCAAGAAAACGCTGACCACCCGCAGCATCATAATTGCCGCTGGCGCGCACCCTGTGGTGCCGCCATTGCCGGGCATAGAAAATTCTGGCTACGTTACCAGTGACACACTGTGGGATAAGTTTGCCAAGCTAGACGAAGTGCCCAAGCGCTTGATCGTGCTGGGCGGTGGCCCGATTGGCTGCGAGCTGGCACAAAGTTTTGCGAGGCTGGGCTCAGTAGTATCTCAGATCGAGATGGGCACGCGCCTGTTGGTTCGCGAAGACGAGGAAGTGTCTGACTACGCAGCCAAATCACTCAGTACCGATGGCGTGCAGGTCATGACTGATCACAAAGCCCTGCGTTTTGACAATAGCCACGGTGTAAAAACATTGATCGTGGAACACGCAGGCGCAGAAAAACGCATTGAGTATGACGAGGTGATTTGCGCAGTGGGGCGTATTGCACGGCTTAAAGGCTATGGTCTGGAAGACTTGGGCATTCCCACCAATCGCACCGTGGACACTAACGAATATCTAGAAACTTTGTACCCCAACATTTTTGCTGCGGGCGATGTAGCAGGGCCTTACCAATTTACCCACACTGCCTCGCACCAAGCGTGGTACGCCGCGGTAAATGCGCTGTTTGGCACATTCAAAAAATTCAAGGCCGACTACCGCGTTATTCCAGCCGCCACCTTTATCGACCCCGAAGTTGCCCGCGTAGGCTTGAACGAACTAGAGGCTAAAGCGCAAAACGTGCCCTATGAGGTGACAAGGTATAACATTGACGACTTGGACCGCGCCATTGCTGACAGCGAGGCACATGGCTTTATCAAGGTGCTGACCGTTCCGGGCAAAGACAAAATTCTTGGCGTAACAATTGTCGGTGTGCATGCAGGTGACCTGTTGGCCGAATATGTGCTGGCTATGAAACACGGCTTGGGATTAGAAAAAATATTGGGCACCATTCATACCTATCCTACCCTTGCAGAAACTAACAAATACGCAGCCGGTGCTTGGAAGCGCGCGCACCAACCAGTGAAACTGCTTGAATATGTGAAAAAGTACCACGATTGGCGGCGTGGCTAGCGCCCACGTTGGGGCATACCACGGAACTTCGCTTGCTGCAGGTCGCTCTTAAACTTATTGCAACGACAGCGCCATGACACAACAGCAATGCACTGTGGAGAATTTTATGAAACGATTTACTACATTTTTAATAGCTGCTCTAGCAATATTTACCTGGGCTACCAGCAGTTTTGCGCAAAATTTCGACCATGGCTACGCCGCGTGGGACGCACAGGTAAAAAAACATGTCAAATGGTTACCTGACAATAAACAAAGCCGCGTCAACTACAAAGGCTTTGCCGCCGACCGGGCAGAGCTGGCCAAAACGCTCGATGGCCTGTCAGCTGTCACGCTAGCGCAGTACGCGGCTTTCAACAAAGACCAGCAAATGGCTTTTTTGATCAACGCTTACAACGCCTTCACCATCGAATTAATTTTGACTAAATACCCTGACCTTAAATCTATCAAAGATTTGGGTACTACTTTCTCCAGCCCCTGGAAGAAAACTTTCTTTAAGCTTTTGGGCGAAGAGCGCAACCTAGACTGGGTAGAGCACCAGCGCCTGCGCCCCAGCATTGCAGGCGGCGGCTTTAAAGACCCGCGCGTGCACGTTGCCATGGTGTGTGCCAGCATTGGCTGCCCCGCGCTGCCACCAGAGGCTTTTACTGCAGCCAAGCTGGACGCGCAGCTTGACGAAGGCATGGCCCGTTTTGTAAGTGATAAAACGCGCAACCGCTACACCGACGGTAAACTGCAAGTGTCAAGCATCTTCAAATGGTTTAAAGAAGACTTTGAAAAGGGCTACAAAGGCTTTGGTAAAGTAGAAGATGTATTTGCTAAATATGCCGACGTTTTAACCACCGATGCCGCTGCGCAAGGACAAATTCGTGCCAAAACTGTTTCTATCAGCCATCTGGACTACGACTGGTCGCTCAACGATACGGGCCGCTAGAGCGCTGCAAATCGCATCGCTGCAAGTTACTGCCTTGGTAATTACTGTGCTGGTAACAACTGCGCCAGCGCATGCAGCAGGCCCTGTCGCGTTTTCAATCGCCACTGGGGTCGAGCCACCCGCCCCATGGCGCACCGTGGGCTTGCCCGACCGCTACGCCATACCCGTAGCCCAATTTGACATGGCGCAGCTGGACGGCAAAAAAGTAGTGCGTGTGCGCGCTGACAGCGCCTACGGCAATTTAGTGCACGACTGGCAGGGGCCGTTGACCAGCCTGAAGTGGCGTTGGAGGTTGGACAACCCTTTGCGCAATGCCAACCTGAAATCCAAAAATACCGAAGACATTGCGCTGAAGGTGTGTTTGACGTTTGATATGCCTGTTGACCAAGTGCCCAGTGCAGAGCGCAGCAAGTTTAAACTGGCCCAGTTTTTCAGCCGCGATAAATTACCCACTGCCACCTTGTGCTACGTGTGGACGCAGGCCGAGGCAGCAGGCGCTGAGCTGACAAGCCCCTACACCGGGCGTGTGCACTATGTAGTGCTGAACTCTGGCGAGGGCCAGCTTAAAACTTGGCAAGAGCACACGCGCAACGTCAACGCTGATTTTTTAAAAGCTTTTGGCACTGAATCGCCCGTAGTACCTGCTGTAACAGCTATCATTGTTGGAGCAGATTCAGACAATACAAAAGGCAGCAGCTTGGGCTATGTTGCCGACATCGTGGTGCAACCTTGACGATTAAAAAATTAGTCTTCATAGGCGCCAGCCCCACCCACCTGCAAGTGATAGCGGCGTTCAAGGCTGCACCGCGTGCAGACACAGACGTTTTCTTGGTCACGCCCACAGACCATGCTGTGCATGGCGCACTTTTGGGCGGCATGATGGCTGGCAACTACCCTGCAGCGCAGTGCACCGCCTTACTCAGCAATGCGGTCAAAGGCAGCGCTATCAAAATAGTACACGGCCACTGCACAGGTATTGACACCACCACACGGCAAGTGCAACTGGGTCATGGCCACGCAGTGCACTACGACGTACTGAGCCTGGACGCACGCCCCGTGGTAGACCGAGACGCCCTCAATACGCACGTCGCTGGCGCTAAACAATATGCCATGTTTACCCAACCTCCCGAGCAATTTGCCAAGCTGTGGCCCCAAGTGCTGGCCCATGCTGCACAAAAAGCCCTGCATATCAGTGTGCTGGGTGCCGGGGTACAAGGCGTTGAACTGGCCATGGCACTGCAGCACCGCCTGCCCACCTGCCGGGTCACATTGATCGCCGGCCCCGCTGTGCCCGTGGCGCAGCATGCCTTAGGCCTGCAGCGCCGGGTGATGGCGGCACTCAAGGCATGCAACATTACTGTGCTGCAAGACAGCTGCATCGCCATCGAACAAAACTGTCTGCACCTGAGTTCGGGCGCCAGCTTGGTGTGCGATATACCGATAGTGGCTATACAGGGGCAGGCACCAGCTTATTGGGCGGGTAGCGGCCTAGAACTCAGTATGGACGGCAACCTGCGGATCAACAATCACCACCAGTCTACATCCCACAGCCATGTATTTGCCGATACCCCTGCCTGTGGCTACGGTGCGGGCACTGCGTTCAACGCCAACGTGCGTGCCGCGCTGGACAATAAATCACCCAAATCAGCTGTGCCAGTGTCCAAGACTTTGAATCTGATCCGCTGCGGCCCGCGTAAGGCTATAGCGTCTTGGGGCGCACTACACTTCTCGGGTGGTTTAGCATGGCGTCTGCACAATGTAATAAACCAGCGCTGGATACGACAATACACCACATGACTGGCAAAACTCTTTTACTATTTAACTACGACTGGGACGCCAAGGGGTTTGAGCGATTGGCGCAAACAACGCCTGCGCGTTTTGACAGCCGAGGTTTTGACTTGTTTGCTTTTCCCAGCAACGTCAACCTGGCGTTCTTTGATATGGACCGCTTTGTTGCCAAACTGGCCCGGCAAGCCAAGGTGCGCGGCTGGACAGCAGTAGCCTCACAGCACGAACAATTTGGCGCTTTGACTGCTGCCCTGCTGGCTGAAAAAATGGGCTGGCCCGGCACGCCACCAGCGGCCGTAGTAGCCTGCCAGCACAAATTGTACGCACGCCAGGTATTGCAGCAGGTCTACCCAGAGGCGAATCTTGGTTTTATGCGCTTGCCCGCTGCCTACGGCGAGGCTACACCCGAGGGCCTCGTTTTTCCCGCCTTTGTCAAACCCATCAAAGCCGCCTTCTCAGTGCTGACCAAGCTGGTGCGCTCGCGCGAAGAGCTGCATCACTTTACGCGTTTTGGGGCGTACGAATTGTTTATTATCAAATTGCTGGTAGAACCCTTTGAACGCGTCGCCCAGCGGCTACTGCCCCAAGCCGGCACATCACACAACATGGTGTTGGAGGCGCCCGTGCATGCTGCGCAATACTGCCTGGACGGCATCGTGCACAACGGCAGCATCAAACCACTGGGCGTGGTGGACGCCATCATGTTCCCAGGCACGCAAGCTTTTATGCGGTTTGACTACCCTAGCCAACTGGGCGCTGGGGTACAAGCCAAAGCATTAGACGTAGCCACCAAATTTCTGAACGCTATCGGTTTTACCCATGGCATGTTTAACATGGAATTTTTCTACGACGCCGCTACCGACAAGCTGACCGTGATTGAATTTAACCCGCGCATGGCGTCACAGTTTGCCGACTTGTACCAGCGCGTGGACGGCATTGACTTGTACGCCATGGCACTGGCCATGGCCCATGGCCAAGACCCCTGGACTGTGCCGCATACCCAGCCCACCGCCAACATTGCCACCAGCAGCGTGTACCGCGTGTTTGACCATAGCGCTGCACACCTGACGCAAAAAATACCGCCCATGCCTGGTAGCACGCAACTGGCAGCGCTGCAAGCGCAGTTTCCTGACCATCTGCTGTTGCAATACCCCAAATCAGGTCACTCCCTGGCACGCGACTTTAAATGGCTGGGCAGCTACCGCTACGGCATCTTGCACATGGGCGGCACGGACGCGGCCGACCTGCGCGAGCGCTGCCTAGCTGCCAGCGACATCTTGCAGTGGCCCCTGCCCTATGCCGACATCGCATTGCATCTTGGCGCGCACGAAACTTCTACAATGGGTGACCACGCCAACACACTAACCGCATCATCTGCTTCCTGGAAATTATCAACATGACCCTCACCACTAATTTTGACATCACTCTTCGCCGATTAGCTGCCCTGGTGGCTGTTGGGGCGCTCAGCACCCTGCTAGGCTGCGCCGCTATCAATGCACAAAACCCCAGCGGCGCGCTCAAACCCGTCAACGCACATGTAGTGGACGGCGCCAGTTCTGTCATGCTTAAAGGGCACGATGTAGTATCGTACTTTACGCAAAACAAACATGCGCTGGGCAGTGCGCAATTTGCCAGCAGCTACGAAGGTGTGAACTTTTATTTTGCCAGTGCTGAACACAAAGCCTTGTTTGACAAAGAACCTGCCAAGTACATTCCGCAATACGGCGGCTACTGTGCTGATGGCATTGTTTACGGCATACCTTGGGGCGGCGACGCAGACACTTGGCTAATGCGCGACAACAAGCTGTATATTTTTGGCGGTCAAAGCTCTAAAGACGCTTTCGAGCTAGACCCCGCTGCCAACTACGTGCTGGCCGACAAATACTGGAACGAAGAGATCAAAGGCAGCAATAGCTTTTACCAGCGCACCAAACGCTTGATGTTTAAAGTACCGCATTACAAGAGCGGCAAAGAATTGGCAGATTTGGTGGCGGCCAAGAAGGCTAAAGGCTGAAGATCAACTCTGCTGCGCCGTGAGCTTTGACTGCTGAGAAAGTTAGGCTGCAGAGTTTTTAGAAATTGGCTTCTTGCTGAACACGCCTTGGCACTTGGCGTGAACAGCTTCGCGGCTGTCCTCCGCCCTGCGGGCTTCCCCTTTATGCCGCTGCGCTGTCCACACCAAGCGCCAAGGCTGCGAATAAGGTGGGTAAGCAAGCAAGCTGTAGATTGCCTACCGTGTTTACAAGAGCTGGCAGGTGGTGCATTCAGCGTAGCGGATAAGGTGGCTAAGCAGGCGGTAGATCGCTCACCATGTACACAAGAGCGGGCCAGCGGTGTACTCTGCGCAGCGGCATAAAGGGGGAGTAAGCGGCCTTGGGCCGCCACGGAGGACGGCTTTGATGCTGAGTACACCGCTGGCCAGCTCCCGTACAAAACAGAGTACGCCGCCGATTTGCTCCCGTACAAAACTGAGTGCACCGCCAGCCTGCTAACGTTCAAAACAAAAACTACAGCTTGCCACTCACCAAACGCAACACCCGATCACATCGCATAGCCAGTTCCTCATCATGCGTCACCATCACAAACGCGGTGCCGTGGTCGCGTGCCAGCGCTAGCATTTGCTTGAACACGCCGTCAGCGGTGGAGCGGTCTAGGTTGCCGGTAGGTTCGTCGGCCAGCACACATGCAGGGCGGGTGACCAGCGCGCGGGCGATGGCAACACGCTGGCGTTCGCCGCCTGACAGTTCGCTGGGGCGGTGGTGCAAGCGATGCTCCAGACCAACTGTCGCTAGCATTTTAATAGCTGTTTGAGCATATTCTTCCTGCGCCAGACGGCGAATCTTCAGTGGCATGGCGACATTGTCCAGTGCCGTAAACTCGGGCAACAAGTGGTGAAACTGGTAGACAAAACCCAAGTGCTGGTTGCGCCACCGCCCTTGGTCTGCAGCGCTCATGGCGGTGATGTCGCGGCCCATCAACTGTACGTTGCCAGCCGTAGGCGCGTCCAGGCCGCCCAGTAAATGCAGCAGTGTGCTTTTGCCCGAGCCCGATGCACCCACTATAGCCACTGTCTCGCCAGCGTGCACTTGCAGATCAATGCCGTGCAGCACCGTCACGTCTAGCGTACCGTCGTGAAAGCGTTTGGTGAGGCCCTGCGCCTGCAAGATAACCTTGCCATGCGTTTTGGGGGTGTCTGCAGCTTGGGTGTTAGGCATTGCACTGTGGTCAGGAGGTGTGGTGCCCTTGCCGTCAAAGTTTGTCCTCGCATCACTCATAACGCAAGGCCTCCGCTGGGTTCACACGGCTGGCGCGCCAGCTGGGGTACAGCGTGGCGGCAAACGACAAGATGAGTGACAAAATAATAATCGGCGAAATATCTGCGCTTTGCGGCTCGCTGGGCATACGGCTGATCAGGTACACATCGCGCGGCAAAAAGCTGGTGCGCAGCACGCCCTCTATCCACGGCACGATCACATCAATGTTAAACGCCACCAGCAAGCCCAGCGCCAGGCCCATGAAAGTGCCAATCACGCCGACCATTGCCCCCTGCACCACAAAGATACCCATAATGCTGCGCGGGCTGGCACCCAATGTGCGCAATATGGCAATGTCAGCCCGCTTGTCTTGCACTGTCATCACCAATGTGCTGACCAAATTAAAAGCTGCCACAGCCACGATCAACGTCAAGATGATAAACATCATGCGTTTTTCCAGCTGCACGGCGGCAAACCAAGTGCGGTTTTGCCGCGTCCAGTCGCGTACCAGCAGCCCGTCAGATAACTGAACCGTGAGCTGCTGCCCCACTTCGCGTGCTTGGTGCAAGTCTTTGATTCTCAAACGCACGCCCGTGGGGCCGTCCAGGCGAAACACTTTGGCCGCATCGTCCATGTGCAGCAGCGCCAGCGCCGAGTCGTATTCAAAATGGCCCGAATCAAATGTGCCCACCAAAGTAAATTGTTTCAAACGTGGCACCACACCTGCAGGTGTGACCTGGCCACTGGGTGCGATCAATGTGACTTTGTCGCCCACACGCACGCCTAAACTGCGCGCCAGTTCACCGCCCAATACAATGGCGAATTCTCCAGGGATAAGTCGTTTAAAAGCATCGTCTTTTAAAGCCTGGCCCAGCTCCGTCACTTGCGGCTCCAGCGCCGGGTCAATGCCGCGCACTATGGCACCCTTCATGTCTTCACCCCTGGCCAATAGTGCTTGGGCAGCTACAAAAGGTGCAGCACCAATCACCGCAGGGTTGGCACGCACTTCGCGCAAAGTTTTGGCCAAATCGGGCAACGCCGCACCACCGGGTGCAAACACCTCGATGTGCGACACCACGCCCAGCATGCGGTCGCGCACCTCTTTTTGAAAGCCGTTCATCACCGACAGCACAATGATGAGCGCGGCCACACCCAGTGCAATGCCCAGCATGGACACGCCCGAGATAAAAGAGATAAAGCCGTTGCGGCTGCTTGAACGCCCGGCCCGGGTGTAGCGCAGCCCCACTTCAAGTTCGTAGGGTAATTTCATAAATAATGGTTTTGCACCATTGTGGCATTACTGCAAGGGCTCTTTAGGTAATGCCACAATGCAAGCTTATGCAACAAGCTATTCCACCAGCAGAACATTATCTGATTCCGTTTGCATCCGTTGGTTCCGAGCACGGCGCCCCTGTGCAGGGCAGCCTGCAACTACCGCACCTAAACAAACTGCTGCAACGCATGGCATTGCAAGCCACCGACACTGCGGACGAGTACACGCTTAGCCCGCCGCACGAGCGGGCGCTGGCCCAGCACATGGGCCTGTGGGCGGGGGACGGCAAAGTGCCCTGGGCTGCACACGAATTGTCGATCACGCAAGCATTTGGCTACCAAAGTGGCCAAGCTTGGGCGCACATTACGCCCTGCTTTTGGCATGTGGGGGTTGATCAAATTCAAATGCTGCACCCGGACGCGCTGCAATTGGCCGAAGCAGACTCGCAAACAGTGCTGGAGGCGGTACGCCCGTATTTTGCAGAGGACAGCATCACGCTGCACTACGCCAGCCCCACACGCTGGCTTGCGCACAGCCCGCTGTTTAACACACTGGCCACTGCATCGCTAGACCGCGTGGTGGGCCGCAATGTGAACGCCTGGATGCCCGAGGGCGCGCAGGCCGCGCCACTGCGCCGCTTGCAAAACGAGATGCAAATGCTGCTGTACACCCACCCGGTGAATGACCGCAGGCAAGCTGAAGGCCAGCTGGCAGTCAATTCGTTTTGGGCCAGCAGTGCAGGAGCCATGCCGCACAATGTGCCTGTAACACCCAGCATGCAGGTGCTGGACGATCTGCGCGCACCCGCATTGCACGAAGATTGGGATAGCTGGGCCAAGGCCTGGCAGCAGCTAGACGCCACGCACCTCAAAGACCTAAGCGACAAAGCCTGGCGAGGCGAGCGGTTTGAACTGACGCTGTGCGGTGAACGCACAGCGCAGCGTTGGAGCAGCTATACCCCCACCATGCCGCAACGTTTAAAACAACATTTAAAGCACCGTTTTATAAGCCTTTTAGGCCACCAACCCAAGCAAAACCTGCTCAACCAGCTATGAAATTAATAGTACGTGATACCCCTCCCCGGGCTGCCTTTGCCTTGCAGGAAGCAGGCGTGCACCCGCTGCTAGCGCGCCTGTATGCCGCGCGTGGCGTGCACACCAAAGACGAGTTGGACGACGGCTTGGGCAAGTTGCTGGCGCCCTCTACACTTTTGGGTTGCCAAGCCGCCGCCGTACTGCTGGCTGATGCCATAGCAGCCAACAAAAAGCTGTGCATTGTGGCCGACTACGACTGCGACGGCGCTACAGCTTGCGCCGTGGGCCTGCGCGGCTTAAAGCTGCTAGGTGCAAAAAATGTGAGCTACATCGTGCCCGACCGTGTAGTAGACGGCTACGGCCTCACATCGCCCATCTCCCAGCGCGTAAAAGACAGCGGTGCCGACGTGCTGATTACGGTGGACAACGGGATTGCCAGCGTTGAGGGCGTGGCCACCGCCAAGGCGCTGGGCCTGCAAGTGCTGGTGACTGACCACCATCTGCCGGCGCAAAAAGACGGCGTAGTGTTTTTGCCCGATGCCGATGTGATCGTCAACCCCAACCAGCCCGGCTGCACTTTCGAGAGCAAATCCATTGCCGGTGTGGGCGTGATGTTTTATGTGCTGCTGGCTTTGCGCGCTGAATTAAGAACACGGGGCGTGTTTGACCAGCCCGACGCCGGGCCGCCCCAAGTCGGGGGTGCCCCTCTGGGGGGCAGCACAACACACGCAGTGGCCAGCGTGGGGGCACGCCCACAACCCAAGCTAGACATGCTCTTACCCATCGTTGCCCTAGGCACCGTGGCGGATGTGGTCAAGCTGGACGCGAACAACCGCCGCCTTGTTTCCCAAGGCCTAAAACGCTTGAAAGCCCACGCATTTCCTGCTGGCATAGCTAGCCTTTTTGAAGCAGCTGGGCGCAAGCGTGAGCTGGCCAGCACGTTTGATTTTGGCTTTGCGTTAGGCCCCCGCATTAACGCTGCAGGCCGCCTGGACGACATGAGCCTGGGTATCGAATGCCTGCTGACCGACGACCCCACCCGCGCCGACGAGCTGGCCAAAATGCTCGACAGCATCAACCGCACCCGCCGAGATATTGAAGCTGGCATGCGCGAGCAGGCAGAACTTGCCGCTGAGACCATGTTTGACGAGTCTGAAGAACCACCTAGCGCCGTGGCGATTTTCGACCCCGATTTTCACGAAGGCGTGGTGGGTATCGTCGCCTCGCGCATCAAAGACAAATTGCACCGCCCCGCCTTTGTCTTTGCCCCCAGCGCGGCCCAGGGGCAAGAGCATTTGCTCAAAGGCTCGGGCCGCTCGATACCGGGCTTTCACTTGCGTGATGCGCTGGACGCCATTGCCAAGCAATACCCCGGCGTGCTGCTGCGCTTTGGCGGCCACGCCATGGCGGCAGGTTGCACGATTGAAGAAGAAAACTTCGATACGTTTGAGATGGCGCTGCAGGAAGTGGCAGCCCAATGGATCGACAAAGCCACCTTGCTGCGCCGCCTGGAAACTGACGGCACGCTACCGGCTGAATACCGCCGTACCGACATCGCCGACACACTGAACCAAAGTGTCTGGGGCCAAGGCTTTGCGCCGCCCGTATTCAGCGAAGAAATTGAAGTCGTGTCGCAGCGGCTGGTGGGTGAGAAACATTTGTCGCTTAAGCTCAAGCACCAGGGCCAGCCGGTTGACGGCATCTGGTTTGGGCACACCACGCCGTTGCCGCCCAAGGTGCACATGGCCTTCCGGTTAGAGGCCGATGAATGGCAAGGTGTGCGGCGGGTGAAGTTTTTTGTGGAAGGTGTGGAGGGGTTTTAACAGCCAATCCATGCTTTTTAGAATGTCAGCACTAGTCAGCACAAGTCAGCATTACTTACGTACCTAAGTACTTACTCACCTACTTGCTGAAGTGCAAGCGTGTAGCCATTTGCATAGCTCAGCTGCTTACAGACCATGAACCCATTTCAGGCAGGTAAATATTTGTAATTCATAGTTCACTTAATAACCATAAAGTCTAATTAATTACCAAATAGTTTATATTGCTTGCACGTTGGTAAAACAGCGCGCATTTCAATCAACCCATTTAGGAATTTAAGATGAAAAAATCTCTCATTGCATTGGCACTCACCGTAGGTGCTACTTTCTCCGCACTGGCCGCAGACATTGTGGACACCGCAGTGGCAGCAGGCAACTTTAAAACTTTGGTCGCAGCGGTGCAGGCTGCTGGCTTGGTAGACACTCTCAAAGGCCCAGGCCCGTTTACCGTGTTTGCGCCAACCGATGAAGCCTTTGCCAAAATCCCCAAAGCCAAGCTGGACGCTTTACTCAAAGACAAAGCCGCCCTGACCAAAATTCTTACCTACCACGTTGTGCCTGGCAAAGTGATGGCTGCTGATGTGAAGGCCGGCAAAGTTAAAACTGTGCAAGGCAGCATGGTCACCCTGTCTACCAAAGGCGGCGTCAAAGTAAACGGTGCCAAAGTAGTAGCTGCCGACGTAGCTGCTGACAACGGCGTGATCCACGCTATCGACAAAGTAATCATGCCTAAATAATTTGCGATTTTTTTGCAGCAACCAGATAATTTTGGCAGCTGCGTAATACGAGAAAACCCGCTGATGCATCGGTTAAAACGGTGAATCAGTGGGTTTATTTTTTGGATCGGTTGTGTTTGAATATTACTGCTGTATTGCACCGTGAATGACGATAGCTAAATGATGTTCTGGCGTTTTGAAGATGGATATTCCTAGATCGTGAGCTGCGGCGATGGAGGAAGTCATGCTGCATCACCCCTTGGCGGTTTCGCGTGCGTTCATTAGCTCGAGGATGTTTTTCCTTTGACCTCGCGGTTTCGCGGCGCCGCGCAGGCCCTGGGGTTGCGCCGCGAATACTGGATTGGTGACCCTATCTACGGTAAAGACACGCTAGACAGTATTCTGAGGCCTGTTTTCAGAGTGTTTTGGGTCACTAACCCAGGCAAAACTTGCTCAACCAGCTATGCAATTGATAGTACTTGCATCATCTGTGAGCTTCTCCGCCGCGCGGGCTGCCCCAAACCAAGCAAAGAACAATGTGACGAGTCGGGTCCGTCTCGATGAAAAATACGCAGCAAGGCGCGCGTTGTTGAAGCTAGCGCCCCAAAAGCCACTATTCGCGCGTGTTTGCGAAGTATTTTTCGCGAAAGAGATGCCCGGCTCGAGTCCAGCGTACCGGCGCGCACCCAAACCAAGCAACCAAGCTCTCCGGTGCGCACCCAAACCCAGCGACCAAGCTAACCACAGCGCACCCAAACCCAGCGACCAAGCTAAAACAATGCGCACCTGAACCAGTTACTCAGCCAAGCGCGCCTTGTGCCGTGCCACCTGCACACGCACCTGCGCGGGTGCGGTGCCACCCAATGTGTTGCGCGCGTTCAGCGAGCCGCGCAGGCTCAACACCTCGTACACGTCCTTTTGTATGTTGGCATTAAAGCCTTGCAACACTGCCAAAGGCAGTTCAGACAAATCAACATGGTGCGACATGGCCGCTTTGACAGCGTGGGCCACTGTCTCATGCGCATCGCGGAAAGGCAGGCCTTTTTTAACCAAGTAGTCGGCCAGATCAGTGGCAGTGGCATAGCCTTTAAGGGCGGCTTGTTCCATGGCTTGCGGGTTGACGGTAATGCCGCCTTCTTTCTGGCCAGTGGCAGCATCGAATTGCCCGCCAATCATTTCGGCAAAAATGCGCAGCGTGTCTTTAAGCGTGTCTACTGTATCGAAAAGCGGTTCTTTGTCTTCTTGATTATCTTTGTTATAGGCCAGCGGCTGGCCTTTCATCAGGGTAATCAAGCCCATCAGGTGGCCCACCACACGGCCAGTTTTTCCGCGTGCCAGCTCGGGCACGTCGGGGTTTTTTTTCTGCGGCATGATGGAGCTGCCCGTAGTGAAGCGGTCAGCTATTTTGATGAAGCCAAAGTTCTGGCTCATCCATAAAATCAGCTCTTCACTCAGGCGGCTGATATGCACCATCGCCAGCGACGCCGCGGCGGTAAACTCAATGGCAAAATCACGGTCGCTTACGGCGTCCAGTGAGTTTTGGCATACCTGTGGCTGGCCTTTGTCGTTCACCATATTCAACGTAATGGCTACGCGTTCGCGGTCTAGTGGGTAGCTGGTACCTGCCAGCGCAGCGCTGCCCAGCGGCAGACAGTTAACCCGTTTGCGCACATCTTGCATGCGCTCGGCATCGCGGGCAAACATTTCCACGTAGGCCAGCATGTGGTGGCCAAAACTCACGGGTTGCGCCACTTGCAGGTGGGTAAAGCCGGGCAAGATCACTTCTACATTTTTATCCGCCACTTCAAGCAGCGCTTTTTGCAGATCGGTCAGCAGGCCGCCGATCAAGTCAATCTCACCGCGCAGCCACAGGCGCACATCGGTGGCTACCTGGTCGTTGCGGCTGCGGCCGGTGTGCAGGCGCTTGCCCGCGTCACCTACCAGACTGATCAAACGCGACTCAATATTCAGGTGCACGTCTTCCAGATCGAGCTTCCATTCAAAGCTGCCTGCTTGGATCTCGGTGCGAATTCGTGCCATGCCTTGCTGGATGGCCGCATGATCTTCGGTGGAGATAATTTTCTGTGCCGCCAGCATCTCGGCATGGGCTAGTGAGCCGGTGATGTCGGCGTCCCACAGGCGTTTATCAAAAAATACGCTGGAGGTGTAGCGCTTGACCAAATCACTCATGGGTTCAGAAAACAGGGCCGACCAGGCTTGGGATTTTTTGTCAAATTGGTTCATGGCGTGGGATCAATAGCAGTCATCACAAATAAAGGCGCGGAAGTTTTGCACAGCTTAACGGGGGGAGGGTGTATTTTGCAAAGGGTGCCAAGACTGGCATACTTACAGTTAGATTCTATCTTTTGAAACATGCAAACCCGTTTTGGCACTTCCACCTTTGACCCGCTGCCTGCTGTAGCCAGCCGGCTGGAGCAAACACTGCCCTTTGCGCAACCTGCCCCAGTACCCGCACCGGTACTGGTATTTGATGCTTGCCAGGTGGGTGTTGTGTTGCGCGCCGTACTGTTTGTAGAGCTGGTGCTGGCTGTGGGTGTGATGTTTGGTATGGGCAGTGTGGCCGACTGGCTGGCACGGCTGGCGCTGATCACCGGGGCGGCTCTGCCCGCCACCTTGGTATGGCTGATCGCTGCTTGTGCACTTAAAAAACAATTGCAGCGCCTGCCCAGGGCTGGCCAATGGCTGGGCGGTATTGCGCTGGGTGTACTGGCAGGTTTGTATGGCTGCGGCATGCTGGCGTTTATTGGTTTTACGCAAGACGCGCCGTGGCTGGCCAGTGCGGCAGCTGGTGCGCTGTTTGCCAGCGCTTTGGTAGCAGCTTTGGTATGGCGCGCTGCTGGCCGCGCACCCGCCAGCGCCAACGCACGCTTGGCCGAGCTGCAGTCGCGCATACGACCGCATTTTCTGTTCAATACGCTGAACAGCGCCATCGCCTTGGTACGGGCTGAGCCAGCGCGGGCCGAGGCCGTGCTGGAAGACTTGGCCGAACTTTTTAGAAGCGCGCTGATCGACCGAGGCGATGCTGTCACGCTGGAGCAAGAGATTGATCTGGCCAAGCGCTATATGGACATTGAGCAAGTGCGCTTTGGCCCTCGCCTGCGTGTGCAATGGGTGATCGACCCAGCCGCTAACGCTGCGCAGGTGCCGCCACTCTTGCTGCAGCCCTTGGTGGAGAACGCTGTAAACCACGGGGTTGAACCCAGCGCCACAGGTGCCGACATCAAGATCAGTACCCAAAAGCGTGGCAGCACGGTCGTGGTAAAAGTGACCAACACCGTGCCCGCAGGCCACGGCACCGCTGGCCACGGCGTGGCGCTGCGCAATGTGCAAGACCGTTTAAAGCTTCTGCACGATGTGCAAACCGCCTTTCGCGCCACCATGGTCGACGGCGTATACCAAGTGCGCATTGAGGTACCAGTATGAATACACCTTCTACTGCAGAGTTACAACTTACCGCTTTGATTGTGGACGACGAGCCATTGGCGCGGCTGCGCATGCGCACCCTACTGGGCGATTGCCAGCAGCCCACGTGCAGCGTGGCAGGTGAGGCTGTGGACGCGATGCAGGCCATGGCAGTGCTACGCAGCACACCGTGCGATGTGGTGCTGCTGGACATTCACATGCCCGGCGCTGATGGCATGCAGCTGGCACGTGAGCTGCGCAGCGTGCGGCCCGAGCTGGGTATTATTTTTGTGACAGCGCATGCCGAACACGCCGTGGCGGCCTTTGACCTGGAGGTGGTGGACTACCTTACCAAACCTGTGCGGCTAGAACGACTGGAAAAAGCCTTGGCCAAAGCGCTACAGAAAAAAGAGCTGCTTGAGCAATCAAATCAAGGCCAATCGGCCCAATTGATGCAAAAAACTATCATTATCCAAGACCGTGGCCGCACCGAGCGTGTGCCACTGGCAGAGGTGCTGTACTTTAAAGCCGAGCTTAAATACGTGACGGTTCGCACCGCGCAAAAAAGCTATATCCTGGATGGGTCTCTGAACGATCTGGAGGCCCGTTACGCAGACCACTACCTGCGCATTCACCGCAACACGCTGGTGGCCAAACGCGCCATGCGCGCGCTGGAGCGCTACACAGAGCGCGCAGGCGAGCATCATGATGACGATGATGCCGCAGATGTAGAAGGCTGGGCGGTGCGGCTGCGCGGCGTAGACGACGCGCTGCTGGTCTCGCGCAGGCAGCTGGCTGCGGTGCGCGCGGCTATTGCCACAGGTACATAGCGCTCACACTCAAGCCAGCATCTTGCTGAACGCC
>JANNCO010000057.1:0-2844 GCA_031386655.1 Polaromonas sp. | reverse complement strand
GTGGTGGTGGGCAATGTAGTGGCTGGTGGTGCCGGCAAAACCCCCGTGGTCATTGAGATTGTGCGGCACCTGCAGCGCGCAGGCTGGCAGCCGGGTGTGGTGTCGCGCGGGTATGGGCGCATAGATGTGCTGCAAGCGCATCACCACGTGGATGCCTTGCACACACACAGCACTGCAAGTACGGCTGCTAGTGGGCCTGACGACCATGGCTGCCTGGCCGTAACTTTGTCCACCCCCGTGGCATGGTCAGGCGACGAGCCTGCGCTGGTGCACCGCGCCACCGGTGCACCCGTGTGGGTAGGCGCAGACCGTGCCAACGCCGCCGTGGCCTTGCTGGCCGCGCACCCCGGCGTTAACGTTATTGT
The DNA here is from genome assembly GCA_031386655.1 of Polaromonas sp. GTDB lineage: Bacteria > Pseudomonadota > Gammaproteobacteria > Burkholderiales > Burkholderiaceae_C > JAAFIP01. Next base: position 2,479 of record JANNCO010000057.1, on the reverse strand, counting down.
CAGCGACGACGGCTTGCAGCACCTGGCAATGCAGCGTGACATAGAGATTTGCGTGTTTGACGACCGCGGCATTGGCAACGGCTGGCTGCTGCCCGCCGGCCCCCTGCGCGAACCTTGGCCGCGCAAGCAGGCGGTGGATTTTGTGCTGCACACTAGCGCATCATTTACCAGCGCCACTGAACAAGCAAAGCAAGGCCAAGCAAGTGACGCCCCATCCAACGCACCAAACAAGCCACACAGCCCGCCTATTCACGCTGACCCTAGCGCTGGCATCACACCATCGCAGCCCAACCCATTCCCCAACGCCCCGGTATTTCACCGCATCACCCGCCAGCTAGCCGCCTACGCCGTGCGCGCCGACGGCAGCCGCATTGCGCTGGCCGACCTGCAAGGCCAAGCCCTGCACGCAGTGGCTGCCATTGCCCAGCCCGAGGCGTTTTTTAGCATGCTGCGCCAGCAAGGCTTGACCTTGGCGCACACTACAGCGCTGCCAGACCACTACAATTTTGATAGCTGGTTGAGCAGTATCTACGGGCCAGAACCCCTTATTTGCACTGAAAAAGATGCCACCAAGCTGTGGCCGATGTACCCGCAAGCGCTGGCAGTGCCGCTGGTAGTTAATCTGCCTGAAGAGTTCTTGGCGGCACTGCTGGCCCGTCTTACAGCCCTAGTTCGCCCCGCAGAAAATACCGACTAACTGCGCTGTGGTAACCCTCACTTTCAAGCACTCCCTTCTTCGAAGTAACCCCTCTTCTTTTTAGATGAACCCCGCTTCGTTCTGGCTGGGCCTTCCTTCGCCTTCGCAACCACTTCCACAAAAAGCTATCATCACCCCATGGACACCAAACTACTTGAACTGCTGGTCTGCCCCGTTACCAAAGGGCCGCTTACTTTTGACCGTGAAAACGCTGAGCTGGTCTCGCGCAGCGCGCGCCTGGCCTACCCGGTGCGCGACGGCATCCCTATCTTGCTAGAAAACGAAGCCCGCGCTTTGAGCGACGATGAGATCGACGCGCTGCACGACAGCAAGTCGAAGCCTGCGGAACTCTAAGCCCGCAAGCTCTAAGCCCGCAAGCCATAGACCCGCTAGCTAGCAACCCATGCTCTTCACTGTTCTCATCCCTGCCCGGCTAGGCTCTACCCGCCTGCCCAACAAACCGCTGGCCGACATTGCAGGCCTGCCCATGATCGTGCGGGTAGCGCAGCGCGCCCTCTGCAGCGGTGCTACGCGCGTGGTGGTGGCCTGCGACAGCGCGCAAATTGCCGACGTGTGCCAGGCGCACGGCATACACGCCGTAGTCACCAAGGTAGACCATCCCAGCGGCTCTGACAGGCTGGCCCAAGCCTGCGATTTGCTAGGCCTGCAAGATGATGACATCGTGGTCAATGTGCAAGGCGACGAACCGTTGATCGACCCCGCGCTGATCGACGCTGTGGCCGATGTGCTGCTAAAGCAACCCCAGGCCAGCATGGGCACTGCAGCGCACGCTATCAGCAACGCAGCAGACGCCGCCAACCCCAACGTAGTAAAAGTAGTGCTGGACGCGCAAAGCAACGCGCTGTACTTCAGCCGCAGCCTTATTCCCTACCAGCGAGATGCACACAACGGCAGCCACGCCAACGCACCTTTGCCTTTGCCTTTGCCTTTGCCTTTGCCTTTGCCCACACCTACGCCCCAGCCGCTGCGCCATGTGGGCATCTACAGCTATCGCGTGGGATTTTTGCGCCAGTTCCCCCAGCTGCCGCAAGCCCCTATCGAGCTGGCTGAATCGCTGGAACAGCTGCGCGCGCTGTGGCATGGCTACCGCATTGCAGTGCACGTTACCACCAGCGCGCCGGGGCCGGGTGTAGACACTGCAGAAGATTTAGACCGTGTGCGCGAGATCTATGCGCAGATGCAAACCGGGCAGTGACGCTGGTTGCCTGGCTTGTGCGTTTTTGAGCTGGTCGTTTGGCTTTGCGTGCGCGGCGGAGAAGCTGACAGATGATGCAGATACTATCAATTGCATAGCTGGTTGAGCAGGATTTACTTGGGCTAGTGGCCTAAAACACTCTGAAAACAGGCCTCAGAATACGTTTAGCGTGCTTCTCAAAGCCTGTTCTGTGCACGCCTTGGCACTTGGCGTGAACATCTCCGCGGCTGTCCTCCGCCCTGCGGGCTCCCCCTTTATGCCGCTGCGCTGTTCACACCAAGCGCCAAGGCTGCGTACTGGTTAAGTGTGATTACAGCGGTGGATCATCTACCAAAGTCACAAGAGCTGGCAGGTGGTGTACTCAGCGTAGCGGCATAAAGGGGGAGTCGGCTGCCCTAGGCAGCCACGGAGGACAGCTTTGATGCTGAGTACGCCGCCTGCCAGCTCTTGTGAACATGGTAGGTGATCAACCGCCTGCTTAGCCACCTTATCCGCTGCGCTGAATGTACTACCTGCCAGTTCCAGTGACCTTGGTAGCTAATCCACCGTTGTATTCGCACTTAACC
>JANNCO010000047.1:0-2624 GCA_031386655.1 Polaromonas sp. | reverse complement strand
CGGGTGCACAAAAGTCAAGCCCTGCTTCTTTTGCAGCCCCAGCGCGTGCTGGTAGGCATCGCTGTAGCTGTCGCCATGCAGCACCACATGGCCACCCAAATTTTTAACCGCATCTACCTTTAGCTGCGGCGTGGTCACCGGCATCACAATCACGGCCTTAGTCCCCAGCTTGCTAGCCCCCAGCGCCACGCCCTGGGCATGGTTGCCAGCCGACGCGGTAATCACGCCTTTTTTCAGCTGCTCTGGCGACAGATGCGCCATCTTGTTGTACGCCCCGCGCAGCTTAAAACTAAACACCGCCTGCTGGTCTTCACGCTTTAGCAGCACAGTGTTGTTCAGCCGGCGGCTCAGCTGCACGGCATGGCTCAAATCCGACTCAATCGCCACGTCGTACACCTTGGCGTTCAATATTTTGGTCAGGTAGTCAGCAGGTTTAAGGTGTTTGGTCGTCATACGGTGATTGTAGATTCTCGGGGCAGGTGGTTTATCGTGCTGCAGCGTAGTATCAATTTCATAGCTGCTTGAGCAGGATTCGCTTGGGTTACAGGACTGTTTTGTTGTTAAAAATGCTGTTTGAAGTGCTTTGAGAGTGTTTTTACATACTTTGTTTGGTGCGTAACCGGGTTCGTTGTTCTAAAACGCGACCGGCTATGGCGTAGCCCTATCGCCACCCGAACCCCGGGCCTTCGGCAAGCATCTGCGGTACGCATTCCGGGGGAAATTTAGAAACTCGCGCTTTGCGCTCAGACATCTAAATTTCTGATCCCCTGCATTTGCGTTCCTCGAGCCCGGGGCTCGAATCGGTGGCGACAGGGCTGCGCCACAGCCGGTCGCGTGTAGTGCGCTGGGGTTTTGCGCTGTGATGGTCACGATAATTTAGATTCGCACTTGCGATCAGTACTAGACTGAGATACCTACCCATCTGCTAGTCACCACTCCAATGGAGCGTAGCAACGTACGGTATGCCTATGACAAACAGTAAAGGGCCGTAGGTCCGTTTGGCATGGGCATGCCGTGCGGTGCTGCGTAACCGCGAGGTGCTAGAACAGTAAGAGCCCAACAAACCGGAAGCGGTGCTGCGTAACCGCGAGGTTCAAGGTAAATACTGCTCAAGCAGCTATGCAATAAATAGCATGCTATGGCACTGCCAGTATTTCCAGATTGCGCCACACTGCGGTGCAGTCTGCGGGCCGCTCTTCGGGGATTTTGGCCATCATGCGGTCCAGGAAGGGTTGAAACCTTACGTGGGCTACTGGCAGAAGTGGTGTTTTGCCGTGGATGTGCTGTGCCAGCAATTCACCCAAAGAATCTCCTGTGTACGGCCGTGCACCCGTTAACAGCTCGTACAAGATAACCCCCAGGCTGTAGAAGTCGCTGCGGTGCGTTACCTCTTTGCCGCTGGCTTGCTCTGGGCTCACGTAGTAGGGCGTGCCGATAATTTGGCCCAGCTTGGTGCGCACCAACGCGTCCGATTCTTCGCGGATATTTTTCACAATGCCAAAGTCTACCAACACCAGCGCACCATCGGCGCGAAACATCAGGTTGTCGGGCTTGAGGTCGCGGTACACCATGCCCAGCGTGTGGATGGTGGACAGGGCGCTGACGATTTGGCGCAGCAGGTCTACCACGCGGTGGTGCAGGGCGGCAACCGGCAGCGTTGTGTGCAGCTTGGCCACCTCGTCTTTAAAACTGCCGCCCGACAGATACTCCATCGCTATAAAAGCGTATTCGTCGGTAAAACCCTGGTCGTAAATTTCGGCAATGTGGTGGTGCTGCAGGTTGGCCAGCACCGCATATTCCTGAATAAAGCGCCGCAGCATATCGGCATCGCTTTGCAGTGACGTGCGCAGCACTTTAAGTGCCACTTCAGATTTTTTGGCCGCTGAGTAAGCTAGAAATACATCGCTCATGCCGCCCTCGCCCAGCTTGCGAATGATCTGGTAGCCCTTAAAGCGCTGCGGCTGTGATGCAAAAGAGCCTGACTGCAAGCTCCACAATGACTGCTTGAGCGCGCCTTTGGCCGCGCGCGCTGTGTTGTGCGAATTGGTATGCGCTGCTGTGCCAATGGCGGCGTTTTCAAACGCCTGGGTGGCCATATCGGCACCCAGCTGCAGGTCAACGCCGGCTTGGTAGCCCAGTACCTCGCACGCGCTCACCGCCTGCTCGCGCCCGCGGATGGTGATGATCTGCTGGCGGCCCATTTGCACGTTGTCGCCAGCCAGGTGCGCGGTTTGCGCGCTGGTCACCACCGTCCAGCCCAGGTCTTTGCCCGAGGCCTGCAGACGCGAGGCAATGTTCACCGTGTCGCCCAGTGGTGTTACTTCGCGCGCTTGCAGGCTGCCCAGCTGGCCCAGCGTGACCTCGCCACTGTGCAGGCCCACGCCTACTGCAAAATCGGGCAAGCCGCGTGCGCCATAGTTTTGGCGCACCCAAGCGCGAAATTCGCGGGCCACCTCGCCCAGGGCCATCGCCGCTGATATGGCGCGGCTGGCGTGCGAATGGTCGCTGTGCAATGGATCGCAGTGGGACACATCACCTTCAAACAAAGCCAGCAGGCCATCGCCCAGCATTTTTAAATGCGTACCGCCATAGGCCACTACAGGCCGGCACGCCAGATCAAAGTA
>JANNCO010000031.1:0-3021 GCA_031386655.1 Polaromonas sp. | reverse complement strand
GCTTTGAAGCGGCGCTGCGTTTGGCCGAGGGCCGCGCCATTGCGCTAGAAATGGACAGCAACGTTGAGCATTTGTTCAACGCCAAATTTGCCTGCCCTATCTGCAGCTATTCCATCAGCGAGCTGGAGCCGCGCCTGTTCTCTTTTAACTCACCCGTGGGTGCCTGCCCCACCTGCGATGGCTTAGGCACGATGGAATTTTTTGACCCAGCGCGTGTGGTGGCCTTCCCCTCGCTCAGCTTGGCCAGCGGTGCAGTCAAGGGCTGGGACCGGCGCAACGGCTACTATTTCAGCATGCTGGAATCTGTGGCTAAGCACTATGGTGCAGACATTGAAAAACCATTCGAGGATCTGGAAGAAAAAGTGCAACTAGCTATGCTGGTAGGCAGCGGCCAGGAAGATATTAAATTTAGCTACACGATGGAGTCTGGAGCGTCGACAGGGAAAAAAATCACCAAAAAACACCCGTTTGAAGGCATCCTTCCTAATATGGAGCGACGCTACCGCGAGACAGACTCAGTGATTGTGCGGGAAGACTTGGCGCGCTACCGCAGCGTGCAAGCCTGCGTGAGTTGCGAGGGCACGCGCCTGCGCCGCGAGGCGCGCAGCGTGAAGCTGGGCGAGGGGCCACAAGCCAAGCGCTTGTTTGAGATCAGCGCATCCACTCTGCGCGAATGCTATGCCTATTTTTCTACGCTCAAGCTGCAAGGTGCCAAGGCCGAGATTGCCAGTAAAGTCATCAGCGAAATTGCAGCACGTTTGAAATTTTTAAATGATGTGGGTTTGAATTATTTAAGCTTGAACCGCAGCGCGGAGACATTAAGCGGCGGTGAGTCGCAGCGTATTCGCCTGGCCTCGCAAATCGGCAGTGGCTTGACTGGCGTAATGTATGTGCTGGACGAACCCAGCATCGGACTGCACCAGCGCGACAATGACCGGCTGATTGACACGCTCAAGCATTTGCGCAACATCGGCAATAGTGTGTTGGTAGTAGAGCATGACGAGGACATGATTCGTGCTGCCGACCATGTGATTGACCTGGGGCCTGGTGCGGGTGTGCATGGCGGGCGCGTGCTGGCGCAGGGCACGCCGGATGAGGTGCAGGCCAACCCAGCGTCTCTCACTGGCCAGTACATGAGCGGTGCACGCAGCATCCCCATCCCGGCTAAGCGCCACAAGTGGCTGCCCACCGTGAAGCCGATTGCTGCAGCGACTAAAAAATCCGCTGCCTCAAAACATAAAGCTGCGCCCAGCCGCCAAGCACTGGCTTGGGCCGAACGCAACGCACACCACTTGGCCACACAAGGCAATATGCAGGCGATTCGCATACTGAACGCTACGGGCAACAACCTGCGCAATGTAGATGCGGAATTTCCAGTAGGTTTGCTGACCTGCGTGACGGGTGTATCAGGTTCTGGAAAATCGACTTTGGTCAACGACACACTGTATTCGGCGGTGGCCAAGTCGCTGTACCGCGCGCATGACGAGCCTGCAGAGCATGAAGAGATTCAAGGCATTGAACATTTTGACAAAGTCATCAATGTAGACCAGTCGCCCATTGGCCGCACACCGCGCAGCAACCCTGCCACCTATACCGGCCTATTCACGCCCATTCGCGAGTTGCTGGCCGACGTGCCCATGGCGCGCGAGCGTGGGTACGGCCCAGGGCGTTTTAGCTTTAACGTGGCGGGCGGGCGCTGCGAGGCTTGTCAAGGCGACGGCATGGTCAAAGTAGAAATGCACTTTTTGCCCGACGTGTATGTACCGTGCGATGTATGCAAAGGCGCGCGCTACAACCGAGAGACGCTGGAGGTGCTGTACAAAGGTAAAAACATCTGGCAAGTGCTCGACCTGACAGTAGAAGCGGCGCATGAATTTTTCAAGGCCGTGCCTACCATAGCGCGCAAACTGCAAACACTGTTAGACGTGGGCTTGTCTTACATCAAGCTGGGCCAAGCCGCGACCACACTGTCGGGCGGGGAAGCACAACGCGTGAAGCTGGCGCTAGAACTGAGTAAACGCGATACGGGCCGCACGCTGTACATTTTGGACGAGCCTACTACAGGCCTGCACTTTGCCGACATCGAGCTGCTGCTGAAGGTGCTGCAACACCTGCGTGATGCAGGCAACACCATCGTGATCATCGAGCACAACCTGGACGTCATCAAGACTGCTGACTGGCTGATCGACATGGGCCCGGAGGGTGGCGACGGTGGCGGCACAGTAGTGGCAGTGGGCACACCAGAAGATGTGGCGGCCAACGATGCCAGCCACACGGGTCGTTATTTAAAGCGACTGTTGCCAGTGGTATAAATCGACACTTGAATGATTCAAAGTGTCGAAAAATTATAGCATTTTAGCGGTTTTGAGCCGTAGATACTGCTCAAGCAGCTATTAAAAAAATAGCGCCTTGCTGTGGGCAAGGCGCTATTTTGTAAGTTAGCCTATGAGGCTTCTACACTAGCAAAACTTGTGTCTTGCTAGTGCATAAGTGCGCTGCGGTTTATTCAGCAACCTCAGATGGTGCAGCTTCTTCCGACGTGCTGCCCGCCAGCTCAGCGGCTTCAGACTCGGCAATCGCGTGACGCTCGGCTTCGTCCATCGACTCTTTGGCTTTGCGGGCATTGTGGTACGCGATACCGGTACCGGCAGGAATCAAGCGGCCCACAATCACGTTTTCCTTCAAGCCGCGCAGCGTATCGCGCTTGCCCATAATGGCAGCCTCGGTCAGCACACGCGTGGTCTCCTGGAACGATGCGGCAGAGATAAAGCTGTCGGTCGACAGCGATGCCTTGGTGATACCCAACAGCAAGTTGGTGTACGTTACAGGCAGCTTGCCATCAGCACGCAATGCATCGTTCTTGTCCAGCATCTCTGAGCGCTCTACCTGCTCGCCGTTGATGTAGCTTGAATCGCCAGCGTTTTCTACCACCACACGGCGCAGCATCTGACGCACAATCACTTCAATGTGTTTGTCGTTGATCTTCACGCCTTGCAAGCGGTACACGTCTTGCACTTCGTC
>JANNCO010000025.1:0-13130 GCA_031386655.1 Polaromonas sp. | reverse complement strand
ACGTGCCAGCACCGTGCAGGCTATGCTTGAGTCCATGGGTGTGAAAGCCACAAAGACCCAAGCATCTGGCCGTGGCAAAAGTCAACCAGTGACTGCAGCATGCGACAGCAAATTACCACGGGCTAAATTGATTGACTGTTTGCAGCCAGACCGCCGTGTAACGATTGAGGTAACTGGCGTGGTCAAGCAATAACTTCTGCTATGTAATCAATAGCTGTTAGAGCAGGTAATTAATGGGCCAGAGGCCTAAAATATATAAAAAGCCAATGAATTTGTAAAATTCATTGGCTTTTTTATTGCGCGTGCAGCACAAATTTTTGCTGATTAACTCTGATCAGGCAATACAGCCGTCACTTCAATCTCCACCTTGGCCCGCGCCTCCATCAGCCCAGACACTTCAACACAGGTCATCGCGGGAAAGTTTTTACCCAGTATTTTGCGATAGACGATACCCAGCTCTTTGAGTCTGGCGCTGTATTCGTTGCGATCCACCACATACCAGGTCATGCGCACCATGTGCTGAGGGCTTGCTTTTGCAGCCTGCAGCACTGCAAGTATATTGCGCAAAGTTTGCTCGCACTGGGCAATGAAATCATCGGTTTCAAACTGCTGCTGAGCGTTCCAGCCGATTTGACCACCTACAAAAATCAGCGTACCACGTGCTGCTATACCGTTAGCATAGCCTTTGGGCTCAGCCCAGTTGGGCGGTTGTAGTCGTTGCAGCATAGTGATAGTGCGTATTTAAGAGGGCTGGGGAATCAAAGATAAAGATCAAAGAAGCATGGGTTCTGTGTATTGTTCGTTTGACCGTTAGACATCACTGGCCTCACTGCCATCACTGGCCTTGCGCAACTTAAAACGCTGCAGTTTGCCAGTTTCGGTACGTGGCAAGGCGGACAAAAATACGATCACGCGTGGATATTTATAGGGTGCCAGTTGAGCTTTAACGTGGTCTTGCAATGTCTGCACCATCGCCGCGTCGGCAGCATAGTGGGCGCGCAGTACGCAAAATGCTTTAACGATCATGCCGCGCTGTGCATCACTCTGGCCTACTACGCCGCATTCAGCCACTGCAGGGTGTACAAGCAAGCAGTCTTCCACCTCGGGCCCACTGATGTTGTAGCCTGCACTGATAATCATGTCGTCTGCGCGCGACTGGTAAAAATAGTAGCCGTCCTCGTCTTGCACAAACGCATCGCCGGGAAGGTTCCAGCCGTTTTGTACGTAGTTAGTTTGCCTTGCATCATCTAAATATTTGCAAGAGGTAGGCCCGATAACCGCCAGCTTGCCTACGGTGCCGCGGGGCACTTCCGCACCATCGTCGTCCACTACCTTTGCGGTATAACCGGGCACCACCTTGCCTATGGGTGTGCCGGGCAAACCAAGATGCTTGAGTTTGCCGCGCTGCGCATGCGCATCCACACCAGGCGACGAAATAAAAATATGGAACAGTTCGGTCGCGCCAATACCATCCAGCATATGCAGCCCTGTCAACTGCTGCCACAGTACGCGCGTAGCGTCTGGCAGACCCTCGCCAGCGCTGACGCAGGTGCGCAGGCTGTGTAGGCCTTTGGCCTGCGCATAGGGCGCCATCTGGCGGTAGAACGTGGGGGCGGTGTAGCAGACGGTGGCACCAACCGTGTTGATGGTGTCCACCATACTTTCTGGCGTGTAAGGCGCATCAGGAAAATACACCGAACAACCGGCCCACATCGGAAAAATTAACAACCCGCCCAAACCAAAGGTAAAAGCCAGTGGTGGCGAGCCGACTACGATGTCGCCAGGCAACGCGCGCAGTACGTGGCGCGGCCAAGCCTCGCATGCAGCCAAAATATCGCGGTGGGTGTGCACTGCAGCCTTAGGCTTGCCCGTGGTGCCCGAGGTAAATGCCATCATGGCCACGTCGTCAGCTGCTGTAGAGCAGGCCGCGAACTCCCCGTTCTTGCGCGCTGCACGTTGCGCTAATCCGGCAGGATCATCCATCACGTTAAAGGGCACGATGGTATGCAGCACGGCATGCTGCTGCTGCGCTGCGGCCAGCTCATCGAGTAGCTTGGCATCGCACAGGGCCACAGTGGGCTGGGCTTTGGCGATAATCTCGCCCAGCTCTTTAGCCCGCAGCAGCGGCATAGTGGCCACCGCTATTAATCCTGCTTTCACCACCGCCAGCCACGCCAGTGCCATGCCAATAGAGTTGCCTCCACGCAGCAGTACGCGGTTGCCCGGGATGAGTTTTAAATCTTCTGTCAGTACCTGTGCGATGCGGTTAACGCGGTCTTGCACCTCTGCGTAGCTTAAAGTGATTTTGCAGGAGCGCAGCAAGGGCTGATTGGCCCAGCCTTTATGCTGTACAGCATGGTCTAGCAGCTCAACCACCAGATTGGCTTGCGCTGCAATCTGCAGCTCGGGCGAGTCGTAATGCGTCTGCGCGCTATGCTGAGGCGATGGCAAACGGTCATGCACAAAACGGTCTGTTTGGGCAGAGGCTGCCAATGTCATACCGACCCCGCCAGTACCGATTTGCCCAAGATCAACTGCTGCACCTCGGTGGCACCTTCGTAAATGCGCAGTGCGCGAATATCGCGGTACAGGCTTTCCACGCGGGTGCCCACTTTCACACCCATGCCGCCGTGCATTTGCACCGCCATGTCGATGACTTTGCTGGCGTTTTCGGTAGCTGCCATCTTGGCTGCCGCCGCTGCTGCGGTGTACTGCGCACGGGTGGCTGTGCCAGCGGGCAGGGCGATGTCGCGCATCCAGGCCGCGCGGTAGGTTAGCAACGCACCTGCGTCAATCAGCGCCACCATCTCGCCCAGCTTGGCTTGTGTGAGTTGAAAATCTGCCAAGCTGTGGCCGAATAGGTGGCGTTGCTGTGCGTAGTGCACCGCCTCGGCTAGCGCACGGCGGGCCAAGCCCAGCGCCGCTGCGGCAACTGATGCACGGAAAATATCCAGCGTTTGCATGGCCAGCTTAAAGCCTTCGTTTTCTTGGCCTAGCAGCTGCGTGTCGGCCACATGGCACTGGTCAAACCGCAGTGTGGCCAGCGGGTGTGGCGCCATCACTTGGATATGTTCGCTGGCATCTAGCCCGGGCGTATCAGCGTCCACCACGATAGCGCTGATACCGCGCGTGCCCAGTGCGGGTTCGGTCTTGGCAAACACCACATAAAAGTCGGCGATGCCGCCATTGCTGATCCAGGTCTTGCAGCCTGATATTTTATAAGCGTTTTGAGGGTTTGAAGCCGTAGAACCTGCTCGAGCAGCTATTGTTTTAATAGCTGCTACGTCACTGCCTGCCCCCGGTTCACTTAATGCAAACGCGGCTATTTTGTCGCCACGCGCAACAAAGGGCAAGTACTTGGCTTGCAACGCGGGCGAGCCTGCCAGCGTGATGGCACCACTGCCCAAGCCTTGCATGGCAAAGGCAAAATCTGCCAGCGCTGAATGGAAGGCCAGGTTCTCACGCATGACCACCAAGGCGCGCGAGTCCAGTTGCTCTAGTGCGCCGCCGTGCGCTCGTGGCACGCAGTAGCGCAGCCACTGGTGCGCGCCCAGATGCTTGACCCACTGCCTGCAGGCTGCGCGGTCATCGGTTTCATCCATGTGCTGATGGGGTATCCAGTCGGCCAGGCGGTTGCCCATCTCGCGGTGCGTGTCATCAAAAAACGGCAGTGTTAAATGTGCGGTGCTGGCGCGCAGTGTTGCGGGCTGAGCAGGCATATGCGTTTGCTGAGACTGTGGAGTATGTGCGTGGGCAGCCATGGCGCTAATCTCCTTCAAACACCGGTTTTTGCTTGGCCGTAAAGGCAGCATACGCGCGCTGAAAATCTTGTGTTTGCATGCAAATAGCCTGCGCCTGCGCCTCGGCTTCTATGGCCTGGTCTATCGTCATGGCCCACGCTTGGTGCAGCATGGTTTTGGTCATGCTGTGGGCAAAGTTGGGGCCACGGGCTAGGTCTTGCGCCATGGTTTGCGCAGCTGTCAGCACGTTTGCACTGTCGTGCAACGCGTTGAAAAACCCCCACTGCAGGCCTTCCTGCGCTGTCATGTTGCGGCCAGTCAACAGTAATTCAGCCGCGCGGCCCTGGCCTATCAAACGTGGCAGCAAAGCGCATGCGCCCATGTCGGCACCCGCCAAGCCCACGCGGGTAAAGAGGTAGGCTGTTTTAGTATTGGGCGTACCCAAGCGCAGGTCGGCAGCCAGTGCCAGCATGGCACCAGCACCTGCACAAATACCGTCAATCGCAGCGATCACGGGTTGTGGGCAGGCTTTGATGGCTTTAACCACATCGCCTGTCATGCGGGTAAATTCCAGCAGCTCGGGCATGGTCATGTGGGTGAGTGGCCCAATAATCTCGTGCACATCACCGCCGCTGCAAAAGTTGCCGCCTGCACCGGTGATGACCACTACTTTGACGTCTGTGGCATAGCGCAGCGCGTTAAACAGCTCGCGCAGTTCGGCATAGCTGTCAAAGGTCAGCGGGTTTTTACGCTCAGGCCGGTTCAGGGTGATGGTGGCTACGCCTGCTGCGTAGGCATAGGCAAAGTGCGCAGCGGTGTAGCCTGCGCGCGGTGCAAACTGGGCGCGCATCGGGTTGTTATCGCGGATGTAGTGCTTCATGGGTGGCTATAAGTTCAAAGAGGTGGATCGTTGCATGCCTGGTAGCGCTGTGGCTGGGTGGGTTGCGTTGCGTTAAACCTGGGCGATCAATCCGCCAGCTGCTCACCCAGGGCTATGGTGTGGGCCGTGTCTTTGACTTTGCCCAGCAGCTTGTGCAGTGCCGCAATGTCTTTGTCTGGCAGCTGCGCAAAGGCCTGCACAATCCAGCCCTCGTGTGCCAGTGCCATATCAGCAAAACTGGCGCGCCCTGCGGCAGTTAAACGTACCAAAAATGCACGGCGATCGCCTTGCAGTGCCAAGCGTTCTACCAGCCCTTCGGCCACCAGCTGGTCGGTGATGCCGGTCACGTTGCCACCGGTGACCATCATGCGGCGCGACAGCTCGTTCATCTTCAGGCCAGCGGGCGCACGCTCTAATTGCGCCATCAAATCAAAGCGCGGCAAGGTGGTGTCAAACTGCTCGCGCAGTGCCGTGCGCACCTCGCGCTCGATCAACTGGGTGCACGACAGCATGCGCAGCCACAGTCGCAATGCGGCGGCATGGTCGGCGTGGGAGCGGGCTTCTATGTCCATGGGGTAAATTCAGTCACTATAAATTTAATAGCTGCTTGAGCAGGTTCTACGGCTATTTTTAAGGTCTTAGAGCATTATTTTGCTTAGAAAACTCGCGGTACATCTGGTCGCGGCCGCTCTCATACGGCTGTGGCCACACCACGTCACGGCTTTGCAGCTTGGCGGCCTCGTGCAGCGTCCACGCAGGGTCGGCCAAGTGCGGCCGGGCAATGGCGCACAGGTCGGCGCGGCCTGCAGCAATGATGCTGTTGGCGTGGTCGGCCTCGCTGATGGCGCCTACCGCGATGGTGCGAATACCCGCCTCGTTGCGTATGCGGTCGGCAAACGGTGTTTGGTACATGCGGCCATACACAGGCTGGGCAGCGCGTGTGGTTTGGCCACTGGACACGTCGATAAAGTCTGCGCCGGCGGCTTTGAACAGCCGGGCTATCGTTACAGCGTCGTCGTCTGTGTTGCCGCCCGGTGCCCAGTCGTGGGCAGATATGCGCACGCTGATGGGTTTATTTTGTGGCCACACCGCGCGGAGGGCGCTGAACACTTCCAGCGGGTAACGGCAGCGGTTGGCCAGGCTGCCGCCATAGTCGTCTGTGCGCAAGTTGGTCAGTGGGCAGATAAAGCTAGACAATAGATAGCCGTGCGCGCAGTGCAGTTCTAGCCAGTCTGCGCCCGCACTGTCGGCGCGCTGCGTGCTGGCTACAAAGGCAGCGGTGATGCCGTCCATGTCAAGCCGCGTCATGGCGCGTGGCACTTGGTTTTGCGGGCCGTACGGCACAGCACTGGCCGCCAGCAGCGGCCAGTTAGGTGCGTCGCTGGGGTTGCCACTGGGATTGCCACTTGCGGTGGCTAGCGGTTCGTCAGTGGCTTGCCAGCCCAGCTGGGTAGAGCCTTTGGAGCCGCTGTGGCCCAGCTGCATGCCTAGCTTAGCGTGGCTGGCGTGCACAAAGCGCACCACGCGCGCCAGGGCAGTTTGCTGCGCGTCGGTAGCCAGCACGGTGCAGCCCGGGGTGATGCGGCCGCCATACGTGGGTGAGGTCATCTCCACCATGACCAGTGCCGCGCCGCCCAGCGCGCGTGCGCCAAGGTGCACTAGGTGAAAATCTTGCATCACGCCGTCCACCGCGCTGTAGGTGGCCATGGGCGAGACGATGATGCGGTTTTTCAACGTCACGCCGCGCACGGTCAGCGGCGTAAGCATGGGCAACACAGCGCGTGGTGTTGACCGCCTTGAGCCTAGCGAGGTAGGTGCAAGCCCTCGGGCAGGCTCAGCACCAACGCAGGGCGGTTCAGTGCTGAAGGGCGCACCATTGCTTTCGGCAGATTGCGCCAACCACGTCTCATACCCCTGCAGCCAAGTAGCATCGCGCACGCGCAAGTTCTCGTGGCTGATGCGCTGGCTGCGCGTGAGCAGGCTGTAGTAAAACTGCTCAGCCTGCATGCTGCTGTAGCGCTGCACATTTTCAAACCACTCGGTCGAGTTGCGTGCTGCGTTTTGAATTTTCAGTACCTCTACACTGCGCCGGGCTTCGTAAGCTTGCAGCACAGCATCCATCGCGGTACTATCAATAACATAGCTGGTTGAGCAGGATTTACTTGGGTTATAGGCCGGTTTTGCTTCAAAATAAGGCTTAAAAGCATTCGCCAGGTCAATCGCGTCTTCCAGCGCCAGCTTGGTGCCCGAGCCGATAGAAAAATGCGCGGTGTGCGCGGCATCGCCCATCAAAACAATCGGTACATTTTTGCTATTGATCACCTCGTGGTGCACCCAGCGTTTGCACATCACACGCGGAAAGCGGATCCAGTTGGCCGACCCACGCAGGTGCGCTGCGTTGGTCATTAGCGTATGGCCGTCCAGGTATTTGGCAAACAGTTTTTCGCAAAACGCAGTCGCCTCGTCTTGGCCCATCGCGTCCAGCCCGTGCGCTTTCCACACAGCCTCGGGTGTCTCGACGATAAAGGTCGACGTATCCTCATTAAATTTATACGCATGCACTGCAAACCAGCCGTGCTCGGTACGCTCAAAGCAAAAGGTAAATGCGTCAAAGGTCTTCTTAGTGCCCAGCCACACAAAGCGGCATTGGCGCAGGTCAATATCAGGTTCAAACGTGGCAGCGTAGCGGGTACGAATGCGGCTGTTCAGGCCGTCGCCTGCGATGACCAAGTCGGCATCGTATTGCGCAGCCAGGGCTTGGTCATCATCGCAGTCCGCCTCAAACACCAGCTCCACACCTAGCTGCTGGCAGCGCGTTTGCAAAATGTTCAGCAAGTGCTTGCGTCCAATGCCGCAGAAGCCATGGCCTGTAGAACGAATGGCTTTGCCTTTAAAGAATACTTCGATATCGTCCCAGTGGTTCAGCGCGTCGCCTATCAGCTGGCCCGTCACTGGGTCGGCTAAGCGCAAATTACCCAAGGTTTGGTCGCTTAGCACCACGCCCCAGCCAAAGGTATCAAAAGGCTTGTTGCGCTCTACCACCACCACGCGCATGCCTGGTTGCTGCTGCTTCATCAGCAATGCAAAATACAAACCCGCTGGCCCGCCACCAATGCATAAAATAGTCATGCATTTACTTTAAACTTAAACTATTGAAAGGTCAATGGATGACTTGCAAACCCATTGGCTTTGTCCATGGCCAACCTTAAATTGCCCTTCTGCAATGGCCAAGCTCGCCGTTGACCTACAAAAGCATAAAAACAACAACGCCGTCATTTAGCCTGACTACAATGGCTAGCAAATTAATGCACAAACCACATAAGGTAACAACATCATGGGTTGGCTTTCAAATATGTTCAAAGAAGCTGCAGCGGTAGAAGAGCCATCGCACAGCACCGGTTTTCATGATTTGGATGCACTCCCCGTGCCCATGAACACACAGGGCACTGACCTGCGCGCTGCGCGAGAGCTGGTGCACACTGCGGCAGTCAAAACAGCCCAGGTATATGGCATACCAGCACATTGGCTAGCGTTTGAGGTGGTTACTATTGCCGACGAAGCGCAGGCGTACTTTCAGCTGCAGGTGATGCAAAACCACTGGGACGAATACCTGGCAGCGCACAGCTATGCGTTTGAGCGCGCGGTGCTCAAACGCATTCGCGAAGAAGACATTGACGTAGGCCGCGCGGTGCGCGCCGTGCTGTGGCGTACCTCGCCCGACGCAGGCTGCCCCTATGACGATATGCCCGAGGCCAGCGCGTGGACGCAAGAAGAAATTACCCACCGCGGCCTGCAGCGCGACAGTATCAACCGCGCGTTGTATGCAGTGACCACCCCCGCATCGGGCGCGGTGGCCATGCTACCCATCAGCTCAGAAGGCGCTGCCCGCGCCGACAGTGCTACTCTGGCAGATGGTGACAGCCACGTGCCCACCGAGGGCTTTGAAGACACCAACCCAGGTGACGCCACCGGCTTTGAGACCACCCATTCGCTGAGCACGGATAAGCGTTAACAAGGCTGCTGTGCTACGCTAACAGCCTATGTTGTACAAATTTAAATCCAAAGCTGCGGGTGACTTGATCATGCTGGAGCCCAATGGCCGCCGCGTGCTGCAAATCATCGGCAAAGACCCTGCGGCCACAGGCATTGTGCTACCCGAGCAAATGCCTGCAGCCATTACCGCGCTGACCAACGCCATGGCGCAGGAAGAAGCTGAACAACAAGCCGCCATTGCTGCGGCCAAAGCCGAAGGCGCAGTACCACCTACCTTTGACGCGGTGAATTTGCGCAAACGCGCTGGGCCGTTTGTGGAGATGCTGCAGCGCTGCGCCAAAGAGAATGCGTCGGTGACTTGGGGCGTTTGAACGCTGGTCTGCCGGATTTGCTTGACTGCTTGTTGCGGTTGCGGTGGTTGCGGTAGTTGCGGTAGTTGCTTAGACCTCGCTGTCACGCAGCACCGCACGGCAGGCCTATGCCCAACGTACCTAGCGGCCCTTTACTGTTTGTCATAGGCCTACCGAACGTTGCTGCGCTGTTCAAGTTTGGACACTTTCGAGTGAACAGCCCGCTTTTATTCGTAAGTACTTCAGCATGCTTAAGGCGAGCATGCACTACAGGCGCGGTCAGCCCGGCATGCCACTAGTACAACACCGGCACACGGGCTGTTCAATCCAAGCCAAGAACAATGTGACGAGACGGACCCGGCTCGAGTCCAGCTCTGCGGAGGTACCGGTAGCCCAGAAATCAGCTTCACCATCGCGCATCCGAAACCAACTACGCATTCAGATCAAACGAACAAAAGTTATTTTCAACAACGACAAAGACAAAGACATCAACAACGTCAATCAACCTTAGCCCCCGAAGTCTTCACCACCTGCGCCCACTTGGCTATCTCAGCGTCAATCATGCGCGCGAACTCTGCTGGCGTGCCGCCACCGGGCAGTGCCCCTTGCGCCAATAGTTTTTCTTTGATCTCTGGTTTGGCAAACGACTTAGCCACTTCTTGTTGAATGCGGTTTACTACATCAGGCGGCGTGCCAGCAGGCGCCAGCAGGCCAAACCATGAGCTGGCTTCATAACCCTTCATCGCCGGGCCGCCCGCTTGCGCGATGGTCGGCGCGTCGGGCAGCGCTGCTGATCGCTGGGCACTGGTGACCGCCAGCGCCTTGAGCTTGCCTGCTTTGATTTGCGGCAACGCGCTGGGCAGGTTGTCAAACATCACGTCCATCGTGCCGCCCACCAGGTCGAGCAGCGCGGGGCTGGAGCCTCGGTAGGGGAAGTGCACCATGTACGTACCACTCATGCTTTTAAACAGCTCGCCCGCCAGGTGGATTGACGTGCCATTGCCGCTGGAGGCCATGTTCAGTTTACCGGGGTGCGCTTTGGCATAGGCTACAAAGTCAGCCACGGTGTTGATGCCCATCTTTTGCGCTGTGCCTGCGTTCATCACCATCACGTTGGGTACGCCCGCTACCAGCGTAATCGGTGCAAAGTCTTTCACGGGGTTGTACGGCAGGTTAGGGTACAGCGCTTGGTTGATGCCGTGCGTGCCCACGGTGCCCATCAGCAAGGTGTAGCCATCGGCAGGTGACTTGGCCACAGCGTCTGCACCCACATTGCCGCCTGCGCCTGCACGGTTTTCCACCACAAAGTTTTGGCCCAATGCTTTGGACAGCTCGGGTGCCAATGCGCGGGCCAGAATATCGGTGGTGCCACCGGGCGCGAACGGCACAATAATGCGCACTGGCTTGGTAGGCCAAGCTGTTTGCGCTAGGCTGGTAGAACCTGTAGTTAACGCGATGGCTACACCAGTTGCTTGCGCAATGGTGACCAGTGCCATGCGGCGATTGAGTTGTATAAAATTCACCTTAGTCTCCGGTAAAGATAGCCCTGCGCAAGCCTACGCTGCACACATGAGGCAAGTTGTAATACTATAAAAATAGTAGCTGCTTGAGCAGATTCTACCTGGGTTAACAGCCTAAAACTTATAAAAAAAGCCGCTTAGAAGCGGCTTTTACAAAGGTGCAGTGCGCTTCAGTCAGCGTAAACACCAGCGGCCTTGATCACGGGGCCCCACTTGGCAATTTCAGCCATCACGTATTTTTTGTGCTCAGCAGGGTCAGTGCGGTTGTCGTTGACGACCACAGCACCCAAGCCTTCTTGCTTTTTAACAAACTCTGGGTCTTTGAGTGCGACTTTCAGTGCGTCGTTCAGCTTTTTCTGCACAGCAGCGGGCGTACCTTTGGGTGCGTACAAACCATGCCAAATGTTTACTTCCAAACCCTTAAAGCCCACTTCTTGCAAGGTAGGCAAGTCTTTCAGCACGGGCGTGTTGACGCGTTTGTTGGTAGTAATAGCGTAAGCTTTGACTTTCTTGCCTTCAATCTGCGGCGTGGTGGCTGTGGTTTGGTCGCACATCAAGTCAATTTGGCCGCCGATCAGATCAACCATGGCAGGCGCGGTGCCTTTGTAAGGCACAGTGGTCATTTCGATTTTCATGGCGCTTTGCACCATCAGGCCACACAGGTGCGACGCAGATCCAATGCCTGCATTGCCGATGTTGATCTTGCCTTTGTTGGCATTAACCCAAGTGGTCATTTCGGCAAAATTGTTGGCTGCCAAAGTGGGGCGGCCCAGTACCGTCATGGGTACTTCGTTGACCATGCCCAGGTATTCAAAGTCAGTTTCTACTTTGAACGGGATGCTGCGTAGCAACACGGGCATAGTGGCCATTCCAATATGGTGCAGCAGCAAGCTGTGACCATCAGGCGAGGCCTTGGCGATTTTGTTGGCGCCAATAGAGCCAGAGGCACCGGCCACGTTTTCTACCACCACACTGTGCCCGCCCAGGGTTTTGCTAAGAGCGGCTGCAAAATCGCGCGCGACACGGTCGGTAGGGCCACCGGCTGCAAACGGCACCACCAAAGTAATGGCTTTGTCTTTGACCGGGTAGTCTTGGGCAGATGCAGTGCCCAAGGCAGACAATGCCAGCGCTGCGGCACTGGCGATAAAGGTTAAACGGCTGACTAACATGGCTAACTCCTGATAAAGATGGTTGACTATAGCGCCCAAGCGCTGCCAATCAACAACGGTAAATACGTAATTCAGGATGACAGCGCACCGTACAAACCCTATGCACAGCAAGCACTTACGTGCTTATCACTAAACGCTATGTGCTTGTGATTACTTTGTATTGGACGCTGTGCTGCGCGCTGGCTACAGTGCGGGTTATGTTATTAACTTCTACTTTTACCCCAGCCAGTGTGTTGCACAGCTTGGCGCACGCCTTGGGCGCACTGTGCCTTGCTGCAGCCGCCGGCGCAGCCCACAGCGCGGAGTACAACACAGAGCATAGCGCGGGCCATCAGGCCGTGTCAGCCGACGCTGCCGACACCGCATTGGCCCAAGGTGCCACCGTGGTCGACGTGCGCAGCGCAGCCGCCTTTGGGCAAGGCCATTTGCCTGGCGCTGTGCATTGGACGTTAGCGACGGTAGATATGCCAGCGGCTAAATTGGCACGTTTTGTGTCGCAAGCCGGTGTAGATTTGTCGCGCACCGTGCTGGTAGTGGGCGAGCCGGGTGACGCGAACGCGCAGGCGCTGTGGCAAACCCTGTCAAGCTACGCCACAGGCCGCGTGCTGTGGCTGGTGGGCGGCACCACCGAATGGCGCATGACAGGCCGCAGCCTGAGCACGCAAACCACTACTGCCAAGGCCGTGCCACAGCATTTGGTGTTGCTGCAAGGCACGCCTGTGCAGGCGCGCATGGCGGGGTACAGTTTGCGTACCGCTTATGTGGCTGAAGGCAACTTGGTTTCTTTGGTCAAATAAGGCGCTAGACCGCGTAGTTACTGCTCAACCAGCTATTTAAATAGTAGCGTTTAGTATGTTTGACTCAGAGTTTTCAACTCTAGAACTCTTGAACTCCCCCTCGGCAATGCATTAGCTCGTTGTTTACCTTGGACGGGCGGCGGGACATATCGCTGATAAAACTTCCGCGAACATGCGCGGCAGATAGCAGTTATCAAAAGCTGGTGGGCCGCACCTCGCTACAGTTTTCCCAGCAATACGTTCCCACCGCTTCACCCTGGTCAAGTTAGTAGTTTTAAGGCACGCGGGGTGGGGTTTGTAGGTTTCTTAATGCCACCATCTCGGTCTAGTGTGCACCCGCAAAATTTTTTACTTGAAGGTTTTAAAACCGCAATAAACAGATCAAAATAACTGGTGTGACAGGCTCATTGAAATTTTCACACGCTGCGTGGTTTATCGCTATCTTTAGTGGAGCAAATTATTCAACTCCCAACAAGTTAAAGCTTTATTTTGTTAGTGTGACCTGTCAATGTATACCGCAGGTTTTGCGGTATACATTACGTTGAACTAAACCGCTAGCGCGGTGGCAGGTCTAGCCAGGCCGCCACCGCGTTTTTCTTTGCGCTGGGGCTTGCGCGCACAGGCCATCAAGAGAAACCTTCATCCTGGGGAATATTCCCCGGCATTGAAGGAGAAATCTCA
>JANNCO010000212.1:0-3102 GCA_031386655.1 Polaromonas sp. | reverse complement strand
CAACACTTCCGATTATTAAATACGCCAAACACGTTGCTATAAAAGTAAAAATTATATTCAGCATGGTTAGTAGCGATATGTGTCTGCCTTGTATGGACCATCCACCGACACGCCAATGTAGGCCGCTTGCTCTTTGGTCAGCTCAGTCAGCACCGCGCCCACTTTCTTCAAGTGCAAGCGTGCGACCTTTTCGTCTAGGTGCTTAGGCAATACATACACTTGGCCCACTTTGTATTCTTTTTGCTTGGTAAACAATTCGATTTGTGCAATCGTCTGGTTGGCAAAGCTCGATGACATGACAAAGCTGGGGTGACCAGTGCCGCAGCCCAAGTTCACCAAGCGGCCTTTGGCCAGCAAGATGATGCGCTTGGATGGCTTTTTACCCTTGGCCGGGAAGATGATGTGATCCACTTGCGGCTTGATCTCTTCCCACTTGTATTTTTCCAGCGCTTCAACATCGATCTCGTTGTCAAAGTGGCCGATGTTGCAGACGATAGCTTGATCTTTCATGGCTGCCATGTGGTCGTGGGTAATCACGCTCTTGTTGCCGGTAGCCGACACAAAAATGTCGGCTTTGTCGGCAGCGTATTCCATGGTGACTACTTTGTAGCCTTCCATCGCAGCTTGCAGCGCGTTGATAGGGTCTACTTCGGTCACCCACACTTGGGCAGACAGGGCGCGCAGTGCCTGGGCTGAGCCCTTGCCCACGTCGCCATAGCCAGTGACCACAGCTACTTTGCCAGCAATCATCACGTCGGTGGCGCGCTTGATAGCGTCTACCAAGCTCTCGCGGCAACCATACAGGTTGTCAAATTTGCTCTTGGTGACTGAGTCGTTCACGTTGATAGCGCGCACGGCCAGCGTGCCCTTGGCCGACATCTCGTTCAAACGCAGCACGCCAGTGGTGGTCTCTTCGGTCACGCCGATGATGTTTTTCAGGCGGCGGCTGTACCAAGTAGGGTCAATGCGCAGCTTGGCTTTGATGGCGGCAAACAGGCATTTTTCCTCTTCGCTGTCCGGCTTGGCCAGTACTTTGATGTCTTTCTCGGCTTTGGTGCCCAGGTGCATCAGCAGCGTAGCGTCGCCACCGTCGTCCAAAATCATGTTCGGGCCTTCGGCAGCGCCCTTACCGTCAAATTCAAAAATGCGGTGGGTGTAGTCCCAGTAGTCGGCCAATGACTCGCCTTTGTAGGCAAACACTGGCGTGCCTTGCGCTACCAGTGCGGCAGCGGCGTGGTCTTGGGTAGAGAAAATGTTGCACGATGCCCAGCGAATGTCTGCGCCCAAGGCTTGCAGGGTTTCAACCAGCACCGCTGTTTGGATCGTCATGTGCAACGAGCCGGTGATGCGCGCGCCTTTGAGTGGCTGGGCTTTTGAAAATTCTTCACGAATCGCCATCAGACCGGGCATTTCGGTCTCAGCAATGTTCATTTCTTTGCGACCAAAAGCGGCCAGCGACAAGTCCGCAATCGCGTAATCTTGTTTTTTCAGGGGTTTGACAACAGCGTTCATAGAGTGCTCCGTTAAGGTGAACGAACCACTGAGATTAACGTGCTTTATAAACAGCTTTGGGGTTTTGCCCGAAGCACTCACCGCACAGTTTTCAGTGGGTGAGCGCAGTTAGAAACTTGAACCATTTCAAACCATATTGAAGCGGCGTTTCCGAGCCTCGACCACTTTGCGTGGCCTGCAGCGCTCCTCGGATGCCGAGATTTTAACCTAAAGGTATCGTTACTTTTGTCATCAGTACTATCAAGTAATTTATATCAGCTTATAGAATTTCATTCACCTACTTTGTTGCAGCCCTGAGTTTTGCCAGCATCTCACTGACTAAACCTTGCATTATTACTTTCCATCCCGGAATCCGTCGAGTGTGGAGTCGTTCCATCGTCCCGATACCAACAAATCGCCAGTCTCTGCATCATATAAATTATCTGTCAGGTTTTTCATGTACGTAGCTAAATCCCATCGCCAGTAATCTACATAACTTACTAGTGCGTCGACATCCGCTGATTTTTTGGTTCCTAAGGGTAGAGGCGCTTTCAAAGACAAACCCTCTTTTTGTAAAGCGGCTTCAAGATTACCGTTCACTTGCGTAGAGTTATCTGCATCTGCAACTTGGGCTACTGATACTATTTTTTTGGATGGCGCCAATTTTGCAAGCGTAACCTCCTGCGTTGTAGAACAGCCAATTAAAAGATAAGACGCGATTGCAAGCGTGGTGATAAATAATGATTTGATGTTCGTTCAAAGCCCAATGAAATGTGGATGTAAATTTTGTTACATCTATTATGCGTTGCAATAATTTAAATTACTGATGAGCTTGGCGCTAGCAAGCTAGACCTGCCAATCTTCCACTTTTAATCCCACTACCCGACTAAATTCGCTGGTGTTTTGAGTCACCATCACCATGTCATTAGCCAATGCCGTCGCCGCAATTAACAGGTCATAGGGGCCAATTGGCAGGCCGCGCATTTTCAAGTTAGCGCGAATCTGCGCTGCAAACGACACCTCGCGCGAGCTCAGGACTAGCTTAGGCAACAGCTTGAGCACGCCCTCAGTGACCGCACGCAGCCGCAGCCCGGGGTTGCTGGCTATTCCAAACAGCACTTCATGCTCCGTCATCACACTGATGGCCAAATCAGAAGGCGCTTTAGTTTGAATCTGGACAATAAATCGCGGATCTTTTTTGATCCAAGCCGTCAAGGCATTGGTGTCCAACAGGTATTTCATGCTCAATCGCTAAAGTCTTTGAGGTTGCGTGCTGAATTGATTTCCCAGCCTTCATTGGATTCTTTGCGTATGGCATCAAAGTCTGGCCAATCGGCGGTGTCCTGCGAATCGGGCGGAGACTGCATCCAAGCCAGCATCTCTGGCGGCCATTCGCTCTTGGTTTTTTGCGCCAAATAACTTTCCACCGCTTCCCTCACTACACCGCTACGGCTAACTTTGTGGGTTTTGGCGAAATTGTCTAAGTTGATTAGTAAAGGCTGGGGTAGATGAATGCTGAAGTTCATATAGCGTCCTATCAATATAATATATTAGAACATATTATATATTCGATCATGCATTTTGCAATGCGTCTTCAATTGCCAAAAAAAC
>JANNCO010000449.1:0-3192 GCA_031386655.1 Polaromonas sp. | reverse complement strand
ATGGTGTGTCTTCACAAAACGTTGATTGTCTGTCAGTTGCATGGCGCTGCCCTAGCCCACCATCACTTCACATCAAACTCCAGCACTTTGACCAGCTTGCCTTCGATGTACAGCTTGAAGCTGTAGTGGCCTGCAGGGTCGCCGTCGACAATGGACCACACTCTGTACAGCAGGCCTGACTTATCGGTTTGCATTTCAAAATCGGTGGTGGCTACCCTGCTGTCGTCAGACACGGTGCGGGTGCCTGTGATGTCGGTTGCGCCCCAGGTGACGGGAAAGTCAGGCAGGATGAGTTCTTCGCGCATTTTGACAGTGGGGGTGGGGTTGGACTTGTGTGTGCGTAGCTGAACAACCCAGCCGAAGGGTTGCCCGGGGACTAGGGGCACGTCAGTGGTGGCGCTAAAGTTAAAGTCGTCGGGTGCTGTATTGAACACGCCTACTTTGGCGCTGATGATTTGGTAGCCATGCGCTTGGCGGGTTTTGCTTTTAACAAGCTGGGGCGTCGGGGCGATGGCAGCTACATCTTGTGCGGCTGCTTTGGCTGGGGGTGCTGCTGCGGCAGCGGGGCTGAAGGCGGGGTTGCACAAGGCTAAGCCAACGAGCAGCGCGGGAATAATTTGTTTCATGAAAATGCGTCTTGAGGGTGGCTAACAATTTGCCGCTGACCAGCCTATCTATGCGGTGAATCAGCGGCACCTTTAACGTTAAATTTTCGCAGAACAGATGCTGGCGACGGCGTGATTAACGCACGCTTATGCGTTATATGTGAATGATTAAAAACCTCTTGATAACTATTAATTCAATAGCTGCTTGAGCAGTATTTACTTGGCCTGCAGCCTATTTACCCATTAAAAAATCAACCAAAACACGCACTTTGGCGGCCAAGTGTTTGTTCTGCGGGTACAGCAGATAAAACGACCGGGTGCGGCCTGCGTAGGGTTGCAGCACTTCGGTTAATTCATTGGCATAGCTGTTTGCTATCCAGCCCATGGTTTGCACTAGGCCCATGCCTGCGCGGGCTAGCACTACGGCGCCTAGCGGGTCTTCGGACACTTGCACGCTGCTGTGTGGTTGCAGCTCAATCGGCTGGCCGTTTTGCATAAACAGCCAGGGCATGGCGCGGCCGGTGCTGGGCAGGGTGAAGGGCAGCAGGGTGTGCTGCCCTTTGTGTTGTGCGGTGTCTTGCAGGTCTTGCAAACTGTGCGGTTTGCCGCGTGCGCGCAGGTAGGTGGGGCTGGCGTACACACCCACGGGGGCGTCTTCTAGCTTGCGGGCCACTAGGCGCGAATCGGGCGGCGTGCCTTGGCGAATGGCCACGTCGTAGCCTTCGTCGACAAAGTCGATATTGCGGTTTGAAATATTAATGTCCAGCTCTACATCGGGGTACAGCGCGCGAAACGCGGGCAGGCGCGGCAGCAGGCGGTAGTGCGCATACGTGCTGGGCACGCTAATGCGCAGGTTGCCGCGCGGCTGCGTGTGCTGGCCGGTAATGCTGCGCTGAGCGTCATCAATTTGACTTAATGCCGCGCGGCATTGCTCGTAGTACATGCGGCCATCGTCAGTCAACTGCATGCTGCGCGTGGTGCGCCGAAACAGCTTGTTGCCCAGCCGCTCTTCTAGCCGGCCTACGCTGCGGCTGACTGCGGCTGGTGTTAGCGCCAGCGCGCGGGCGGCGGCGGTAAAGCTGCCTAGCTCGGCCGCTTTGCAAAAGATGGCGATACTGCCTAGCTGGGTGTGTAGTGCGTCCATTTTTTCCCGTTTATTCATTACATAGGGTATTAATTAAATCAAATTAAAGGGTATTTATCTAGCTTAACCATTGCAATATAGTCACCCTAGTGGTTTTAAACCGCACTTGTGTTTTTACCCCTTGAAGGAGCTTTGTATGCAACCCGTTTTGATGATCGTTACCTCGCACGCCCAGCTGGGCAATACTGGCAAACCTACCGGCATTTGGGCCGAAGAGCTCACCACGCCTTACTACGCGCTGCAAGACGCAGGTTTTGAGGTGACTTTGGCGTCGCCCCAAGGCGGCAAGCCACCGTTTGTGGCCGACTCGCTAGAAATTAAGCCAGAAGATAAAAACAGCACCGTCACCCGCTTTTTAGCCGACCCGGTGGCCATGGGCAAATTTAACGCTACACACAAAGCCGCTGCCATGAACGCAGCCGACTTTAGCGCCGTGTTTTTACCCGGTGGCCACGGCACCATGTGGGACACCGCCACTGACACCGCCACTGCACAGCTGGTAGCAGACAGCTTTAACGCAGGCAAGCCCACCGCAGCGGTGTGCCACGGCCCCGCAGGCTTGGTGCGCGCGCTGCGCACTGATGGCAAAAGCATCTTGTTTGGCAAAAAAGTCAACGGCTTTACCAATGCCGAAGAAACTGCTGCAGGCCTGATGGACGTAGTGCCTTTTCACCTGGAAACCAAAATGCGCGAGCTGGGCGGCGTGTTTGAAAGCGGCCCTGACTGGGCGCCTTACGCCGTGCGTGATGGCAACTTAATTACCGGGCAACAGCAAAATTCTGGAGCAAAAGCTGCCGAATTGGTGTTGAATGCATTGGAAGAAGATAAGAACCGCTATCCAACTTATGTGCTTGTACATGGAGCCTGGGCAGATGAAAGTGCCTGGGGATTTGTACGCAATGATTTGGCTAAACGAGCAAACGTAGTAGTTGTTAATATTCCTGCACATGGGGCAGACACTAGAGCTGGAAGCGGCATTGGACTCAGGGAATACGTCAATACAGTCAGTAAAGCCATTGCAAAACAAAGCGGGAAAGTGATTTTGGTAGGTCATTCTATGGCTGGCCATATAATCTCTCAGGTGGCTGAGAACATGCCACTGAAAATCGATAAATTAATTTATGTGTCAGCTTATTTGCCAAAGAATGGCCAAAATATTACAGCTATAACCAATAAGTTTTTGAACAACAAGCCAATTGAGGTTTTTGAGTTCAATGCCGATTATTCTTTGGTAAGTATTAAAAAAGATGCCATTGCAAATGTAGTTTGTGCGGATTGTCCCGGTTACATGAAAGATATTCTGGTCAAGTACCATAGGGCAGAACCCACCAAAGGTTTAAATGATAATGTGGTTCTTACTTCAAAGTTTGCCAAAGTGCCAAAATATTATATTTCTACAAAAAATGATTACGCTGTTCCTTATGCTTTGCAACAGCAAATGAT
>JANNCO010000434.1:0-2401 GCA_031386655.1 Polaromonas sp. | reverse complement strand
TTGCACTGCTATCGATAGCGGACGGTTTATTGACTACACCGAGCTGGACGCCGCCAGCAACCGCGGTGTCGACGAGGTGCAGCAGCTACTGGAGCAGGCCGTGTACAAGCCCGTGCAGGGCCGGTTTAAGGTTTTCATGATTGACGAAGTGCACATGCTGACCAACACCGCGTTCAATGCCATGCTTAAAACGCTGGAAGAACCGCCCGAATACCTTAAATTTGTTTTGGCCACGACTGACCCGCAAAAAGTGCCCGTTACCGTGCTGTCGCGCTGCCTGCAATTTAACCTGCGGCCCATGGCACCCGAGACAGTGCACGCGCATTTGGTGCAGTTGATGGCCACTGAGAATGTAGCAGCCGATGACGCATCGCTACGCCTGCTGTCACGCGCCGCGCGTGGGTCTATGCGCGATGCGCTGAGCCTGACCGACCAAGCCATTGCTTTTGGCAACGGCACGCTGGCCGAGGCCAATGTGCGGCAAATGCTGGGCGCGGTAGACCGTACCTATGTGTTTCGCTTGATCGAGGCACTGGCCCAAGGTGATGGCAAGGCCGTGGTAGACACGTCGGAGGCGCTGCGCGTCAACGGCCTGAGCGCTGCCAGCACGTTAGAAGACATGGCCAGCGTGCTGCAGCGCATGGCCGTGGTGCACCACGTGGCCGATGGCTACGACAGCACCGACAGCGACGCCGTGGAAACTGCCCGCCTGGCCGGCATCATGCCGCCCGACGAAACACAGCTGCTGTACAGCCTGTGCATCCACGGCCGGGCCGAGCTGGGGCTGGCACCCGACGAATATGCGGGCTTGACCATGACGCTGCTGCGTTTGCTGGCGTTCAAGCCTAAGGGTTTTAAGCCGGTGCACGCTGCGGGTGAATCTTCAACTGAGTCTTCAAACACATCCTCAAGTGAACCGGCTGAAAAAAAAACTCTGAATTCAGCGGCGCCGCCTAGCACGGCCGCCGCGCCCTCTGCAGCCAACAGATACGCTGCAAAATCTGCCTTAGAACTTGCTGCGGTGTCTGCTCAATCCATCCCAGCCGCTAGCGCTGAGCCTGAACCTGAACTTGAGCAAGCGCCCTTGCCTTCAGCGGCGGCAGCACCCGCTAGCGCTCCCCACATCCCGTTCAGCAGCGCAGTTTTAGCACCAAATAGGCCGTCAACCCAAGCAGATCCTGCTCAAGCTGCTAGTCATTTAATAGCAGTACCCATCCGTGAGCAAAGCCTGCCCACCAGCCGTACTGAGCAGCGCATTGCCCCGGTAGAGACCAACGCCGTGCACGACGCTTGGGTAGCCACTGTGCAGCAGCTGCTAGATGCCGAGACGATCAGTGCCCTTACGCGCGAGCTGGCGGTGCAAAGCCAGTGCGTAGAGCAGGGCGCGCAGCACTTGACGCTGCGCATTGACATACCGTCGCTCAAAAGCGATGCCGCCCGCGACAAGCTGCAAGCCGCCTTTGCCGCACTGGGCCGCAGCGAGGTGCTGACCATTGAACAAGGCCCCGTGGTGGACTCGTGGGCCAAGCGCAACCACACCAAAATAGCCGCCCGCCAGCAAGCCGCCGAAGACCTCATTTTGGGCGACCCGCTGGTGCAGGAGATGCAGGCACACTGGGGTGGCAAAATAGTGCCTGGGTCTATTAAGGCGGTGTAGTCAAAGCGCTATAGGCTCCTTGCATTTGAGATGAAAAAACCATTGTTCTGATCACCCATTCACCATGCGCAGTGTGCCTGCATTTTCACCACCAATGGTGCTGTTGCACACTTCATTTTTAAATTATTCTAGTAACTTCTCATAAAAGGATTCCACCATGTTCAACAAAGGACAACTTGCCGGCCTGATGAAGCAGGCCCAGGCCATGCAAGACAACATGAAAAAAGCCCAAGACGACTTGGGCAACATTGAAGTGACTGGCGAGTCTGGCTCGGGCATGGTCAAAGTCACCATGACCTGCAAGCACGACGTCAAGCGTGTCGCCATCGACCCCAGCCTGCTGGCAGATGACAAAGACATGCTGGAAGATCTAGTCGCCGCCGCCTTTAACGACGCGGTGCGCAAAGCCGAGGCCGTCAGCAGCGAGAAAATGGGCAAAATTTCTGCTGGTATGCCTAGCTTGCCGGGTGGTATGAAACTTCCGTTCTGACGTTTCTTGGAATGATCAATAGCACTGCGTCGTTCGCCTTGAAAGTGGGTTCGGATTCGGGGGATCAGGCTTCGCGGGATCAGGCCGGCGGTGCGCTTAGCTGCGCGGCTGTCCTCCGTGGCGGCCTAGGGCCGCCTACTCCCCCTTTATGCCGCTACGCTAAGCGCACCACCGGCCTGATCAATGGAAGGTGGTGGACATCTGTTCGTCTTGCGCCCACCATGATCGTTGCCTCGGTGCTTGGGTTGAGTGGC
>JANNCO010000430.1:0-5564 GCA_031386655.1 Polaromonas sp. | reverse complement strand
GCCGCCCATACCCGCCTATCCCGCCCGCCAGCCACGTCTACTGCATGAAACGCCACACTGGCCATCACTGGCTTGGAGCACAACAAACGCCACACTGACCTGATCAACGTGTCGTCGTCGATATACACCGGGGTCGTGCTTAAAGCACCAGTGTCCGCGTTTAGAAAACGCAGCGTCACAGGCTGTACTGGCGCACCAGCAGACAACGCCGCTTGAATCAAGTTGCCATGAAACGGCAACACCACACTACCGTCCGTCGTGGTGCCTTCGGGAAACACCCCAATGATGAACGGCGCGTGGTCTGGTGTGGCGGGTTTCAGGGCGTCGGCGATATGGTGCACCACGCGCATCGCGTCGCGGCGCGATGCGCGCTCTATGTACAGCGTGCCTGCATTGGTGGCCAGCCAGCCGATCAAGGGCCAGCTTTTGATCTCAGCTTTAGACACAAAGCGCACAGGCTGTACGGCCAACATCACCAAGATGTCTAGCCACGAAATATGGTTGGCCACCACCAGCAGTGGGCCAGTAGTGACGGCACTTCCGGTAATGCGCAGTTGCACGTCTAGAATTTTTAAAAAGTCTTGCGCCCAGCGGGCAATGTGCTGCTGCTTTTGCACAGTGGTACTGGAGGCAAAATGCAGGCGAATGGTCCACATGCCGCGCAGCAAATGGGCAACACAACGCGGTACTTTGACCAATGCGCCGAGCACAGAAAACAAGCTATTCAGCATCAAAATTTATAAGTAAATCGACGTTATAGTCCGTAGAACCTGCTCAAGCAGCTATGCAATTCATAGTAACAACCATGATGGTTCTATGCACTGGCAGCTTCATACGCCACATGCCCGCTGACAATGGTGCAGCGCACGCGAGCCTGCATGGGCATGCCGCCCATGTCGTGCGCAAACGGCGTGTGCTTGCCTTGGCTTTTTAACGTACTGCTGCTCACGCTCCACTGCGCTGCCGGGTCAAACACACACACATCGGCCACGCCGCCTGCCACTAACTGGCCCAAACTAGCCTGCAGTGTGCCCAACGATTCGCCCAGCACCTGGGCAGGCGCGCTGGTAACACGCGCCATGGTATGCAGCAAATCTAGGCCAGACGCCTCGCCCCAGGCCAGCGCCAGGCTCAGCAGCAGCTCCAGGCCAGTAGCGCCGGGTTCGGCCTCGGCAAAGGGTAAGTTTTTAGCATCGGCCTCTACGGGGTTGTGGTCGCTGACCAGCACGTCAATAGTGCCATCAGCCAGCGCTGCGCGCAGTGCGTCGCGGTCGCGCTGCTGGCGCAGTGGTGGGCACAGGCGGGCGCGGCTGTCAAAGTAGCCGATGTCGCCTTCGGTTAAGTGCAGTGAGTTGATGCTGACATCGCACGTCACGCGCAAGCCATCGGCTTTGGCAGCGCGCACCAGGGCCACACCGGCTGCGCTGCTGATGCGGCACAGGTGTACGCGGGGGCCAGCCTGGGCAGCTGGCTGGCTACTGTTGCGTACCTCGGCGGCTGGTCGGCTGCCGTTGCGTGCCTCGGCGGCTGGCCGGCTGCCGTTACGTGCATGCCCGCCCAGCGCGCGCATCAATTCAAAAATCGTGTGCAACGCAATCGTCTCAGCCGCCACCGGCACGCCTGCCAAACCCAGCCGCGTAGCCAGCGCCCCGCTGGCCGCCACACCCTTGCCCAAATGCAGCTCTTGCGGGCGTAGCCACACGGTGTAGCCAAAGGTGGCGGCGTATTGCATGGCGCGCTGCAGCACTTGGGTGTTGGCCAGCGGCACCTCGGCCTGGCCAAATCCTATGCAGCCTGCCTCGGTCAGCTGGGCCATCTCGGTCAAGGTTTCGCCCTGTAAATTGCGCGTTAACGCACCCAGCGGAAACACCCGCGACTGGTGCAGTTTTTCAGCACGAAACTTCAGCATTTCTACCAAACCCGGCTCGTCCAGCACAGGGTCGGTGTCGGGCGGGCACACCAGTGACGTTACCCCGCCCGCTACCGCTGCGCCCAGCTCGCTCTCCAGCATGCCTTCGTGTTCGTAGCCGGGTTCGCGCAGGCGGGCGCACAGGTCAACCAGGCCGGGCGCGACGACGCAGCCTGTGGCATCAATAGTTTTACTCGGCGCAAAATCTGCAGGAATATTTTTTATTGCGACGACGCGGCCTGCGGCTATGGCCACATCACACACCGCATCAAAACCTGTGGCTGGGTTGATGACACGGCCACCTTGGATCAGTATTTTCATTTTTGTAGTTTCCTCATCACGCTTGAATTTATGTCTCGAAACTTATGCTTCGAAACCTAAGCTTCAAAATGTACGCCTCAAAAATCACGCTTCATTCCCCGCCACTATGCTCATCACCGCCATGCGCACGGCTATGCCGTAGGTCACTTGCGGCAAGATGACGCTTTGCTTGCCGTCTACTACCGCAGAGTCAATCTCAACACCGCGGTTGATCGGCCCGGGGTGCATGACGATAGCGTCGGGTTTGGCAAGGTGCAATTTTTCAGGCGTCAGGCCAAAGCTTTTAAAGTACTCTTGGCTGGACGGCAGCAGTGCACCGCTCATGCGCTCGCTTTGCAGGCGCAGCATGATGATGACATCGGCGTCTTTGATGCCTTCTTCCAGCGTGTGGCACACGCGCACGCCCATCTGCGCCATGTCGCCGGGCACCAGTGTTTTGGGGCCTACCACACGCACTTCGGCGCAGCCTAGCGTGGTCAACGCATGGATGTCGGAGCGGGCTACGCGCGAATGCAGTACATCGCCGACGATGGCTACCGTGAGGTTGGCAAAATCGCCTTTGTAGTGGCGAATGGTGTACATGTCCAGCAGGCCCTGCGTGGGGTGCGCATGGCGGCCGTCGCCTGCGTTGACCACATGCACATGGGGGGCCACATGCTGGGCTATCAAATACGGCGCGCCCGACTCGCCATGGCGCACAACAAAAATATCAGCCGCCATGGCGCTGAGGTTGGCTATCGTGTCCAGCAGCGACTCGCCCTTGCTGGCAGAGGACCGGGCAATGTCCAGGTTGATCACGTCGGCACTTAAACGGGTGGCTGCTATTTCAAACGTGGTGCGGGTGCGGGTAGAGTTCTCAAAGAATAAATTAAAAACGCTTTTGCCGCGCAGCAAAGGCACCTTCTTGACCTCGCGGTCACTCACGCTGACAAAGTTAGCCGCTGTGTCAAGAATATGCGTAAGAATGGCTTTGGACAAACCTTCGGTAGACAGCAGATGGATCAGCTCACCATTTTTATTGAGCTGTGGGTTGCGTTTGTAGAGCATGTGTCTGGTCCTTCTTATAGCTTTTCTGCGCTTTGGACTTGAAAGCTCAGCTTGCCGTCGTCGCTGCGCGCCAAGGCCAGCTGCTGCTCAGCAGGCAAGGCTACACGGGCGGCGGCAAAACTGGCTTCTACCGGCAGCTGCCTGCCACCACGGTCTACCAGCACGGCCAGTTGCACTTTGGCCGGGCGGCCAAAATCAAACAGTTCGTTCAGCACAGCGCGAATCGTGCGGCCGGTGTACAGCACATCGTCCAACAAAATAATGTCGGCGCCGTTCACGTCAAACGGTATTTGCGTTTGCGCGCTGCTGGCCAGGCCGCGCTGGGCAAAGTCGTCGCGGTGCATGGCCGACGATATCACGCCGTGCTTGCCGGGTAAACCAAGGTCTTTGTGCAAGGCCTCGGCCAGCCATGCGCCCCCAGAGGTAATGCCAACCAAGTGCGTGTTGGCGCATCGCAAGTTACGCACACCTTTTAAAAGCTCAGCGTACAGCGCCGCCGCGTCAAGGGTCAATAAACTCATGGTAGCTCCCTTAAAAATTGCTCCAAGATAATACGCGCCGATTCGGCGTCTAAATCGCGTGCGCCTTGCGCTGCGGCCTCTACGCTGCTGTAGCGCTCGTCTACCTCGTGCACGGGCAGGTGAAAGCGGCCTGCCAGTTGGCGTGCAAAGCGCTGGGCGCGTTGCGTCATGTCGTGGGCGTTACCGTCGGGGTGGCGCGGCACGCCTACTACCAGCGCGTCAGGTTGCCATTCTTGGAGGATGGCGGCTATGGTGGCAAAAAGCGCATCGCCTTGGGCTGCAATAGTTTTGAGCGGTTGGGCAGTGCGCGTCAAGCGGTTGCCCACAGCCAGCCCTGTGCGCCGGGTGCCAAAGTCGAAGGCTAGAAATGATTGTGCTGCGCCGGTGGCTGTAGTAGCTGCAGGGGCAGCAATAGAAATGGATGGAGCAGTGTGAGAGCGGGACATGGCGGCTAATCCGCTCATGCGCGCCCCGCCGTGGGGGAGATCATCCACTCTTGCAGGCCCAGCAGGCCCAGCGCCTTGGTGTAGCGCTGCTCAACCGGTGTGTCAAAAATTACCTCCACATCAGCGCCTACGGTAAGCCACGTGTTCTCAGCCAGCTCACTTTCTAGCTGGCCCTCGCCCCAAGACGCGTGGCCCAGCGAGATCAACACCCTGCGTGGCCCCGCCCCGCTGGACAGCGCCTCCAGCACGTCTTTAGACGTCGTCATCTCCAGCCCGCCAGGGATGGACAGCGACGAGGCATAAAAAGATGGTTTAACGTCATCGTCAATCAGCTCAAAATCGGCCACGGGCTCGTTAGCACCATGCCGGGTGTGCACCGGCGCGCTGCCATCGTGCGCAGTCAGCGGCACGGCCTTCATGTCGGCAAAGGTGATGGCTTGCGCTGTTTGCTGTTCGTGCAGCACAAAGCCGCGCTCGGTGTGCACCGGGCCGCCGTCGTACACGGGGTCATCGCAGAGATCTTGGCGGCGCAGCGGTAGGTCTACTTTGGCAAACAGACTGGGCAGCTTGAGGTCGCTGGGTTTGTTAATCACCAAGCCCAGTGCGCCGCGTTCGGTGTGCTCGCACAGGTAAATGACCGATTTGGCAAACGTAGCGTCCACCATGGATGGCATGGCGATCAAAAAGTGGTGGGTTAGGTTTATGGGGTGCTGCTCGGATGCCATGCCACTGATTTTACGCTTTTCTTGCACACGCCCTGTTGGATTGAGTTAAGTGCGAATGTGTCACATTGGTGTGAAATGGCTGTGGCTTCAAGCGAAATCTTATGGCCTAGAGATCGCATTTACTATTAATTTCATAGCTGCTTGAGCAGGATTTACCTGGGTTACTGGCCTGTTTTGCTGTTAAAAATGCCGTTTGAAGTGTGTTTTAGAGTGTTTTTTTCGCGTTGATTATGTCGTTGTTCTTGCACGCGCCCGGCTGTGGCTGGCTGGGGTTTCGCTCGGTTTGGGTCGCGATAATTTAGATCCGTACTAGAGATCAGCCCCTAAGATCACTACCCATCTGCCAGCAACCACGCCAGTCGAATGCAGCAACGTGCGGTGTGCCTATGACAAACAGTAAAGGGCCGCAGGTCCGTTGGGCATGGGCATGCCGTGCTGCGTGACCGCGAGATCCCAAGACAGCGCGAGACTTAAGGCACCGCACAGTAATACATAACTACAAGACGCAAAGACAGCCACGTAGCAACAACCCATGCCGCAAACAATCAAGCCCGCAAACCATTCAACCAAAGCCGTACCACCGCCAACACGTGGC
>JANNCO010000382.1:0-7137 GCA_031386655.1 Polaromonas sp. | reverse complement strand
GCGGTCGATGTGGTGGTCTAGTGCGTAGATGGCGGCTGCCGCCAAGACGCCGGCTTGGCGCATGCCGCCGCCGGCCATTTTGCGCACGCGGTGGGCGCGGGCGATAAAGTCTTGGCTGCCGCACAGCGCTGAGCCCACGGGCGCCCCCAGGCCTTTGCTAAAGCACACGCTGACTGAGTCAAAGCAGCCTGCGATGCGCTTGGCTTCAGTGCGAGGGTCAGTTTTATTAGCAGCAGCCTGCGCCACCGCCGCGTTGAACAAACGTGCACCGTCTAAATGTGTGGCCAAGCCTTTGCTTTTGGCCAGCTGCGTGGCCGCTTGCACATAGCTAAACGGCAGCAGCTTCCCGCCGATGGTGTTTTCCAGTGTCAGTAGGCGGGTTTTGGCAAAGTGCGCATCATCAGGCTTGATGGCGGCTTCAATGTCGGCCAAGGGCAGCGACCCATCGGCTGCATGCGCCAGTGGCTGCGGTTGCACACTGCCCAGCACCGCAGCACCGCCGCCTTCCCAGCGGTAGGTGTGCGCCATTTGGCCTACGATGTATTCGTCGCCCCGCTGGCAGTGCGCCAAAATGCCGCAAAAATTGCTTTGCGTGCCCGTGGGCGTGAACAACGCGGCTTCAAAACCCAGTATGGTGGCAATTTTGTTTTGCAGTGCGTTGACGGTAGGGTCATCGCCAAACACATCGTCGCCCAGCGGCGCAGCCAGCATGGCAGCGCGCATGGCGGGCGTGGGCTGGGTGACAGTGTCGCTGCGCAGGTCAATGGTAGTGTTCATAACGTTATTTTGCACTTTCGCTAAAAGCCAATTTAAATCCAAAACCCATAAACATAGCACCCGCTGCGCGTTCTAGCCAATGCATACCGCGTTGCAGCACCGCACTGCGCTGGCTGACCCATGCTGCCAGTGTGACGTAGCCTAAGTTCACAGGAATGGCATTCACATTAAACAGCACGCCCAGCGCCAAGAACGCTAGCCACGGCTGTGACGCAGTAGGGCTAATGAATTGCGGCAAGAAGGCTAAAAAGAACAGCGCGACTTTAGGGTTCAATACATTAGTATAAAAACCTTGTGTGAAAATTTTTCGATAGTTTGCCTGCGTAGAGGGTTGCGCCAGCGTGGGTGCCGCTAACGAGTGGGTGTGCGGGGTTTTGCTGGTGAGCATGCCCCAGCCCACATAGACCAAATATGCAGCACCAATCCATTTGATAACACTGAACGCCGTGGCTGACGCAGTGATCAGCGCGCTCAAGCCCACGGTAGCTGCCGCCACATGCACAAAGCAGCCTGCAGTAATGCCACAAACCGCCACCGCGCCCGCGCGCCAACCGCTCTTGAGCGCATGGGTGATCATGTAGAACACATCGGGCCCGGGGGTTAAGTTCAGCGCCCAGCCTGCCAAAATGAAAAGCCCAATGTTTTGAATGCCTAAATCCGCCATACCTGCCCTTTCATGCTTTAAATGCTTAATTTATTGATCAAATAGATCTGTAACCCAGGTAAATACTGCTCAAGCAGCTACTATTTTCATAGTAAAAAGTTTTTCAGCATAGCGTGGCCGTGCTCGGTCAAAATGCTCTCAGGGTGAAACTGCACACCCTCGATACGCACACCATGCGCGTAACCACTGTGGCGCACGCCCATGATCTCGCCGTCGTCTGTCTTAGCGGTTACCACCAATTCTGGGGGGCAGGTGCCCGGCTCAATCGCCAACGAATGGTAGCGGTTAACGGTGAACTGCTTGGGCAAATCTTTGAACACGCCCTCTTGCGTGGTGGTGATCACACTGGTCTTGCCATGCATCAGCTCTTGCGCCCTGATGATCTTGCCGCCGAATGCTGCGCCAATGGCTTGATGGCCTAGGCACACACCTAGGATGGGCAGCTTGCCTGCAAAGTGCTTGATCGCGGCCACGCTGATGCCCGCCTCGGTGGGCGAGCAAGGGCCGGGGGAGATGCAAAGGCGCTCAAACTTTTTTTCTTTGAACCGCTGGTCCAGCTCTTGCACACTCACTTCGTCGTTGCGCAGCGTGGTGACCTGTGCACCCAGCTCGCCGAAGTATTGAACGATATTGAAGGTGAAGCTGTCGTAGTTGTCGATCATCAAAAGTTTCATGTCTGGCTCCTTGGCTTGGCTGAGGGCGGGAGCGGACTGCCGGACGCGAAGGGCGCTAAGGATTCGCGAAGGACTCGAAAGGAAGATAAAGAACAGCCAAAGTGGGGTTGTGTAGCTTTCATAGTTTGTTGACCATTCTGTGAATGCCTTTGACTACTGGGAAAGCATGAAAATTGACTAGCAATCCAAGCTTCAAACCAGACAAACGAAGGTAAGACAACAACTGCGCGCGATGCACGTCAGCCACCATGTCGATCGCTTTTAGTTCAACAATGACCGATTCTTCAACAATAAAATTAGCCTTGTATACCGTGCCCAAGTTGTAGCCTTTGTAGTTTGCCTCGATGGCGACTTCACGCTCAAAGAACAGTTCTCGCTCTTTAAGCTCAATAGCTAAAGCAGCAGCGTATGCACTTTCAAGCAACCCAACTCCCAGTACACGCTGCACTTCCACCAGTGCACCAATAATTTCATGCGAAAAATCATCATCGAAATTTTGGCTGTTCTTTTGCGTCCTTCGCGAATCCTTAGCGTCCTTCGCGTCCGGAAGTTCGGTGTTGGTATTGGTATTGGTATTCATATTCATTCCAGTCCCTCTTCCACAAGTTCAGCCGCCCGCAGCAAGGCGCGCGCCTTGGCTTCAGTTTCTTTCCATTCCAGTTCGGGCACAGAGTCTGCCACCACACCCGCTGCTGCTTGCACATACAGCATGCCGTCTTTGATGATGCCGGTGCGAATAGCAATGGCGATATCCATGTCGCCTGCGAAGCTTAAGTAGCCGCACGCGCCGCCGTAGATGCCGCGCTTGGTGGGCTCAAGCTGGTCAATGATTTCCATGGCGTGCACTTTGGGTGCTCCGGTCAGCGTGCCTGCTGGGAAGGTAGCTTTCAGCACGTCCATACTCGCCATGCCGTTGTTCAAAATACCCTCAACATTGCTGACGATGTGCATGACGTGACTGTAGCGTTCTACCGCAAAAGCTTCGGTCACTTTGACGCTGCCAATTTTGGCGATGCGACCAATGTCGTTGCGGGCCAGGTCGATCAGCATCACATGTTCGGCGCGTTCTTTGGGGTCGGCCAGCAGCTCGTGCTCGACTGCTTTGTCAGCCTCGGGCGATGCAGCGCGGGGGCGTGTGCCAGCCAGCGGGCGGATGGTGATTTTGGTCTCACCTGTAGAGATAATTTCTTGTCGCACTAAAATTTCAGGCGAGGCACCAACAATATGGAAATCGCCCATATGGTAGTAATACATATAGGGTGATGGGTTCAATGATCGCAGGGCGCGGTATAGCGAAAGTGGCGATTCGGTGTAGCGCTTTTTAAGGCGCTGGCCTACTTGCACTTGCATAAAGTCGCCATTGGCGATCATCTCTTTGGCGCTCTCTACGGCTTTCACATAATCAGCCTTGGTAAACTCGCGTTCCACCGGGTAGTCTTGCGACGGTTTGACCACGGGCGCAGTCACGCTGGTGCGCAACTGGTCTTTGAGTTCACGCAGGCGTTTTTTGGCTTGTGAGTAGGCTTCGGGCCGAGCTGGATCGGCGTAAACGATGAGATACAGCTTGCCTGATAAATTGTCAATCACGGCCAGCTCTTCGCACAGCAGCAGCATGATGTCGGGGCAGCCCAGGGTGTCGGGCGGGCACGATGCTTCAAATTTCTTTTCGATATAGCGCACCGTGTCGTAGCCAAAGTAGCCTGCCAAGCCACCACAAAAACGCGGCAAGCCTGGGCGCAGCGCCACTTTAAAGCGCGATTGGAATGCTGCAATAGCATCTAACGGGTTACCGGGCAAAGTCTCCACCAACGCGCCGTCGGTATGCACTTGGGTTGTTGCACTGGCACCGAAGCCACTGGCACGCAACACTGTGCGCGCAGGCAGGCCAATAAAGCTGTAGCGCCCAAAACGCTCGCCGCCAACTACGGATTCCAGCAGGAACGAGTAGTCACCGCTGGATTGGGCCGAGCTACCGACGGCCCCCTCTTGGGGCAGCCCAGCGCTGCGGTCAGCAGACTCGTTTCTGTTTTTGCCGTGAGCGAGTTTGAGGTACAGCGACAGCGGCGTTTCCAAATCGGCAAACGCCTCGGCTACTAGTGGAATGCGGTTAAAGCCTTGGGTTTGCAGGCTTTTGAATTCTAGTTCGGTGATCATGGTTTGGCCTCTGAAGGGGCGGCCCAGGGTGCTAAACAAAAAGACGCTGGACTTGTTCTTACGGTAAATTGTGCGACAGACTGCACACAACACGGGTGCGGCACGGTGCCGCTTTCATCACTCTAGATTTTTGGCGTACGCCAATCCCAAGCTCCCCGCACAGGGGCGCTATATTTTGTGATGTAGAACACTGACATAAATATAAGTGTAGCAGACACAAAAGCTTGTTCATTACGTTATGCGGTAATTCAATAGTTTTATTCGATGTGGCTTACTGTGGTTCAGATGAGAAATCGACTGTCGGAAGCCGTAAAAACCCTCTGTTCACCGCAAGGCAACATGGCGATACTAGTGACACAAATTAGCACGTTCGTGCTTTTCGGAGAACCCTGTATGTTGCTATCCCGCAAAACTTCTTTCTCGCTGCTGATGGTGGCTGCGATCTCTTTCAATACGGGTGCCACAGCCCAAACTGCGCCCGCTGTGGCAGTTGCGCCTGCGACCCTATCGGCGCAAACCACCGAGGTCAGCGGCGTTAAATTTGACAATAGCGTGGACTTACGCGGCGGCAAGCTGCAGCTTAATGGCGCCGGTACACGCTACAAAGCAATTTTTAAGGTCTATGCTGCAGGTTTGTATTTGGGTAAAAAAGCGCCCACGTCAGATGAGGCCCTAGGCCAACCTGGCAACAAGCGCATACAGGTAGTCATGCTGCGCGACATTGATGCGGGCGAGCTGGGTAAATTATTCTCGCGCGGCGTAGAAGACAACATGCCTAAAAGTGATTTTTCTAAAGTAGTTCCAGCATTGCTGCGCATGAGCCAGATGTTCAGTGACTACAAGCAACTGAAAACCGGTGATGTTTTTACCATCGACTGGGTGAACGGCGCAGGCACCATCATCAGCATCAAAGGCAAGCCTTATGGCGAACCATTCAAAGAGCCAGAGTTTTTTAACGCGCTGCTCAGCATTTGGCTAGGCAAACAGCCAGCGGACTGGAAGCTGAAAGACGCGCTGCTGGGTAATAAGTCTTGACGCCCTGATGGCTGCAAAACCAAGCGCTCCTGGGGGCGCTTTTTTTATGCCTTAGCTTGTGCAGCGTATGTTTGGGCCAGCCACTCTTGCAATTGCGACAAGCTGCCCAAGCGTGCATCGCAGTCTACCGCGCTGATAGGTTGGCCATGGTTGTAGCCATACGTGACCAGCACCACAGGGCAGCCTGCGGCTCTGGCAGCCAGCGCATCGTTGCTGCTGTCGCCGATTACCAGCGTGCGCGCGGGCGGTATGCCCAGCGCTTGGCAGGCTTTAAGAATGGGCAAAGGGTCAGGCTTTTTGCGCGCAAACGCATCGCCGCCAAACACATGGGTAAAGTAACCTGCCAAGCCTTTGGATTGCAGCAAGGGCCGGGCAAATGCGCCAGGCTTGTTGGTAACACACGCCAACTGCCAGCCTATTGCACGCAGGTGGCCCAGGCCCTGCACCACGCCGGGGTACACCTGGCTGGCTTGGCCATTGACGGTCAGGTAATGGTGCTGGTAGCGCTCCAGTGCAGTTTCAAATACTATAAATTTCATAGCTGCTTGAGCAGGTTTATTGGGCTCTGCAGCACGATTCTGTATAAATTCTAGGGTGCGGCGTATAAGGTTTTCGCTGCCTTGGCCTATAGCGGTTTGAATAAAACTGCGCTCTACGGGTGCGCTGTCGAAATCAGCCAGCATCAAATTCAAAGCCAGTTCAAAGTCGCCCACCGTGTCGATCATGGTGCCGTCAAGATCGACAATGGCGGCTTGCAGACCGGAGTTGTCTAAGCGCATGGACGCAACGTTTTAGTGTGAAGTGAGGTTGAAATTAGCATTCCAGCAAAGCGATATTCAAGCTAACGCTGCGCGCATTTGGTCAATCACTGCTTTATAGTCAGGCTTGCCAAAGATGGCGCTGCCTGCCACAAAGGCATCAGCCCCGGCATCGGCCACACGGCGAATATTGTCTACCTTGATACCGCCATCCACTTCCAGGCGAATGTCTTTGCCGCAGGCGTCAATGCGTTTGCGCACAGCTTCTATCTTGCGCAGTGCGCTGTCAATAAATGACTGGCCTCCAAATCCGGGGTTCACGCTCATGATGAGGATAAGGTCAATGTCGTCAATCACCCAGTCCAGCACATCTAGCGGCGCGGCGGGGTTGAACACTAGGCCAGGCTTGCAGCCTTTGCTGCGAATGGCCTGGATGCTGCGGTGCACATGGCCCGAGGCGTCGGGGTGAAAGCTGATGAAATCGGCCCCTGCGTCTGCAAAGGCGGCGGCCACGGCGTCTACGGGTTGCACCATCAAATGCACATCCATCGGCACATTGATGAAGCCGCCTTTGCCGTCGGGCTTTTTAGCGTGCGGCTTAATCGCCTGGCAGATCATTGGGCCGAAAGTAAGGTTGGGCACGTAGTGGTTGTCCATCACATCAAAGTGCACCCAGTCGGCGCCAGCAGCAATGACGTTTTTGACCTCGTCACCCAAGCGGGCAAAGTCGGCGGACAGGATGGAGGGGGCAATGTGGAATGTGGTGCTCATAGCCTGTATTTTCGCATTGCTATCAGGTAAGCAGTTGATTGCGATTTGAGTTTGGCTATCTACTATCTATTTCGTAGCTGCTTGAGCAGGATTTACTTGGGTTAGTGGCTGTTTTGTTGATGGAAATGCCTTTTGAAGTGTTTTTAGGGCGTTTTTTGCGTTGCTTTGTTTGTTGTACCAGAACGCGCCCAGCTGTGGCCTAGGCCTTTTTCCACCCGACACCACGGGCCTTCGGCAAGCATCTCCAGTACTCAAAATGGGGGAAATTTAGAAACTCGCCTGCGGCTCAGACATCTAAATTTCT
>JANNCO010000370.1:0-2796 GCA_031386655.1 Polaromonas sp. | reverse complement strand
GCAGGCCCTGAGGTTGCGCCCCGGTCGGCGGCCCCCCTCGGGGTAAGCATCTGCAGTGCTCGCTTTTGGGGGAAATTTAGAAACTCGCTGCGCTCAGACATCTAAATTTCTTGTCCCCAAAAGCTGCGCGCTTCGAGCCCGCCGCCCTGATCGGGGCGCAACCCCAAGGCCTGCACTGCGCCGCGAATACTGGGTTGATGGGTTTATCTGCTGTGGGGCACGCTGGACGTATTCTGAGGCCTGTTTTTAGAGTGCTTTGGGCCACTAACCCAAGTAAATCCTGCTCAACCAGCTATGCAATCGATAGTATTTACATCATCTGTCCGGCTTTTCCGGCGCGCGGGCTGTCACAAACCAAGCAAAGAACCATGTGACGAGTCGGGTCCGTCTCGATGAAAAATACGCAGCAAGGCGCGCGTTGTTGAAGCTAGCGCACCAAAAGCCTCAGTTCGCGCGTGTTTGCGGAATATTTTTGCAGCGAGATGCCCGGCTCGAGTCCAACTTTCCGGTGCGCACGCCAAGCCAAGCGACCAACTCAATAAAGCGAAGTCAAGCAACCAACTTAACGATACTCACGCCTAGCCAGCAGCTACACCACAATGACGCAGCAGCGCGCGGTGCTTGCGAAGACTACAAAAGCGTCAACACAAACATGCGCAGAGGCAAAGATACCAACGTGCCAAACCGCCTGCTTACATTCAAGCCCTGTCAGACGCCGTCAGCGCATCGTCCAGCAACTCTACCCAGTGCCGCACGGGTGTGGTGGTGCCGCTTTGTAGATGCGCAATGCAGCCAATGTTGGCTGAGATGATTTGTGCAGGTGCCAGTGCTTGCAAATTGCCCAGTTTGCGGTCGC
The DNA here is from genome assembly GCA_031386655.1 of Polaromonas sp. Classification (GTDB taxonomy): domain Bacteria; phylum Pseudomonadota; class Gammaproteobacteria; order Burkholderiales; family Burkholderiaceae_C; genus JAAFIP01. The sequence goes on along the minus strand of JANNCO010000370.1, from coordinate 1,940 downwards.
GCAGCTGGTAAGCAATGCCAGGGTTTAGCACGCTGTAGGTTCCGGCAGAGCCGCAGCACAAGTGTGGTTCGCAGGGCGAGGTTTGCACGTCAAAACCCAGTGCGCCCAAATGCTGCTCAACCCCGCCGCGCAGCTGCTGGCCGTGCTGCAGCGTGCACGGCGGGTGAAACGCCATGGTGCCCGGCGCGGCTTTGAGCTGGCCTTGCAGTTGCGCCACCAGCATGGGCAGCAGCTCGGAGAGGTCTTGCGTCAGCGCGCTGATGCGGGCGGCTTTGGTGGCGTACTGCGCGTCATCACGCAGCACGTGGCCATAGTCTTTGACCATCACGCCGCAGCCTGACGCGTTCATCACGATCGCCTCGACTTCATCGCGCTCTACATACGGCCACCACGCGTCAATGTTGGCGCGCATATGCGCTTTGCCACCGTCATGGTCGTTTAAATGGTACTTTACCGCGCCGCAGCAGCCGGCTTTGGCAGCCACAATGGTTTGCACGCCTGCTGCGTCCAGCACACGGGCGGTGGCGGTGTTGATGTTGGGCTGCATGGCCGGTTGCACGCAGCCGGCCAGCATCAGCACCTTGCGCTCATGCGTGCGCGTGGGCCAGGTGCCAGCGTGCTGTTTGGCGGGTACTTTGTTTTTCAGGGCCGCTGGCAGCAGGCCGCGCACAGCCTGGCCCACCGCCATGGCGGGTGCAAACAGCGGCGATGGCAAGCCTTCTTTCAGTGCCCAGCGCAGCGCTTTTTCAGCCACGGGGCGCTGTACTTTGTCGTCCACCAGCTTGCGGCCAATGTCGACCAGGTGGCCGTACTCCACGCCGCTGGGGCAGGTGGTTTCGCAGTTGCGGCAGGTCAGGCATCGGTCCAGGTGCAGTTGGGTTTTGCGCGTAGGCTGCGCGCCTTCCAGCACTTGCTTAATAAGGTAGATGCGCCCGCGCGGGCCGTCCAGCTCGTCGCCCAGCAGCTGGTAGGTGGGGCAGGTGGCGGTGCAAAAACCGCAGTGCACGCATTTGCGCAAAATAGCCTCGGCCTCCTGGCCGCCTGTGGTGCCTGCGTATTCGGGGCTGAGCTTGGTTTGCATGGCTAGTCTCTTGTACTTGTTTAGTTAAACCACGGCGTGCGGCCGGGGTTAAAGATGCCCGCAGGGTCAAATTCGGCTTTAAGCTGGCGGTGAATACGCTCGAGCGGTGCTTTTAATGCAGTAAATCGGCTTCCAACCCAGGTAGGTTCTGCTTGGCCAGCTACAAATAGTGTAGCGTACCCGCCCGCAGCCTGGGCCACGGCACGCAGGTGCGCACCTTCGCTGGCCGGTGCCCACAGCCAGCGCTGCGCGCCGTGCCAGTCAATCAGCTGCGCATGTGGCACATCTAGCACGGGCGCGGTTTGCGGCACGCTGATGCGCCACAGGCAAGCATCAGGCGTGGGTGGCTGCGTAAAAAACGGCAGCTGCAAATCTCGGCACAGCGCCCAGTCGGCGGCGCTTTGCGCGGTGTCCATGCGCTGGCCGGGGTGCTGGGCCAGCATGTTGCGGCAGGCCGCTTCTACCGCCGCCACCGCGCCGCGCAGGCGTACAAACAGCAGCGGTTTGCCGTCGTCTTGCACCCAGTTGCTGGCGTTCAAGGGCAGCGGCTGGCCACCCCAGTGGTTCAGCTGGGCCAACGCATCGGCCTGCGCCATCGCAAAGCACAGCGTGGCCTCGGCAGGGGCCACCGGCAGCACCTTGATCGATACCTCGGTGATGACACCCAGCATGCCCCAGCTGCCCGCCACCAAGCGTGACACGTCGTAACCGGCCACGTTTTTCATTACCGTGCCGCCAAAGGTCAATTGCTCGGCCTTGCCGTTGACCATTTGCAAGCCCAGCACGTAGTCACGCGCGCCGCCTACGCTGGCGCGCGCCGGGCCCGACAAGCCCGCGGCCACCATGCCGCCGACAGTGC
>JANNCO010000421.1:0-3871 GCA_031386655.1 Polaromonas sp. | reverse complement strand
GGTCGGTGTGAAAGGATTCGAACCTTCGACCCCTTGCACCCCATGCAAGTGCGCTACCAGGCTGCGCCACACACCGAAGAGCATGATTATAACGTGAAGCAGACGCGTAACTTGGGCAGGGGCACAGTGCAAACCTGCAGTAGCGCAGACAGTGGACCGGGCTATACAGGCACTGCCAGCAAGTCACGAATTTCAAACAGCTCGCGGCGCAGTTGCATGATGGGCACATGCAGTGGATTGATGTCGTTGTGCGCGTCCATGCCGCTGTCTTCAAATTCGGTATCGCCAAAATCCGCAGGCAATTGCGAATCAGCACCGTCTAGCACATCGACACCGTCCAGCATCACTTCGCCAGCTTTGCGGCGGTCGCGCTCGGTTTGCACCAGGTCGTGCAGTTTGTTGCGTGCGCCGCTGATGGTAAAGCCCTGGTCGTACAGCAGGTCGCGTATGCGGCGAATCATCAGCACCTCATGGTGCTGGTAGTAGCGGCGGTTGCCGCGCCGCTTCATGGGTTTTAGCTGCGTAAATTCTTGCTCCCAATAGCGCAGCACGTGCGGCTTGACGTCGCACAGCTCGCTGACTTCACCAATCGTGAAGTAGCGCTTAACAGGGATGGATGGGAGGGATTTCTCCATTGAAATCAACGTTCTACAAGCTAGACCTCGAAATTTACTCCAACTTTGCGCAAGTTGCAAACTACTTTGACTTTGCCCGCTAACTTATTGAAATCGTTGTAATTTCGCGCTCAGAAAATTGAAGCGAACTTTGTAACAGCAATCTATGTAACAGACGGTTTTTAAGCTTTTTTAGCTGGCTGAGTTGCGTGCTGCAATACCCCAGCGGGCCAATGCGGCGTCGTCGCTGACGCGCGCATCCACCCAGCGCGCGCCTTGGGGCGTGGCTTCTTTTTTCCAAAATGGGGCTTGGGTTTTGAGGTAATCCATTAAAAATTCGCAGGCTTTAAAGCTCTCGCCGCGGTGGGCTGACGTTACTGCCACCATGACTATTTGGTCTAGCGGCTGCAGCAAACCCACACGGTGCACTACACGCGCTGCCAAGATGTCAAAACGCTGCAGGGCATCGTCAATCATCGCCTCAATGGCACTTTCCGTCATTCCGGGGTAATGCTCCAGCTCCAGCGTGCTAACGGCCAGCCCATCATTGCGGTCGCGCACCGTGCCGATAAAAGTGCACACCGCGCCCACGCCCTTGTCTGCTGCGCGCAGTGTGGCGATTTCGACGGCCACATCAAAATCAAGTGTTTGAATCGCTACGCGTGGGACACCATGTGGGGTAGCGCTGGGGGCCTGTACAGATGCTTGCATATCAACCGCCTGTGACCGGGGGGAAAAAAGCTACTTCGGCACCATCGGGCAAGGCTTGCGCGTCATCGGTCATGGTGTGGTTAAGCGCCAGGCGCACGGCTTGGCCTGCTGCCAAAACCTCGGCGTAAGCACCGCCACGCGCGACCAGCTCGGCACGCAAAGCGCCTAGCGTAGCGGCTGCAGTGGCTAGTGGTTCTGTTCCGCATCCCACAGCTTCGCGAATCGAGGCAAAGTATTTAACGGTGATATTTTTCATGGGCAAGTAAGCGCGCTATTTGGTGGTGATGTTGGTAGTGTTAGCGTAGGTTAAGGACAGGATAACGACAATCAGGCCAGCAGATGGTCGAACAGTATAAATCGCACCGTATCGCCCAGGGCAATGGTAGTACCCGCAGGGTTGTCTACCAGCCCGTCGGCCCACACAGCTGAGGTCAGCACGCCCGAGCTTTGGTTGGGGTACACGTCCAGGCCGCCGTGTTCATTACGCCTTGCACGCAAGAATTCTCGGCGTTTATCGGCACGAGCCCAGGTAAAGTCTGCTCGAGCAGCTATGGATTTAATAGTGGATGAATGACTGCTTTGTCCGTGCAACGCTGCCAGCATGGGCCGCACCAGCAGCAAAAACGTGACGAAGCTGGACACGGGGTTGCCCGGCAGGCCCACAAAATGTGCCGCGCCCACGGTGCCATACGCAAAGGGTTTGCCAGGCTTCATGCTGATGCTCCACAGGTCCAGGCTGCCCAGCTGTTGTACAGCGGGTTTGATGTGGTCTTCTTCCCCCACACTCACGCCGCCGCTGGTGACGATCATGTCGTGGTTGTGCGCTGCGGCTTGCAGCGCAGCCACTGTGGCTGCGCGGTTGTCGGGCACGATGCCCAGGTCGGTCACGTCACACCCTGCGCGCTGCAGCAAGGTGCGCAGAAAAAACCGGTTGCTGTTGTAGATGGTGCCGGGTTTTAAATCTTGCGGAGCTATGTCGCCCGGCATAACCAACTCGTCACCGGTAGAAAACAATGCCACCCGCGCGCGGCGCGTAACGTGCAGCTGGTGCAGGCCGATGCTGGCCACCAGCCCCAGCTCGGCGGGACCCAGCAGGGTGCCTTGGGGCAGCACCACCGCGCCTTGGGCAATGTCCTCGCCAGCGCGGCGTACCCATTGGCCGTGCTGGGCAGCTACGTTGACTCGCACGGTAGCGTCGGTTTGGATTTGGCCAGAGTCCAATACGGTACAGTCTTCCTGCGTCACCACTGCGTCGGCACCGGGCGGCAAAGGTGCGCCGGTAAAAATGCGGGCTGCCTGGCCTGCGTGCAGGGCTTGGCCAAAGTGGCCTGCAGGTATGCGCTGCGCAACTTGCAGCACTGCGCCTGCTTGGCCTGCATCACTAGAGCGCACGGCATAGCCATCCATGGCGCTATTGTCAAAACCCGGCACATTCAGCGCCGATGTGACAGCGCGGGCCAGCACGCGGCGGTCAGCGTCGAAGGTGGACACCAGTTCTTCGCCTTGCAATGGCGCTACTTTGCCCAGCAGCTCGGCCAGTGCATCGTCCAGCGACCGCAAGGGTGGGAATTTGGCAGGTGCGGTCATGGAATGTATTTTGCTACAGGTACTATTTGCAAATGGTGGGCTACTGATATCGGGCTATGCGTATTTTGTATTGTCGTAGTCAAACCTGTCGCCTTGGTCTAGCAGCCATTGCGCCACCGCTGGTGCATCACCCACATCCAGCACGGGGCGCTGGGTGCCTGCGCTAATCTGCTCAGGCGCGTCGGTGGCAATAGCCACAATAAAGTCGTCATTGTCGTACAGTGCAGGCTTGCCTAAAGTGGGCCGCCACACTTCAATCTTGGGCAAATCGCATTCCTTAAAACCCTCTACCAGCACCCAGTCCACCCCGTCATACAGCTCGGCTATCAGGTGGTGTACTTTGAGCTCGGTGGGTTTTTCAAACTCGCGCAACAACGCCAACCGCCTGCCCGACGCGACCACCACTTCAAAGGCGCCCGCCTCGCGGTGGCGATACGTGTCTTTGCCGGGCTGGTCAATGTCAAACTTATGGTGCGCATGCTTGACCACGCTCACGCGCAGGCCGCGCGCTTTCAACACGGGGATCAGCTTTTCTACCAGCGTGGTTTTGCCAGAGCCAGAGAACCCGGCAAAGCCGATAACTTTCATGGACAAACTTTCATGCGCAAACTTTCATGGTGCAACTTATAAAAAATTAAACGAGATTTTGGTGCGAGACCTGCGGAACAGCGTACAACACAACATTGGTCATTAATTGTTACGCTATCAATTAAATAGCTGCTTGAGCAGGTTCTACGGCCTAGAACCACTAAAACTCATACATTATTGCGGATAAATTCCATAATTATCCGTGCATCAGCAGCCAGATGAACCACGCGCTTGGGCAAATCTTCAATACCGATAAATTGCGCCGGGCGATCAGGCTCGCGGCCCAAAGCTTCCACAATAGTGGCGGCAAATTTAATCGGCAACGCAGTTTCCAAAACGATCATCGGCACACCGGGGGTTAGGTGCTCGCG
>JANNCO010000201.1:0-6943 GCA_031386655.1 Polaromonas sp. | reverse complement strand
CGCATCGACTCGTCTGAATACCAGTCGCGCGTAACGCAAGCCCAGCGCAGCGCCGATGCGTCCAAGGCGCAGATAGACATAGCGCAGCGCACGTATGACAACAACAAAGCGTTGGTCAACCAGGGTTTTATTTCGGGTACGGCGCTAGACATCTCAGCGGCCAGCTTGGCAGCGGCTAAATCAACCTACGCGTCTACCGTGGCAGCGGTCGACGTGGCACGCAAATCGTTAGACGACACGGTGCTCAAAGCACCAATCAGCGGCATTGTGTCGCAGCGCGCGGCGCAGCCAGGTGAGCGTGTGGGCGTAGATGCGCGTGTGGTAGAAATTATTGACATCACCCGGCTGGAGCTGGAAGCACCGCTGGGTGCAGCAGATTCTGTCGACGTGCGCATAGGCCAACAGGCCACATTGCGGTTTGAAGGCCGCACCGAATCTGTGCCTGCTGTAGTTACCCGCATCAACCCCAGCGCCGTAGCGGGCAACCGCAGCGTGCTGGTGTATTTAAGCGTGGGCAAAACTGAAGGCTTGCGCCCAGGTTTGTTTGCCCAAGGTACGCTGGGTACTGCCAAGGTGCAAGCATTAAGCGTGCCGCAAAACGCTGTACGTAATGACAAGCCTGTGCCCTATGTGCAAGTGATCCAAAACGGCAGCGTGGTGCACCAAAGTGTTGAAGTAGGAGCCCGCGGCGACGCCAATGGCGTGCCTATGGTAGCTACTAAAAACATAGCTGCTGGAGCAGTAGTTACGTTGTCCAGTGCAGGTTTTCTACGTGAAGGTAGCAAAGTTAATGTAGCTTCTGCAAATGCAAATGCAAATGCAAATTCACCTGCAGCTACTGCAACCGCCACACTCACCACGCCCACCATGGCTGCTGCCCCAGCAACAGCTGCCAGTAAATAACCCGCACGAGACACCTGCACCATGTGGTTCACCCGCGTCAGCTTGCAAAACCCCGTCTTTGCCACCATGGTGATGTTGGCGCTGGTGGTGCTGGGCATCTTCAGCTACCAGCGTTTGAAGATTGACCAATTTCCCAACATCGACTTTCCGGTGGTGGTGATTTTGGCCGACTACCCCGGCGCATCACCCGAAATAGTTGAGACCGAGGTGTCCAAGAAGATCGAAGAAGCGGTCAACTCGATTGCCGGTATCAACGCCCTCACCTCACGCAGCTACGAAGGCCAGTCGGTGGTAGTGGTTGAATTTGCGCTGAACATGAACGGCCGCAAAGCTGCTGACGATGTGCGCGAGAAGGTAGCTGCCATACGCCCACTGCTGCGCACCGAGGTGAAAGAACCCCGCGTGCTGCGCTTCGACCCGTCCAGCCGCGCAGTATGGTCGGTAGCGGTGCTGCCCGACCCGACTAAAGGCAAAGCTTTAACGCCAGTAGAGCTGACCAATTGGGCCGATCAATTTTTGAAAAAACGCCTGGAGAATGTGCGCGGCGTAGGCTCGGTAGCGCTGGTGGGCGGCACCAAGCGCGAGATTAATATTTACCTCAACCCGCAAGCGCTGGAATCTTATGGCGTTAGCGCTGACCAAATCGTCACCGCCGTGCGCAACGAAAACCAAGACCTGCCTGTGGGCGCTGTGCGCTCGCTTACGCAAGAGCGCGTGGTGCAAGTGCAGGCACGCATGCAGCGGCCTGAAGATTTTGCCAAAATTATAGTTACCCGCAAATCGGGCGCAGCCATTACTGTGGGCATGCTGGCACGCATTAACGACGGCGCGCAAGAAGCTGAAAGCCTGGCCTTGTACAACGGCCAGCGCACGCTGCTACTGTCTGTGCAAAAAGCGCAAGACGACAACACTATTGACGTGGTGGACGGCCTTAAAAAAACCCTGGCTGACCTTACCCCGCTGCTGCCGCCGGGTGTCAAGCTGGAACCTATCATTGACAATTCACGCCCCATCCGCGTGTCGGTCGACAACGTGCGCCGCACCCTGATCGAAGGTGCTTTGCTTACCGTGTTGATCGTGTTTTTATTCCTCAATTCGTGGCGCTCTACTGTCATCACCGGGTTGACCTTGCCTATCGCGTTGATCGGCACTTTCCTGTTCATGAACCTGTTCGGTTTTACCATCAACATCATCACCATGATGGCGCTCAGCTTGTGTGTGGGCCTGCTGATTGACGACGCCATAGTGGTGCGCGAGAACATTGTGCGGCATGTGCAAATGGGCAAAACGCCCTACCAAGCCTCGCTGGACGGTACACAAGAAATTGGCCTGGCCGTGCTGGCCACCACGCTGTCGATCGTGGCGGTGTTTTTGCCTATTGGTTTTATGCAGGGCATTATTGGCAAGTTTTTTCACGAGTTTGGCATCACCATTGTGGCGGCAGTGTTGATATCCATGTTTGTCAGCTTCACGCTCGACCCCATGATGTCCAGCATCTGGCACGACCCGGCTATTGACCGGCATGGCAAAGAATTTGTACCCACCAACTGGTATGACAAAACCATAGGCCGCGTGACGCACTGGTTTGAAAAAGCCACGGATAGACTGTCGGACACGTACCAGAATATTCTGCGCTGGAGCCTGAAGTTTAAAAAAACCACCCTGCTCATCGCACTGGCCACCTTTGCGCTTAGCATTGTGATGATGCGTTTTGTAGGCACCGAGTTTGTACCCAAGGCCGACTTTGGCGAAACCAATGTGTCGCTGTACACCCCGGTAGGCTCGTCGCTGGAAGCTACTGAGGCTAAAACGCGCCAGGCCGAGGCCATCATCCGCGAATTTCCAGAAGTACGCTACACGCTGTCTACCATCAACACTGGCAACGCACAGGGCAAAATTTATGCGTCCATCTACATCCGCTTAATCGACCGCAAAGAACGCGAACGCAATGTAGACCAACTGTCAGCGCTCATACGCGACCGTCTGGCCGGCGTAGCAGGCATTACGGTCACCAGCGCTGTGGGTGGTGATGCGGTGGGCGGCGGCAAGCAAATAGAATTTTCGATCAAAGGCGGTGACCTTAAAGAGCTGGAACGCTTAACGCTGCAAGCCACCACCAAACTGCGCGACATTGCCGGGCTGGTAGATTTGGATTCCAGCGTTAAACCCAGCAAGCCCACGATAGAGGTAGACGTGCGGCGCGAAGCAGCCTCTGACCTGGGCCTGAACGTCAACCAGATCGGCAACAGCCTGCGCACCTTGGTAGCGGGCCAAACGGTGGGCAACTGGCGCGCTGCAGACGACCAAACCTATGACGTAAACGTGCGCCTTGCCCCCGAGGCGCGCAACACACCGCAAGACCTGGAGCGCCTGCCATTTGCAGTAACGTCTGTCAGCGGCAGCGCCAGCGTGGTGCGCCTGAACCAAGTAGCTACCGTGCGCGAATCTACCGGGCCCAACCAGATCAACCGCCGCGGCCTGTCGCGCGAAGTATCGATTAACGCCAACGTATATGGCCGCTCGCCAGGCGAGGTGTCTACCGACGTGCGGGCCGCCATGGACAGTATTGCCATGCCACCGGGTTACAGCTACGAGTTTGGCGGCAGCACCAAGAATATGGCCGAATCGTTTGGCTACGCCGTGTCGGCACTGGCACTGGCGGTGATTTTTATCTACATGATTCTGGCCAGCCAGTTCAAAAGCTTTTTCCAGCCGGTAGCGTTGATGACGTCCCTGCCGCTGACCTTGATTGGCGTAGTGTTAGCGCTGCTGCTGTTCCGCTCGACACTGTCCATGTTCTCGGTGATTGGCGTGGTGATGCTGATGGGTTTGGTGACCAAGAATGCTATTTTGTTGGTGGACTTTGCCATTCGCTCGCGCGAACCTGTGCTGGATGCGCAAGGCCACACCATCAGCGCAGGCCTGGGCCGTGAAGATGCTTTGCTGCAAGCTGCCAAAGTGCGCCTGCGCCCTATTTTGATGACTACGCTGGCGATGATATTTGGCATGATTCCACTGGCCTTTGCGCTGTCAGAAGGGTCGGAGCAACGCGCGCCGATGGGCCAGGCTGTGATAGGCGGGGTGATTACCTCGTCGCTGCTGACGCTGGTAGTGGTGCCGGTGATGTACTGCTACATGGACGATCTGGCCAGTTGGCTGATGCGTTTATTTGTAGGTAAATCACCCAAGCCCCCAGCAACTGATGCCAGCCCGCCTAAAATTGAGAGCTTGCCGCGTTCGGCGGAATAAGCACACCGCAGACCTAACGCCAGTTATTGAAGAAAATTGATATGAACATAGAACAAGCCCGCTTTAACATGATCGAGCAGCAGATACGCCCCTGGGACGTGCTGGACCCGCATATTCTGCAGCTGCTGGCGGCTGTCAAACGCGAAGATTTTTGCCCACTGGCGCACAAGGCGCTGGCGTTTGTTGACATGGAGATTCCACTGGGCTCTGGCGCCAGCATGCTGTCACCCAAGGTAGAGGCGCGCATGCTGCAAGACCTGGAAGTGCACAAGCACGAGAAGGTGCTGGAGATTGGCACTGGCAGCGGCTATATGGCCGCACTGCTTGCGCACCGCGCGCAGCAAGTGATCAGCCTGGAAATAGTGCCCCAGCTGGCGCAGTTGGCACGCGCCAATTTGCAGCGTGCTGGCGTTTCAAACTGTGAGGTGCACACTGCAGACGGCAGCAAAGACTTAGGCTCGGGCGGCATGTTTGATGTGATTGTTTTATCAGGCTCGGTGGCGCACATACCGCTTGCGCTGCTAGCGTTGCTTAAACCCAGTGGCCGCCTGGCCGCTGTGGTGGGTAACGAGCCCATGATGCGGGCCAACTTTGTTACCAAATCTGCCGATGGCACCACGCGCACTACGCAGCCCTGGGACACTGTAGCCCCGCGCTTGCTGGGCTTTGGTGAAGACTCCAAGTTCATCTTTTAAATAACGTGCGCGCGCCATGATCGACCAAGTTCGCCCTGCTGCATTTGCCCAATGGATGGCTGGCCTGCATGGCACTACGCCGCTGGTGCTGGACGTGCGCGAACCTTGGGAGTTTCATACCGCGCAGGTGCGGCCGTTTGGTGCAGCCAGCGCCTTTGACGTGCTGAGCATGCCCATGCAAGACATCCCCAGCCGCCTGGCCGAGCTGCCCACTAACCGCCCTATTGCGTGCCTGTGCCACCACGGCATACGCAGCCAGCATGCAGCGCGCTACCTGGCGCAAAACGGTTTTGAGCAGGTGGTCAATATTGCAGGCGGCATTGCCGCCTGGAGCGTAGAGGCCGACCCGTCGGTGCCTGAGTACTAAATTTTCATTGGAAAGATATTATGAAAAAGCCTAACACTGTTCGCACACTGACGGATCCCAAAGGCACCGCTTTGATCAGCCTGGTGATAGCCAGCACGCTAGGTACGCTGGCCACGCCAGCCCGGGCGCAAAACCTTACCCAGCTGTATGAGTCGGCCAACACCTACGATGCAACATTCCAGTCGGCCAAGTCGCAGTACGAGGCCAACTTAGCCAGAGCCGCCCAAGCCAAGGCTGGCCTATACCCCACGGCCGGACTGGCAGCGAGTATCAACCGCGCTAACGTCGACAACACCAACCCCGACATTACGCGCAACCCCACGGGGCAAAACGTTACCATCAACGCTGCGCAGCCACTGTACCGCCCGGCCAACAAAGCCACCGCCGAGCAAGGCGACAAGCAAGCCGATTTAGCCAAAACCACGCTGGCCACCGCTGAGCAAGACCTCATCGTGCGCTTGGCCCAGGCCTACTTTGACGTGCTGGCCAGCAACGACAGCCTGGCCTTTGTCAAAGCGCAAAAAGCCGCCGTGGCCGAGCAACTGGCGTCTGCCAAACGCAATTTTGAAGTGGGCACCTCTACCATTACCGACACACGCGAAGCCCAAGCCCGCTTTGACCTGGTAATTGCCCAAGAAATTGCCGCCGAAAACGACCTGCGTGTCAAAAAACTAGCCCTTGACCAACTGGTAGGCAAAACCAATACCGAGCCGCGCCCCGTGGCGCTACCACTGGCACTGCCCGCCGTGGTGCCCGGTGATGTAGGTGCATGGGTAACCCAGTCTGAGCAAGAACACCCCAGCCTGAAAGCCGCACAACTGGCGCTAGAAGTAGCCCAGCTGGAAACCCGCAAAGCCGAAGCTGGCCACAAGCCCACAATAGACGCCGTAGCCAGCTATGGCATTAACCGCAGCTTGAACGTAGCGCCCATTAACAACCGCGCCAGCACCGCCAGCATCGGCCTGCAGCTCAACCTGCCTTTGTTTGCAGGCTACGCCATTCAAAACCGCGTCAAGGAAACCTTGCAGCTGGAAGACAAAGCGCGCAACGACCTGGAAGGCGCCAAGCGCGGCATAGCGCAGGCCACGCGCACCGCCTTTTTTGGCGTGCAGTCGGGCCAAGGCCAGGTCAAAGCGCTGGAAGCCGCCGAAGCCTCCAGCCAAAGCGCGCTGGACGCCAACAAACTAGGCTACCAAGTAGGGGTGCGCATCAACATCGACGTGCTCAACAGCCAAAGCCAGCTATTCCAAACCAAACGCGACCTGGCCAAAGCCCGCTACGACGTGCTGGTAGGCGGCCTTAAGTTGCGCCAAGCCAATGGCACGCTGAAAGCCGAAGACTTGGTGCAGGTGAATAATTTATTAGCCAAATAAGGCTTCTAGGCCGTAGAGTCTGCTCAAGCAGCTATTGAATTTATAGCGTTCTGTGTATTTGATCGCTAGCGTACTTTGTACTTGAACGCGAACTACTGCGCTGGAGAGTTGGTTACTCGGTTAGCGTGCGCACCGGAAAGCTGGACTCGAGCCGGGCATCTCGCTGCAAAAATACTCCGAAAACACGCGCGAATCAAGGTGTTTGTTTTGCTAGGTTGAACAACGCGCGCCTTTCTACGTATTTTTCATCGAGACGGACCCGACTCGTCACATTGTTCTTTGCTTGGATTGAACAGCCCGCGTTTCTGTTGGGTTGTTGGAATGGTAAGTACTATTAATTGCATAGCTGGTTGAGC
>JANNCO010000320.1:0-5724 GCA_031386655.1 Polaromonas sp. | reverse complement strand
CCCCACACCAGCGTGGCGCCTACGCGCACGGGTGCAATGCGTGGCAGGCTGGTACCGGTATTGCTGTTGGTAGCGCGCACGGTGTCAAAGCGCCATTGCATGTCTAGCTTGCCACTGTCACCCTCAGTCAACCGCCAATTGCCCGAGGCTTCCAAACCGCGAAACTTGGCGGGCACCTGGGCATAGGCGTATTCGGGCAAGATGCCCTCGCCGCTGCTATCGGCTACGCCATCACCATCGACATCAAGCGGGTTGACTTCACCGTCCAAGCCACGTGCATTGCCGGTGGCGTCCAGCAGAACATAGTTTTTAAAGCGGTTCATAAACACATTAAATTGTGCTGTGTTGGCCCCGCTTTTCCATTTGGCTCCAATATCCAGGTTGGTTGATCTTTCGCGGTCAATAGCCGCATTACCTACTTCGTACGCTGCAGTGGCAATGTGCGGGCCATCGGCAAACAGCTCGTAGTCTTTGGGTGCGCGCTGGGTGGCGGCAACATTGCCAGTTAGCTGCCACTGCGGTGTGATGTTCAGCAGGCCGCCTACGGCATAGCTGGCAGGTTTAAAGCTACGCGAGTCGGGCGTAAAGCGTGCTGCCTGCGGGTTGCCAAATGATTGGATTTTCACGCTCTCTAGCCTGCCGCCAAAGCTGATCTTGCCCCAGCTGAATGCAGCTTCTTCGTAGGCAAACAACGCAGTTTGCTTGGTTTGGCTGTAGGGAGCAAAGGCCTCCGCACCGTCTGCTGAAAAATTGGTTTTTTCAGTTTGCAAACCTAGTACACCTTCAAGGTTGCCTAGCTTGGCATGGCGCGCTTCCAAGCGCAGGTCATTGCCTTTGTTTTTAAACACAGTGCCAGTCTCTGCGCCTTCAAACTCGGTGTGCTGGTAGTCGGTTCGGCTGTACTGGCCTTTGACAGATTGCACAAAGCCCCCCGGTTTTACCTCGCCCTCCAACGCGAAGCGGTTGGATCGCATGTCGATAGTGACTTCGTCTTCGGCCACAGTGCCGTAGTTGGTTTTAAAACCCGACAGTGATGCACCCAGATAACCTTGGTCAAAAAATACCGACCCGCCCAGTGCACCACCTTTGGCAGTCGCTGCTGAATTGCATATTTTGCGTTGCAGTGTGGGCGCGCCAGGTTTGGTACAGGCTAAATCTATCGGCACCGACACGTCACCACTTGAGCGTGAGAACACATCAGCATGCAAGGTAAAACTCTTGTTGCCTCCCTCCAGCATCAGTGCACCGTTTCTGCCCCTGTTGCCGCTGGACAAGCCAGCATCTGCCTTGCCCGCTACACCTTCAATGGCCTCACGCGGTATGCGGTTGTCGATGACGTTGACCACGCCACCCACCGCGCTGCCGCCATACAGCAGCGCGCCGGGGCCGCGCAAAACCTCAACGCGTTCAATGGCGATGGGATCGAGCGGCACGGCGTGGTCGTAGCTCAGGCCCGATGCATCAATGCTGGCACCTGAGTTTTGCAATATGCGCACTCGGTCGCCGTCTAGCCCGCGAATGATGGGGCGGCTGGCATTCGGCCCAAAGTAGCTGCTGCTCACGCCGGGGGTGTTGGCCAGCGTTTCGCCCAGTGTGCTTTGCCGGCGCAACAATAGTCCCGTGCCCGAATACTGCGCAGCAGGTGCTATCAGGTCGTTGCTGCCCAGCGGGTTGGCGGTGATGGTGACTTCTTTGAGCGATGGGACAGTGCCGGCATTAGTAGACGGACCGGCGGACGAATTAGGGGCTGTTTGGGCTGCCGCATGCAGGCCCCATGCGCAAGCGATTGACACCGCCAGCACGCTGCGGGTAAATGATGTGTTCATACAGATTTTCTTTAAAAAAGCAAAGCCAGCCCAGCGGCGCACCCAACAGGGTTGCGCCGCGCAAGGTCAGCAAAATGGGCAGAGTTTTTTTAAAGTACCGCAGGCGGGCCGCGCGCGTCAAACAACGCAGCTACCCGGGCGGTGGAGAGAATTTGCGAAAATGCTATTGTAATAATAGCTGGTTGAGCAGGTAACACTTGGGCTACCAGCGCAAAAGTCATATCGCTACTAGCCTGCGCATCCATCAAACGGCAAGTGTCACCACCTTCTTGGTGTGCAAAGAGTTGGGTTATCCAGCTGCCTTGGTCATGCTGATCGTCTGCTTGTTCATGTGCTTGTTCATGTATTTGTTGGTGTGCGTGAGAGTGTGCATGTTGGTGGGCTACACCGTGACTGTTTGCATCCCGGTGATCTTTAGCGACGGCATATTCTTCGTGCGCGCTGTCACCTTGAAGCATGTAGCCCTGCTGAGCATGGGGGCTGTGCACAGTGCGGTGCACTAAACCGAAAGTTTGCGCTGCTGCCAGCGCTATCAAAAGCCCTGCAATATATAGCCGTGATAGGCGCGAAAGCAGTGCCAGCCGCGATGCTGCGTAGTGCACCCGGGTTGCACGTTGCTGCCTCATTGCACCGTAGCCGCATCTGTAATGCGGTAATACAAACCGTAAGGGTCGTCGTTCAGCACCAAGAATTTACCTTCTATTACTAGCGGTTCCAATGTGTACTTCACGGGCGTTTTAGTGCGCACTTCGATCATGCTCTCGGGCCCACCGGGCAGGCAAAAGCCGCAGCTCATGGGCACAGAGGTAAGCAGGAAATGGCGTTGTTTTTCGCCCGGTTCCAGCGGCATCATGAAGCCTTGCACCTTTTGTGACTTTTGGTTCAGCGCCATCTGGCTCATGGTGAAAATGGGCACTATTTTTTTGTTGTCCACCTTGGTTTTAATCGACGTCAGCACGCTCCATGGCACTACGCCTGGGCGGTCGACGATGGCGGCAAACGGGCTGTTAGCACCGTGTGTGCCTGCGCCTTGGCCTGCGGGTACGCCAAACTGGGCTAACGCGGCAGCATTGGGGTCTGTAGACTGGGCAGCACTGCTGGTGCTGGCAGGTTTTGCTGCGCTTGTGGCCGCAGCAGTTCCAGCCGCAGGCTTGGTAGCCTCGGGCTTTGCTCCAGCAGGTTTGGCACCCGCAGGTTTAGCATCAGCAGGTTTAGTATCAGCAGGTTTAGCATCAGCAGGCTTAACAGCTGGCACTGGCGAGCTTAGCTGGCCGTAGGCCCAGCTTGCCCCCAAGAGGGCAGCAGCCACCAAAGCGGCGGGTATTAGTTTAGTGTTCATGTTTCATTCCGCAGTATTTACCGATGGCTATGCCTTTGCAGGCGGCTTGCAGGTCTTTGTGGCAGACCTCTTCTTTTTTGCCTGATTCTAAACATTTGGCTGCGCCTTCGTGCGCGGCGGCAATGGCACGGTGGCGGGCCATGTCTTTTTGCGCATCGGCGTCGGGCCCGGCAGTGGTGGTGGTGGCGGTGGTAACAGTTGCAGCAGGCTTAGCTGCAGGTTTTGCAGCAGGTGCGGTTTGGGCGGTGGCGCTCAAAGCAGCGGCGCAAACTGCACAAGTGAGTAGAAATTTGGAAATGAAAGTCATAATTACCTCGATTGTAAAATTTTGAGAACGTCTAATTTGTAAGCAGCCCACACGGGCAGTGACGCAGCCACCAAGGCCATCACCACTGCACCAGCCAGCACCCACGCCTGCTCTGGCAACCAGATCCAGCCCGTGATGGGAATGGACCTGTCTGCAGCTAATAAATAGCCTACCAGACCTGTCAAGAGATGGCCCAAAGCCAGCCCTAAAACTCCTGCGATCATCGTCAATATCAGCGCTTGCCATACCAGCACGCTGGCCACGCGCGCGGGCGATGCCCCCAGCAGGCGCAGCATGGCCCAGTCGGCTTGGCGCTCGCGCAGTGCGTTCCACAAAGCAATCAATAAACTGATCGTAGCTATCAGTAAAAGCACTAGCGCAAAGCCTCGCAGCACGTCAGTACCTACGCCCAGCATACGAAACAAACGTGTCATTTCAATCGCGGGTGCCGCCGCCTGCATCTCGGTGGTGGTGTTGACAAAGCGTGGGAACGTCACCGCCGCCAACGGCGATGTGTACTGAATGAGCGCCATGGTTACCTCGCGGTCTGCCTCTAAAGCTTCTTGGTCTGACGCATCCAGCGCGGTGGCCTTTTCGTGCACTTGCCAGACTGATTCGGTCATGGTGAGTATCAGGCGGTCTAGCACGCAGTCGCATTTTTGTAGCACGCCCACCAGCTGGTACGGGGACTCGCCATGGGGATGGCCTTTGGCGCCCAGGCCGTGGTTGCCTACAAACGGCATGCCCGGTTGCAGGCCCATGGCGTCCATGGCAGCGGCTGCGCTGTGGCCTGCAACAGACTGCATAGGCGCGGTCCACATCTGGCCGCGTTGCAATTTGGCGTTGTACAAGGTAATGTAGTCAGGCGTGGTGCCTACGATGCGGTAGCCCGCAAAGCTATCGCCCAAGCTGATGGGAATCAATGTTTTAACCGACGGATTTTTGGCAAGCTCTTTCACATCAGCCAGCGGAATATTGCCCGACGGTACGTCGATATGAAAAACGCCCGCCAGTATCAATTGCAGCGGGCTGCCCTTGGCACCCACTACTACGTCGATGCCTTGCAGGTCTCGCTCAAAAGACGCTTGCACTTGGTGCTGCACCAGCAGCAAAAAGTTAATCGACGCTAGCCCCAGCGCCAGTAGCAGCACGTTCAACGCTGCGGCCAGCGGGCGGCTGCGCACATATTGCCAGGCAAGTACTATAGATTTCATAGCTGCTTGAGCAGTATTTGCTTGGGTTGGAGGCCATTTTTATCATTAAAAAGGCCCTCCAAAGCGGTAGGGACACGCGCATCGTGCGTTGCCACCACCAGCGTGGCACTGCAGCGCTGCGCGGTTTGCGCCAGCAGTGTGATGGCGCTGTGCGCGGCTGCGTCGTCCAGGCTGGCAGTGGGCTCGTCGGCCAAAATAACTTTAGGCTGCATCAACACCGCCCGCGCTAGTGCTACCCGCTGCGCCTGCCCGCCCGACAGTGCATGCGGTTTGCGCTGCGCTAAATCTGCCACGCCCAGCGCGTCCAGGCTGCGCATTATTTGCGCACTATCAGCGGGCGCACCGATGGCAAAGTACGCCAGCCCTAAATTGTCAAACACCGTTAACGCGTCGCTTAAATGCAGCCGCTGAGGTAAAAAACCCACTGTGCGCCCACGCCAAGCGTCGCGCTGGGAAGCGCTGAGCAATGCCGGGTTTTGGCCCGCTACCTCCAGCTGGCCTGTAGCAGTAGTTAGCAAGCCCGCAGCCAGCGCCAGCAAAGTAGATTTGCCACTGCCCGAGCTGCCACGCAGCAGCAGCGCGCTGCCTTGCGGTACGTCCAGGTCGGGCAAGCTGATGGGCGTGCCGCCGGCGTATTGATAAGCTAGATTACGCGCCAACAGCATGGGGCAGTTCCGCTGCAGCATGCTGCGCGCCTAGTGGCTCGGTGGGATTGACAACTACCGTGCCTGGCGTCTCGGTCGGATTGACAACCACCGTGCTTGGCGTCTCGGTGGCGCAATCAGCACACACGCCGCGCACGGCAAAGTCCATGCTCAGCCCTTGGTAACCCAACGCTTTGAGCGCTTGCAACGCGGTTTGCGCGGCTTTTTCAAGGTCGTTGGTGTTTGACTGCAACGCGCTGGTAAACGGCTGGTCGCGGTGGCAGGTTTGGCATTCAAAGTGCGGCAGGGCTTGCACACTGGCGGGCATGGCTTGGTAGCGGCGCACGCGGTTGGCGTCTACCCGGCACAGCAGCAGGCCCACTTGGGTAAGGCG
>JANNCO010000310.1:0-16864 GCA_031386655.1 Polaromonas sp. | reverse complement strand
TTCATCATCCTAAGTTCAACACGGATGCAAGTTCTAAACATTAGATGGCACTAAAAAATCCCGGCTGATACGGGCGCCTAGTGTATTCACGCGGTCTAAAAACTGCGTTAAGTAGGCATGTAACCCTGTAGCCAAAATTTCATCGATGCGCCCGTATTGCAGCTCGGCGCGCAGCTTGCCGGCTACACGCTGCGTCTCCAGCGACTGGTCGTTGGCCACCAGGCTTAGGTTTTCAACCACAGCATTCAGGCTGGCATGCAGCGAGCGCGGCATGTCAGCCCGCAAGATCAGCAACTCGGCCACGCGCTCGGGCTTGATCACGTTGCGGTACACCTTGCGGTAGATTTCAAAGCCGCTGACACTGCGCAAAATAGCGCTCCAGTGGTAGAAA
The DNA here is from genome assembly GCA_031386655.1 of Polaromonas sp. Classification (GTDB taxonomy): domain Bacteria; phylum Pseudomonadota; class Gammaproteobacteria; order Burkholderiales; family Burkholderiaceae_C; genus JAAFIP01. Next base: position 16,473 of record JANNCO010000310.1, on the reverse strand, counting down.
TCATGCTCTTGGTTTTTCTCTGGCAAGTCACCATAAAAATCTGACTCAATGGCATGGAACTTCACATCCACCAATCTGGCCGTGTTGTCGGCACGCTCTAAAAACGTACCCAACCGCATAAAGTGCAACGCCTCATCCATCAGCATGGTGCCCACCGTGACGCCCCGGCTTAAATGGCTGCGAAATTTAACCCACTCGAAAAATTTGGCGGGGTCTTCTTCAAACTCGCCTGCTTTGAGCATGCGGTTCACCTCCAGCCAAGTCTGGTTTTGCGTCTCCCATACCTCGGTGGTCAGCGTGCCACGCACAGCGCGCGCGTTCTCGCGGGCTGATTTAATGCAGCTGACAATCGACGATGGATTCATCTCGTCTTTGACCATAAACTCCATCACCTCGCTGGCTTTGAAAGTTTTGTGCCAGTTGTTATACAGCGGGGTTAGTTCGCTGATGGACAGCACGCCTTCCCAGCCTGCTTTAGCCTCAGCTGCAGTTTGCGGAAGGAGCGAGGTTTGGTAGTTAATGTCCAGCATGCGCGCAGTATTTTCTGCGCGCTCGGTGTAGCGGGACATCCAAAATAAATGGTCTGCGGTTCTGGACAGCATAGTAAAAGTTCTCTCAATATAAATGTACAAGGGGGTGCTTTTCAGCCAACGCTAGCCTTCCAAAATCCAAGTATCTTTGGTGCCGCCGCCTTGGGACGAGTTGACCACCAACGAACCGTCTTTGAGCGCCACGCGCGTAAGGCCACCGGGCACCATTTGCACTGCCCTGCCGCTCAAGACAAAAGGCCGCAAGTCGATGTGCCGGGGCGCAATACCGCTGTCTACAAAGGTGGGGCAGGTGCTCAGCGACAAAGTGGGTTGCGCAATGTAATTGCTGGGGTTGGCCAGCAGCGCACCGCGAAAATCTTCGATCTCTCTGGTTGTAGACGCTGGCCCCACCAGCATGCCGTAGCCGCCCGCGCCATGCACTTCTTTGACCACCAGGTCTTTAAGGTGGTCTAGGGTGTACTGCAAGTCGTTTTGGTTGCGGCACAGATAGGTGGGCACATTTTTAAGAATAGGTTTTTCACCCAGATAAAACTCGATCATTTTGGGCACATAGGGGTAGATGGATTTATCGTCAGCAACGCCTGTGCCCGGGGCGTTGCAGATGGTCACATGGCCCGCTTTGTAGGCCTGCAACAAACCTTTGCAGCCCAAACTGCTTTGAGGGCGATGCACGGCAGGGTCTAAAAAATCGTCATCCAGGCGGCGGTAAATGACATCCACCCGCTGCGGCCCACGGGTGGTGCGCATATACACAAAGCTGTCTTTGACGAATAAGTCTTGCCCCTCTACCAGTTCAACGCCCATTTGCTGGGCCAGAAAAGCGTGCTCAAAATAAGCGCTGTTGAGCATGCCTGGCGTGAGCACAACGACAGTGGGGTCTGCCGACGAGTCGGGCGATACAGCGCGCAAAGTCTCCAGCAGCAAATCAGGGTAGTGCGCGACAGGCGCCACCTTGTTGGCGGCGAACAAATCGGGAAACAGACGCATCATCATCTTGCGGTTTTCCAGCATGTAGCTTACGCCGCTGGGCACGCGCAGGTTGTCTTCCAGCACGTAGTATTCACCGTTACCCTGCGCATCGGGTGCACGTACTATATCAATGCCTGCGATGTGACTGTAGATACCGTGCGGCACATTCACACCCACCATCTCCGGGCGAAACTGCGCGTTGTGCATCACCTGGTCGGCCGGCACTATGCCAGCTTTGATAATGTTCTGGCTGTGGTACACGTCGTGCACAAAACGGTTGAGCGCTGTCACGCGCTGTACCAAGCCGCGCTCCATGCTGGCCCACTCGTGCGCGGGAATGATGCGGGGAATCAAGTCAAACGGGATCAGTCGTTCGGTACCCCCGTTGCCTGATTTCGCGTCTTCGTCCTTGTCACCATACACAGCAAAGGTAATACCCACACGGCGAAAAATTACCTCGGCCTCGTCCCTGCGCGATCGCATCACATCGCCCGGCTGCTTGGCCAGCCACGCGCCGTAGCTTTGGTAGTGCGGCCGCACGGTGGTGGGCGTTGCATGCATTTCGTCGTAGCGATGGGGGCTTGCCATAAACTCTTGTCTCCTGACTACAGCATAGCAAGTTTTGTGCCCTGCGCAATAGTGCGGTAGGTAGCAGTCTGCGCGCCTGCCAGTGGCCCACAGGCTAGGCTATAGTCAACACCATGTCCGCACAAACTGTCCACGTTCGCCCTTTTATTGCAACAGACTGGCCTGCAGTGTGGGGCCTGTTGCACACTACTTTTTCAACGGGTGATACCTACTCTTTTGCGCCCGACAGCACCGAGGCACAGATCCACACCGCATGGGTAGATCTGCCTGCTGCCACTTTTGTAGCTTGCTCTGCCACAGGCGATTTACTGGGCACTTACTTCATCAAGGCCAACCAAACTGGCCAAGGCGCGCATGTGTGCAATTGCGGGTATGTGGTGGCACAGCAGGCGCAGGGCCAAGGCATTGCGTCGCAGATGTGCGAGCATTCGCAACACCAGGCTGTCACCATGGGTTTTCGCGCCATGCAATTTAATTTAGTAGTAGCGACCAACACGCGCGCTGTGCAACTGTGGCAAAAGTTAGGCTACGACATAGTCGGCACATTGCCGGGTGCTTTTAAACACCTGCAGTGGGGCTATGTAGATGCATTGGTGATGTACAAAGTGCTGGTCACTTAAACACGTTTTTTTAACAAACACGTCACGGTAACTGGTGCTGCCAATAACGCTGGTTTTTTTGCCTTTGACAATCCACTATCTCTGGCAAGTCGCTGCGCCATGTGGCCGCACCGCACCGGGGGCTGGCGATCATTTGAATCTGCCGGTCAACATAGCGCTGCGCTACGTCAGGCGCGGGGTGGTTATAGCGGTTGCGGTAGCCCGACTGGAAAACAGCCAGCTTGGGTTTGACGGCGTCTAAAAAAGCTTCGGTGGACGATGTTTTGCTGCCATGGTGCGGGGCCAGCAGCAGGTCGGCTTGCAGGGGTGCGTTGTCTGCTATCAATCGTGCTTCTTGCGCAGCTTCAATGTCGGCTACCAGCAAGGCAGTGCGTTGGCCGTTGCTGATGCGCAGCACACAGCTTAAGGCGTTGGGTTTATTTGGCACGTTGTAATCAGAAGCCAGGGGGTGCAAAATTTGAAAATCCACGCCGTCCCATTGCCACTGTTGCCCTGCTGTGCAGCGCTGGGTAGCTTGTTTTGGGTCGCGTGCATTGATGATTTCGTGGCCGTCTTCCAGCGAGCTCAATAGCGCAGCTTGCGGCTGCATGGCCTGCACCGCCAGCGCGCCGCCTGAATGGTCGCTGTCGCGGTGGCTGACGACGATAGTGTCTAGCTGCTCGCCCAGCGCGCGCAAGAGCGGCACCAGCGTGCGCTGGCCAGCATCACTTTCGCGTGAAAAACGTGGGCCGGTGTCGTACAGCAGGCTGTGGTGTGCCGTACGCACTAGCACGGCGTTGCCCTGCCCTATGTCAGCCGCCAGCAGGTCAAACTGGCCTGTCGCCGGGCGCGGGGTGTGCCACAGCAACGCGGGCAACACCATGGCCGCCCCCAGTGCACGCAGCGTCCACGGCCACTGCACGGCCAGCATAATACCGCCCAATACCGCAATAAACCCCGTAAGTACAGCTGGAGCAGCTATAGATACCGTAGCTAATGGCCAACTGGCAAACCATGCCAGTACTACGCCTAGTAGCTGCACGCAAGCTGCAGCAGCTGACCATAATGGATGCACCAACACGCCCAGCATGGCAAGCGGTGTCACGACTAAAGTTACCCACGGAATGGCGATAGCGTTGGCGATTAAGCCGACAACTGACACTTGTTGAAACAGCAACAAACTAAGCGGTGCAAGCGCCAGAGTGATCAGCCATTGCTCGCGGGCGGCAGAGATTAGTTTGCGTGCGGCAGGGTGGCTGCGCAGCTTGCCCAGCTTGCTGCGCCGTGAGGCTGCTGGTGCTGGTGCATCGTCAATGCCCAAGCCGGTTGCGTTGTCATCCAGCGCAGGCTGCGCCCTGCCCCGCCCGTTGCTTGCAAACAGCACGCCCACCGCTACAAAGCTAAGCCAAAAGCCCGCTTGCAGCAACGCCCAGGGGTCGATTGCCACCACCACTGCCATGGCTAGCAGCCACACCAATGGCCACGGCCACTGCTTGCCCGACAGACGCAGCAGCGCCACTGTGCCCAACATCCAAACCGTGCGCTGCGAGGGTACGCCCCAGCCGCTGAACAACGCGTACAGCGCAGCCAGCAGTACGCCGCCCACCAGCGCAGCGTGCTGCGCGGGCAGCCAATGCATGGCACGGCCCCTATGACCTAATCGCCGCCACAGTGCACCCACACACAGCGCTGCAACCCACGCAAACATGGTCACATGCAAACCCGATATGCTCATTAAATGCGCCACGCCCGTGGCGCGGTACACGTCCCAGTCTGCACGTTCTATGGCGGCTTGGTCGCCCACCACCAGCGCGGCAATCACACCCGCCAGGCGCGGGTCAGGCACTGCGGTAAAGATAGCATCGCGCACCTGCTGGCGGGCACCCTCTACCGGGTGCTGCCAGGTGCTGCCCAGCTTGCGCGGGGCTGTGCCACTGGCCGCTTCGCGCGGGGTAGCACGCACATAGCCAGTAGCCTGCAGGCCCTGCTCCCACAGCCACAGCTCGTAGTCAAATCCATGTGGGTTGGCGTTGCCATGTGGCGCTTTCAAGCGCACGGTCAGCGCCCAGCGCTCGCCAGCGCGCAGGTCGGCGCTGCCTTGCTGCAGCGTAGCAAATGGCACAGCAGCGGGGTCTTCGCTGCGCTGCAGCGCGCTGTACCAGCTGAGGTAAATGTGGGGCGGCAAGGTGATAGGTTGCGCCGCGGCAGTGCCCGTGCGCTGCGCCGATTCCACCTGCAGCTTAAACCGCAGCCCCGCGTCGCTGCGTTGCGGCATGGCAGCTACCACGCCCACTACTTGCACGTCCACTGCCTCCAGTGCAGGCGGCAGCGCTTGACCCTGAAAAACCACCGCCCGCAGCCCCGTGCTGCCCCAGCCTAGCGCCAGCGCGGCCAGCATGCACACACCAGCACGCACAGTAGCGCGCCTGATGGGTGCGTATTGCACAGGTACAGACTGCATGGACACTACTAATTGCATAGCTGCTTGAGCAGCTAAATAGAGCGCTGGCAGCATAAATGCCATATAAAAATAACCTGCCCACAGCGCCGATTGCTGCAATTGCGCAGCACAGCCCATTACAAAACCCGCCAACCATGACAAAAATGCGCCCAAGTTCTATACCATCACGGTTTGAGTGAATTTTTAATTTGCATCTTGTAACTGTAACGGAGCCTGTATGAGCGTTTATGCCAATCTCAAAACTTTAAATATTGACCTGCCCGCTGTAGCCGCGCCTGCTGCAGCCTATGTGCCGTTTGTGCAAACCGGCAAGCTGGTGTTTATCTCTGGCAACATTGCCCGCAAAGACGGCGGCGCATGGGTGGGCCAGCTGGGAAAAAACATCAGTTTAGACGACGGCAAGCTGGCCGCACGCAACTGCGCCATAGGCCTGATGGCCGCCCTGCACGCTGCCTGTGTAGCAGGCGGTGGTGATTTAAACAGTGTGAAACGCATTGTCAAAGTCATGAGCCTGGTCAACAGCACGCCTGACTTTACTGACCAGCACTTGGTCACTAACGGCTGCTCTGAGCTATTGGGCCAGGTATTTGGCCCCGTGGTCGGGGCACACGCGCGCAGCGCATTTGGTGTGGCGCAAATCCCCATGGGAGCGTGCGTAGAAATTGAGCTGATCGCGGAGCTGGCATAGGCTTGGGCCTCTGCTTTGCTGCTTTCAATCAGTTTTGTTAGTCTGTATGGGTGATTTACATCGCGAAACAATTACGTTATGCTGATTAAGTATTATTTTTCCAGCGTAAGTAGCATGCCGTGGCTTTGATCACCCAACAAGACCTCCAAAATAATTTAGACCACTTGGTGGTGCGCACCGAGCGCGGCAATGCCGTGGTGCGGCGCAACCCACGCGAGCTGCCACGCCGCTTGCGGGTGCTGTTACTGGCGGTGGACGGCAGCCACACGGTGCGGCTGTACGTTCAAACACTGCGCGGCTTTGGCGATATTGGCGAGCTGATGGTAGAGCTGGTGAGCTTGGGGTTGGTACGGCTTATGCAGCCCGACAGTGACTTTGCCAGCAGTACCCAAGCGGCCCAGCGCGAGCAAGCCCATGCCGACCTGCACCGCATGCTGGACAGTACCAAGGTAGATCCTGCAGAGGCTGCCCAGGTAATGTATGGCACCACGGCACCCGGCAGCTTTGACGAGATGCTGCGCGTGGCCGGTCTGGAAGAACCCAAGTTCAAGCCGCCGCCATCACCTGCGCCAGTGCCTGTCAGCGAAGCCATGCAAAAAGCGCAAATTGAAAGCCTGTTCAATATGCTGGACAGCGTAAGAAGCGAGCGGCACCAGTTAAAGAGAAAGCTGGTCAAAATGGACAAGCTGCGTGCCGTTGCCAAACAGCTGGACAAAGAAAACCAACGCTTGTTTGGTTATGTGGTGGCACTGTCTAGCGTGTGTGTGGCGCTGCTTGTGGCGTTAATTATCGTAGGGGTAAGACGTTGACTTTAGCGCTAACATGTTATTCATTAAATAACTGCTTGAGCCGTAGCTGCGACCTAAAAAGTTAAATAAATAGGCCACAACCCAAGTAAAACCTGCTCAAGCAGCTATGTAAAATATAGCAATTGATTGCAGGGCATTTATGACTTAGCCGCCTCTTGCATGTGCAGCACACGCTGCGGGTAGGGAATCTGAATGCCCGCAGCACGCAATGCATGCAAAATTTCTATATTAATGTGGCTCTTCACGTTCATCTGGCCATTGTCAGGGTCGTTAATCCAGAACAGCAAGGTAAATTCCAGCCCATCAGGCGCAAACTGGGTAAGGTGGGCCACCGGCTCAGGGTCGGCCAGCACACGGGTATGGGCCAGGGCAGCTTTGCACAAAATGCCTTGTACCTGCATTACATCGCTGTTGTAGCCTACGGTCAGCACGCTGGACAGCAACACTTTAGGGTCGGCCAGCGAGAGGTTTTCTACCCGTTCGGTAATCAGCTTTTCGTTGGGAATAATCGCCTCGCGGCCATTGAGTGCGCGGATCAGTGTGTAACGGGTTTTGATGTCGCTTACCTTGCCCTCAAAGCCGTCAATTTTTACGCTGTCACCAATACGTACTGAGCGTTCAAACAAAATGACAAAGCCGCTGACGTAATTGGCCGCCAGCTTTTGCAAGCCAAGCCCCAAGCCCACGCCCAGCGCGCCACCCAGCACCGACAGCGCAGTTAAGTCCACCCCCACGGCCGACAGGGCAAACAGCAGGCCAAACAAGATCAGCATGGCACGGATACCGCTGGCCATGATTTTGCGCATCGACAGATCGTTGACTGCATCACGCAATACATTGCGTTCAATTACAGCCGAAATCCACAGGGTGACAATGATCACCAAGCCAGCCGATGTCAGGCCGTCCAGCACAGTACGCAAGCTGACTTTGCCTTTACCAAATGCCAGCTTGATGGAGTCCAATTCTTCCAGGAAACCTGGCAGCAGCCCCACTATCCACAAGATCGCCAATACCCACACAATCCACGAAAAAAGCCGCTCGGTTAAGCGCGCAAATCCAGAGTTTGGAAAACTCAAAGTCAACGTGCGGGCCGTCAGCCGAATGGCCGCTAGCGATACCAGCATGGGCACCGCCACTTTCAGCACCGACAAATGCTGGTACCGTGCCACCAGATAGCTGGTGGCAAAAGTTAAAGTCAAGGCCAGGAACGGAAACATCAGCCCGTCCAGAATATGGCGGCCAAACCATACCGAGTCTTGCGGCTTTTTAAATGCCCGGTAGGCTAGGCTGCACAGAAGAAAAGCCATGCCCAAACACACCAGCAAACTTGCAACTTCCACCCAAATATCGGGTCGGGCTATATCACGCAGCAGATCGTCAATTTCATTCATGCCTGTTTATACCCCAGCCTAGGCCACTTGCCATTTATGTTGTGCTGCCATCTGCAGCGCGCAGCCAAGCTGGTGAACGTTTTTGCACAAAAGCTGCCACGCCCTCCTGGGCACTGGGCTCCATCATGTTGACGGCCATGGTCTGGCCTGCCAATTGGTAAGCAGCTTCAAGCCCTAACCCTTGCTGACGGTAAAACAATTCTTTACCCATTTGCAGTGCCACACGCGGCTTGTCCAGCAGGTGCGCAACCAGTTTGTCTACCTCTGCATCCAGCGCGGCGGCTGAATCATCAATCGCCACAGCATTGACCAGGCCATAGCGCAGCGCCGTAGCAGCGTCGATAAATTCACCAGTAAGCAGCATATGCATGGCTTGCTTGGGCGGCACATTGCGCAGCAGCGGCACTGAAGGCGTAGCGCAAAACAGCCCGTAGTTGATACCACTGGTGGCCAAGCGTGCAGCAGCAGATACTACCGCCAAATCGCACTGCGCCACCAGCTGGCAACCCGCAGCGGTGGCTACGCCCTGCACCCGCGCTATCACCGGCACGGGCAGTTGGGCAATGGACACCATCATCTTGGAGCACTGCGCAAACAGTGTTTGGTAATATTCCAAATGCGCGTTAGCCGCTATGTCTTTCAAATTATGGCCTGCACAAAAAGCCTTGCCATTGGCTGCCAGCACCACCACACGCGCAGTGTTATCTGCTTTCACGGTGTCCAGTGCAGCTTGCAACGCGCTAATCATGTCCGCAGACAGCGCGTTAAAGTTCTCTGGCGTGTTCAAAGTCAGCATATACACGCCGCGACGGTCTTTTTGCGTTAAAACCAGGTTAGTTTTCATATTGAAATTAGCCTTTCAGGCCGTAGAACCTGCTCAAGCAGCTATGGAATTAATAGTATTGTGCACTACACGTTTTTCAGGCACATGGCGCAGGGCCGTTGGCGAGAGCGGCGCTGTTTAAAGCTCGGGGTCTTTTGCGACATAAAGTCAAACCACTGCATGAGAAATGTCCTGCTGGGATTAAAAAATTTTTTAAGAATTTGGAACCACCGCATGCCCGCCCAAGAACAGCCTTTCGATATTGGGGTCTGCCAACAGCTCAGAGGCTGGTTTATGCAGCACGCAGCGGCCAGACTCCAGCGCCACGGCGTCGTCAGCTATTTTCAAAGCGCTTTTTACGTTCTGCTCCACTATCACCACTGTAGTGCCCTGCGCCACCAAGTTGCGCAGCAACCTGAACACATCTTGCACCACGATGGGCGACAGGCCAATAGAGGGCTCATCAATCAACAATACCTTGGGCCGCAGCAGCAGCGCGCGGCCAATTTCCAGCTGCTTTTGTTCGCCGCCCGACAGCGCACTGGCCTGTAGGTGCAAACGCTCTTTCAAACGCGGGAAAAACTCCAGCACTTGCGGTATGCGCTCATGTGTAGTCTTGGTTCCCAGCGTGATACCGCCCAGCTCGAGGTTTTGCCACACTGTCAGCTGGCCAAACAAGTTGCGACCCTGCGGTACAAAGGCAATGCCGCGGGCCAGTAAATCTTTTTGTGTTGCGCCAGAGATGTCTTTACCGTCAAACAGCACTTTGCCTTGGCGGGGTTTTAACAAGCCAAACAACGTTTTCAGCACGGTAGATTTGCCGGCTCCGTTGGGGCCTATCAACAGGGTGATGGCACTGCGCTTGATTTTGAGGTTCAGGTTGTTCAAGATCATGAAGTCTTTGTAGCCTGCGACCACATCTTGAAATTCAATGCAGATGTCCTGGGTATCAGTTTTTGGAGCGTGGGTGGTCATCGTCAAGCTCCCAAATAAGCGTCTAGCACTTGTTTGTTGCCGCGTATCTCAGCTGGCGTACCAATAGCCATCACCTTGCCCTCTACCAGCACCATGATGCGGTGGCACAGGCCCATCACAAAATCCATATTGTGTTCAATCACGACAAAGCTGCCCCTCTTGCCCGCAGCGTTGCCTGATTTGAGGTTTTGGTTTAAATCTTTCAGCAGCGTAGAAATGCCGCCCACCAACGAAGGATTTACCCCAGCGCACGGCTCGTCCAGCAGCACCAAGTCGGGCTCGCTCATAAACGCCATGGCAATGTCCACCAGCTTTTGCTGGCCATAGCTTAAAGTGCCGGCCTTCAAATGCGCCACATGCTCAATGCGAAACTGCTTGATCAGCGCGTCTGCCTTGTCGCCCAGGCCAGAGTCGCTGGGTGCAAACATGCGGCCCAGCATGCTGCCTTGGTGCTCTTGCGCGGCCACCAGCAGGTTGTCGCGCACGGTCATCTTGCCAAACACTTGCAGGGTTTGAAACGTGCGGCCCACGCCACGGCGGCTTAGCTCTAGCGGCCCCAGGTGGGTCACGTCTTTGCCGTTCAACTCTATCTTGCCTTCGTCGGGCAAAATCTGCCCCAGCATGGAGTTAAACAACGTGGTTTTACCTGACCCATTGGGGCCTATCACACCGAAAATCTCGCCCGGTTGTACTTCAAAGCTCACGCCGCCTACAGCTTGGATGGCACCGTAGGCTTTTTTCAAGTTGGTCACTTTCAGAAGGCTCATAGCACGCCGCCAGTTTGCGCAGTATCCATGTCGGCCGCCAGCTTAGCTCGGTCTAGGCTAGCTTTGCGTGAGTCGCGCTTTTCTTTCAATCTGTCGGGCAAGCTCAGCAGTCCATCGGGCAGCCAGACCATCATCAGCACGACCACAGCGCCAAACAGCGGCAGATACCAGTTTGACAACGCTGGTGCGGCGTCACGTATCCAGTCGGGCACCACCACGCCCACAGCCGCGCCCACCAGCGGCCCCCAAAAGTAGCCTGAGCCACCCACGACCACCATCAGGTACATCATGATCGACGCACCCACAGCAAACGGCCCGGGCTCGATAAAGTCCACCAATGAGGCAAACAGCACGCCCGCCACACCTGCATACATGGCACCGATGGCAAAGCTCATCAGCGTGTAGCGGCGTGTGTCAATACCCAAGCTCTCGGCCCGAATCGGGTTGTCGCGCAGCGCAGTAAACGCTTTGCCCCAAGGCGAGTGCAGCAAGCCCCACAGCAGGCCTACCATAATGGCCGCACACGCCAACACAAAGTAGTAGTACGCCAAGCCGCCTTTGAGCGATAGGCCAAAAACTTCAGGCCGCGCAATTCCGTTGATACCAAACGTGCCGCCGGTGAGCCATTCTTCATTGCGCATCACCAGATAGATAGCGGTGTTAAAGCCCAGCGTGGCAAAGGCTAAATAAATGGTTTGCACACGCAGCGCCGGAAAACCTACCACCAAGCCTGCAATAAAGCACAACGCAACAGCCACAGGCATGCCCAGCCACCAGCTAAAGCCTGCTTTGAGCAAAATAGCCACCGTGTAGGCACCTATGCCAAAAAAAGCTGCATGGCCCAGCGACTTTTGGCCCGCATAGCCCACCGTTAAATTCAGCCCCATGGTGGCGATGACAAAAATCAACCAGTAGGTAAACAAATACACACCATAATTTTTAAGAAACTGCGGTGAAACCAGCAAAACACCTGCGCAAGCTGCTATAAAAATGATATTTAGCATGCTTTTTGATTTTGCCTGATGGGCCATGGGGTTCATACCTTGCGCTCCTCTTTCTTACCCAAGAGGCCTTGTGGCTTGAACAAAATCACTACCATGAAAATAATCAATGCCACCGCGTCTTTGTACGACGGCGAGATATAGGCAGCAGCCAGGTTTTCGCTCACTCCCACAATCAACCCGCCCAGCAACGCACCGCGTGAATTGTTAAACCCACCAATAATCGCGGCAAAAAATGCCTTGGTGCCCAACGACTCGCCCATGTCAAACTTGGCCAGATAGGTAGGCGTCACCAGCAGCGCCGCCATGCAGGCCAGCACTGCGTTGATGGCAAAGGTATAAAAAATCATAAGCGGTACGTTGATGCCCAGTACTGAAGCGCTTTCGGTGTTTTGCGCTACCGCTTGCATCGCGCGGCCCGTGACAGTTTTTGAAATAAACGCTTGCACTGCAAACACAATCACCAGTGCGCTGGCCAGCGTGCCCACATCGCCCATGGTCACGGTAACGCCGCCAATGTTGAACAGTGCATCACCAAACAGCGACGGAAATGCATGCGCTTCGGCGCTGTAGCCTGCACGCATGCTGTTGCGCATCACAATCGACAGGCCAATGGTGGCCACCACAATCGGCATCATGCCAAATTTAAACAGCGGGTCTACCACACTGCGCTTAAATGCCCAGCCCAGCACCGCTACAGCCACGATCATCGTCAAGCCCAAGCTCACCAGCAGTGGCGCCCCCAAATGCATAAAACCCAGCATGGCAAACGCAGGCAACATAACAAACTCACCCTGCGCGAAGTTAATCGTGCCAGCGGCTTGCCACAGCAGTGTAAAACCCAACGCGGCCAGCGCATAGATGCTGCCGGTAGACAGACCGCTGAAGAACAGTTGGAGAAAATCAGTCATGAACGGAACATAAAGCTGAGAGCGGAAAATTAGAACTTGAAAACCGGACGCGAAGGGCGCGAAGGTTGCGCGAAGGACGCTAAAAAGGCAAAAAACCAGCCAGTCGTTCGCGCTACATGTGCAGCGTGCCGACTAGCTGGTCTGGAGGTTTGAACCCTTGAACAATAAAACCTTACTTTTTAGCCGCCAGTGGTGGTAACACCTCAATGACTTCCTGTTTGCCGTTTTTTACTTGCACCAAGTAGCTGGCGCGGTCCAAGTCGCCTTTGTCGTCAAAGTTCACGTCCAAAATAATGCCAGGATATTTTGCAGCGCTGATCGACAAGCCGTGCATGGCCTTGGCTACGGCGGCGCGGTCAAATTTGCCTGCTTTTTCTACTGCGGCTTTCAGTGAGTAGATGCCGGTGTAGCCTTTGATGCCGTTGTGGTCGCTGATGTATTTGTAGTCTTGGTAAAACTTGGCTTTGAATTTGAGCATCTCAGCGCCGGGTGCGTCGACCGTCAGGCCTACGTGGGCAATCGCACCGTTGGCAGCCTCGCCTGCCAGGTCAATCACTTTTTGACCCGTGAGCGTGGTCTCGCCGATGATGGGTTTGGTCCAGCCTTGCTTGCGCAGCTCTTTTAATATGCGGGCTGACTCGTCCTCGTTCAGGTACACAAACACAGCGTCCGCATTGGACTGCTTGGCTTTAAGCACCGCCGCAGAAAAGTCAACTTGGCCTGCGTCGGTAGACACGTCCACTGCAATTTTAGTGTCCGTAGGTGCCAGGGCCTTTTTGATCATTTCCAGGCCGCCTTTGCCAAAGTCGTTATTGACATAAATGATGGCGAGGTTTTTGACCTTGGCTTGCTGGTTGATGTACTTGGCCACTTTAGGCATGGCGGTAGCTTGCGTAAAGCTGGTGCGAAAAATATACGGGTTGCCCTGTGTGGTGATGTTGGCTGCTTCGCCACCGGTCCAGTTGGGGATTTGCGCTTTTTCAGATTCCTTCATGCTGACGATAATCGATCCGCTGTACACCGGGCCAAAAATGGCAAACACATCTTGGTCAATAGCTTTTTTGGTCAGCCCCAGTGCGACACCGGGGTTGGTGGTGGTGTCGCTGGTTGTCAACTCAATTTTTTTGCCCAAAATGCCGCCCGCAGCGTTGACTTCTTTCACTGCCATTTCAACGCCGTTTTTAAAGTTGGTGCCCGCGGTGGCACCGCCACCGGATAGCTCAACAATGGCGGCCACCTTGACCGTATTTTGTGCAAAAGCGCCCATTACTGCTGCAGACATTGCGTAAGCAGCTACTAATTTAAGAGCGAAACGTTTTTCCATCAAATTCTCCAAAAGATTCAATAAGTTTGTTCAATTCAAGGCACACAGACATTGCGCGGTTTTGTAAACCGCAGTCAACCTGGCTCATGCAGCGTCGCAGCGTTTGTATTAAAACGTGTGGCTGGCTTGCATAATTATGTTCGATAATTTATTGTTGTTGTCCCGTAGCTGGACAAATTTAAGGGTTTAACACTGCTTTGCGAGGCACACAGCAGTTATCAAAAATGGGCATGAATGCTATGTTGTTGTTGCAGAACTTCAATTTGCTTTTGACATCATTAGGTATGAACTGTGTAGCTGGTCGCTTCGCTAGGGTGCGCGTCGGTAAGCTGGACTCGAGCCGGGCATCTCTTTCGCGAAAAATATTCCGCAAACACGCGCGAACTTGGGCTTTTGGCGCGCTACCTTCAACAACGCGCGCCTTGCTGCATATTTTTCATCGAGACGAACCCGACTCGTCGCATTGTTCTTTGTTTGGTTTTAAACAGCCCGTGCGCTAACCGCATCCATTCGCCCTGAGCTTGGTATGTACTGAGCATGTTGAAGGGTCCAAGGGTACGTGAACCCTTAGGCAGGCTTAGGACGAACGGCTGCTGTGCTGTATATTACTATCAATTGCATAGCTGCTTGAGCAGGATCTACTTGGGTTAGTAACCCAAAACACTCTAAATAATCCACCGTCAAGCCTGCGCAGCAGCCCTGCCGCGCGCCATGTCTACCTTTTGCAAAATCACCCACCCCACTACAAACAGCACTGCAGTAGACCCTATTGCAATGCGCTGGTTGCCGCCTGTGGCCCAGGTAATGGCGCCATAGGTCAGCGGCCCCACAATACTGGCCAGCCGGGTGGCAAAGGTCCACAAGCCAAAGAACTCTGCAGTTTGCTTGACCGGCGACAGCATGCCTGCCATGGCGCGGCCTGCTGACTGGCTGCTGCCCATGCACAGGCCCGCCAGTGCTGCGGCGTACCAAAAACCGCCTTTGGTGGTGGTCAACGCGGCAATCACGCAGGTCATCGCCCAGCCCACAATAGTGATGCCCAACGCCAGTTTGTGGCCTATGCGGTCTTGTAGATAGCCGCAGCCAAAGGCACCTGCGGCGGCGGCAAGGTTCAGCACAAATATCAGCACCATGGTTTCTTGCTGTTGAAAACCAATCACCTGCTCGGCATAAATGGCTGCCAGCGTGATAGCGACCGCCACGCCGCCTTGGTAGAACACCGCGCAGGCTAGCAGCCACATAAAGTCTTGGTAATACCGCGCTTGCTGAAAAGTGGCTTTTAGCTGGATAAAAGACGCCTTGAATCCGCTTTGCTGCAGCTCCTGTGGCTTGGGTACCGCCCGCTCTTTTAAAAGTTTAAAAGTCACCAGTGCAGCAGCACCGTAGATGACCGCCGTGATCAGCATGGTCACAGGTACAAAGCTGTTCGCGCTGATGCCGCGCTGGCCTGCCCAGATGGCGTAGCCCAAGCAGATGCCCAGTGCCAGCATGCCGCCAAAATAACCAAAACTCCAGCCCCAGCCGCTGACTTTGCCCATGCCCTCGGGGCGGGCCAGCTCGGGTAAAAAAGATGCGGTCAGCGATTCGCCGTAGCTGTAGAAGGTGTTGGACACCACTATCAACACAAACGCCAGCGTCACACTGCCCGGCCCGGCAAACGCTAGCGCAGCAGTAGACACCACGCAGCCTGCGGTAAACAGCATAAGCAGCTTCTTTTTATTAGCCCGCGCGTCGGCATACGCACCCAGGCTGGGCATGGTCAGCATAACAATGGCGTACGAAATGCTCAGCGCCGCCGTCCAGGCAAACGTGGCCCAGGCAGCGCCCTGCGCAATACCGCCCACAAAGTAGGCTGCAAATACCGCCGTAATCACCACGGTGGTGTAGCCCGAATTGGCAAAGTCGTACATGGCCCAGCCAAATACCTCGCGCTTTTGTACGCCGGGGTTCAAAGCGTCTTGACTGAAAAGGGCCATGGTGCCTCCTGATAAGCTGGCGTGGAATTCAGCCATTATCAAGTCAAACTCTACGTAAAAGCTGGCGCAGGCATTACGTATACTTCAGGCCATACGCGCAAGCTATGTATACACTGTTTGCATAAGCACCCCCACCTCACACCATGGCCAAACTGTATTTTCGCTATGCCGCAATGAACGCTGGCAAATCCACCGCGCTGCTGCAGGCCGCCTACAACTACGAAGAGCGCGGCATGGCGGTAGTGCTGCTGACGGCTGAGCTGGACACGCGCAGCGGCACAGGCCTGATATCGTCGCGCCTGGGCCTCTCGCGCGAGGCCATTACTTTCAACGCCAGCCACAGCATGGCCGAGCGCATTGCCCACGCACAGCAGGCCAAGTGGGCGTCCAAGCTGTCGTGCGTATTGATTGACGAAGCACAGTTTTTAACCCCGCTGCAAGTGCAGGAACTGCACCGCTGGGCGCACGCGTACGACACGCCTGTGATGTGCTACGGCCTGCGCAGCGACTTTATGGGCCATGCGTTTGCAGGCGCTGCCACCCTGCTGGTGCTGGCCGATGATATTGAAGAGATGAAAACCATTTGCGAATGCGGCAAAAAAGCCAGCATGAACGCCCGCTTTGATGACAACGGCGACCG
>JANNCO010000277.1:0-3088 GCA_031386655.1 Polaromonas sp. | reverse complement strand
GGTGAGTCGCGCGAAGTAGCGTGGAACGTGACTGCGCCGGCCCAATTGGCGCAAATTCGCAGTGAAGCTATTTTGTGGGAGATTGAAGCCAAAGACACGATTAGCGGTGCACGCGATGCGCTTAAGGCGCGCCAACGTATTACCACCGCTGTGCCATTGACCGTGCAGCAAGCTACGCTGGTGCAAGTTGACGGCGCGTTCAACCTGGACGTGCAGCAGCCTGCTGACAGCCTGGCAGGGCGCGGTGGCCTGAAACTGGCCCTGCAGCCCAAGCTGGCTGAGGGCATGCCGGGTGTGCGTGATTATTTTGCCAACTATCCGTTTATTTGCCTGGAACAAAAAACCAGTAAATCGGTAGGCCTGCGCGACGCCAAGCTGTGGCAAACCGTGGCAGCGCAACTGCCCACGTATTTGGACAGCGATGGCCTGGCCAATTACTTCCCACCGCGCGCAGGTGACGGTAACCGCGGTAGCGACACGCTCACCGCGTACTTGCTAGCTGCCACCCACGAGGCGTCGTCGATTGATGCGGGCTTTAGCCTGCCTGATGCCTCGCGCGCTGCGATGGAAAAGGGTTTAATCGCCTTTATCGAAGGCAAAATTGCACGCGACTTTTGGAGCCCGCAAAAAGACTTGGATATGCGCAAGATTGCCGCGATAGAAGCGCTGTCGCGTTATGGCCGTGCTAATGCTCGCTTGCTGGGCAGCATTACCATCGCGCCCAACCAGTGGCCCACCCACACAGTGATCGACTGGCTGAATATTTTGCGCCGCATGAAAGACGTGCCCAAGCGTGACGAACGCATGGCCGAGGCCACGCAAATTCTAAAAGCCCGCCTGTCCTACCAAGGCACCAAAATGATCTTTAGCACCGAGCGCGACGACTACTGGTGGTGGCTGATGCAAAGCGGCGACACCAATACCGCCAAGCTGATTCTTGCTGTGCTGGACGACCCGGCCTGGAAGGAAGACATGCCGCGATTGGCCAACGGTTTTATTGCGCGCCAGCAAGGCGGAGCGTGGCACACCACCACGGCCAACCTGTGGGGCGGCTTGGCGCTGGAGAAATTTTCTGCGGTGTTTGAAGCGACACCTGTGGCGGGTGTGACCAGCGCTGCCATGGGCACTGGCAAAGCCGCTGTGGACTGGAGCAAAGTCAGCCGTATATTAGCTACCGACGCCGAAGGTGCACCAAACCAAAACATTTGGTTTGGCGCACCGGCATCGCCGGGCAATTTGCGCAATAACAGCATGTTCCTGCCGTGGTCTGCAGGCAAAGATGCGCTTAGCGTCACCCACGCGGGCACCGGCAAGCCGTGGCTCACTATCCAGTCGGTGGCTGCGGTACAACTGAAAGCCCCAATGAATGCGGGTTACCAGGTCAAGAAAACCATCACGCCCGTGGAAGAAGCCGTCAAAGGCCAAACCAGCCGCGGTGATGTGCTGCGCATTACGCTAGAAGTGACAGCCAGTGCCGACATGACCTGGGTGGCATTGACCGACCCCATTCCCGGTGGAGCCACCATCTTGGGTGGAGGCTTGGGCCGTGACTCGGAAATTGCCACCAAAGAAGAGCGCAAAAGCGGCAGTGCCTGGCCCGCGTTTGAAGAGCGCAGCTTTGAATCGTTTCGCGCGTATTACGAATACGTGCCCAAAGGCAAGTTCACATTGGAATACACCGTGCGGCTGAACAATGTGGGCGAATTTGCCATGCCGCCCACCCGCGTGGAGGCCATGTATGCGCCCGAGATGTTTGGCGAGACGCCCAACGCGCGGGTAAAGGTAGTGGGCAAGTAAATGCGCTCTGCCCTGAACCTTGCCCAGCGTATGAAGCACAGGCAACTTGCGCGCAGCCTACCGTGGCAGACTTTAATTGCTATTTTTATAGTAGCTGCTCAAGCACGTAATACATGGGCTATTGGCAGTTTTGAGCAAGAAAAACGAGCTTTCAATTCATCAGAAACACTGCTGCTTGACCGCCATGGCGAGGTAATCCACCGCTTGCGTACCGACGCTACTGTGCGGCGCGGCCAATGGGTGGCGCTGGCCGATATGTCGCCCGCACTGCGCACAGCCATGGTGCTGTCAGAGGACAAACGCTTTTACGAGCACAGTGGTGTAGATTGGCGTGCCGTGTCTGCCGCGGCTTGGGGCAATGTGTTTAATCAGCGCACACGCGGCGCATCAACCCTGTCCATGCAGCTGGCCAGCTTGGCAGGCGATGAACCGCGAAAAAATAACGAGCGCCGTAACCTGGTAGACAAAACAGGACAAGCCATCTCAGCTACCTGGCTGGAGCAACGTTGGCGCAAAGACCAAATCTTAGAAGCCTATTTGAACCTGGTGCCCTTCAGAGGCGAGATGCAAGGTATTGACGCGCTGAGTCGCACTTTGTTTGGCAAGGCAGCGCATGGCTTGGACGAACGCGAAGCCGCCATTGCCGCTGCGCTGGTACGCGCACCGAATGCAAGCGCCAAAGCCGTGGCGCTGCGTGCGTGCGGTGTACTGAAAATAATGCAAAGCGCAGAGGCTAGCAACTGCGATGCTGTGCAAGCGTATACCGAAGCCGTGCTGCCGCGCAAAGCTTTTGCACCCAGCGACGGCATGGCACCGCACACGGCCCGGCAACTGATTCAAAAAAACTCACCTATCCACACTGCAGCCAGCAACACGGCAGCGAACAGCGCCGTACGCAGCACGCTCGACGCCAAGCTGCAGCGCTTTGCCACGCAAAGCCTGCAGCAGCAACTGCAAGAACTGCAAGGCCGCAATGTAGAAGACGGCGCGGTGGTGGTGATAGACAACGCCAGCGGCGAGGTGCTGGCCTATGTGGGTTCATCAGGCGAGCTGGGTGATGCGCGCGAAGTAGACGCCGCTGCCGCGCTGCGCCAGTCGGGCTCTACGCTCAAGCCATTTCTGTACGCACAAGCCATTGCTGAAAAACGCTTAACAGCCGCCTCGCTGGTCGAAGATGCCTCCACCCACATTCCCACCGCCAGTGGCTTGTACATTCCACAGAACTACGACCGCAGCTTCAAAGGCTGGGTGTCGGTACGCACTGCACTGGGTGCGTCGCTGAACGTGCCTG
>JANNCO010000266.1:0-15602 GCA_031386655.1 Polaromonas sp. | reverse complement strand
CGAAAGCAACACATTTTAGGGAATCTATGAATGGCTAAACGAATTGCGGTGTTCCCCGCCGGTAGGCAGGCACTTTATGAAAAAAACAAGTATTCAGCGGCGGTTAAATCTGGAGGTTTTCTATTTGTGTCTGGCCAAGTTGGCAGCCGGGAGGACGGCAGCCCAGAGCCAGACCTTGAAAACCAATTACGCCTCGCCTTTACCCATCTAAACAGTGTGTTGGCTGCAGCCGGTTGTTCTTTTGATGATGTTGTGGATTTCACACTTTTAGTCGTTGATCCTGAGAACTTGATGCCGATCTTTTTCAAAGTGAAGGATGAGTTTTGGGGTGAACCGCCTTATCCAACCCTGACTGGCATAGGGGTCACTTGGTTGTATGGCTTTCATTTTGAACTGAAAGTCACGGCCAAGTTGTCAGAGGAATGAGGCGGCTTCATCACACCGCATGGCTCGCAGAGTCGTGGGTCACAGCTCTTCATGCCCTCATACTGCTAGTTGCCACTTATTTCGTCACTGCCTGTTCGTAGCAAAATGACAACGCCAGAAATTGCCTACCCCATCACCAAACGAATTGACGTCGCAGAAAAGCATTTTGGCCCGACCGTAGTTGAACCTTGTTGCTGGCTAGAAAACGATGTTCACAACGACGACGATGTTTCGGCGTGGGTCAAAGCCCATAACGAGACTACCCATGCTCACCTTGACAAGCTAACCGGTCGCAATATCTTCAAATATGCAGCTGTGTTGCAGGTTGCAGATATCGCACCCAAGCCTTGCTTGGCCCGCGTTGAAAAGCGTATCAGCATTTTTTTTAGTTAAACGGGCCTCTAGCCCAATAAAATTATGCTCAAGCAGCTATGAATCTAGGAGTAATATATGAATCCATCAGATAACACCACATCGCACCATCTCGTACTGGAGCGCACGCTGCAAGCGCCACGTAGGGCCATTTGGCGCTGCTGGACAGAGCCTGCACTTTTGCAAGAATGGTTTTGCCCCAAGCCTTGGGGGGTGACCGATGTGAAGATCGATCTTCGCGCAGGTGGTGCCAGCATGATGACCATGCGCGGGCCCAATGGCGAAGCTTTTCCCAACCACGGCGTCTATTTGGAAGTTATCCCCGGTCAGCGCCTGGTCTTCACCGATGCCTTCACCAGTGCTTGGCAACCTTCAGGCAAAGCTTTTATGGTGGGCGACATCACACTGGCCGATGCACCAGACGGCGGCACGCTCTACAAAGCTGTCGCGCGGCACTGGAATGCTGCCGACTGTGAAGAACACGTCAAGATGGGTTTTCACCAAGGCTGGGGTATTGCGGCAGACCAGCTGGAGGCTTTGGCCAATACACTGGCATGATGGCAGCACGGTTGCCTGCCAGCGCGGCTAGCGCCACACTGCCTTGCACTTGCACTTGCACTTGCACTTGCAGGCCTTGGCCGTTGGCACCGTGGCAGGTGGCAAGCTGGTGTTTCATGCTCCGTACTTGCCAGACTTAACCTCCATTGAGAAGTTATGAGCCAATTTCTAGCGTAGCTTGCGTGAGCATGGCAGCAGCTTGAAGGGTAGTATCTGCGCAACCAAGTGCTACGACTGCTTGGATAAAGAAAAAATCTTGGTCATAGGGGTCCATTTCTGTCCGGCTAGAGTCCATGGAGTAGGAACTTGAAATGTCCACATGAGCGCCTCCCACTTTTCAATAGTGGGGTTTTTCGCCGATGCATCGGCCACCAATTGGGGGCTGTAAATCGCTTCATTCACGTCCATGACCATGAAGAGACGGGTGCCGATTCGGTAAATTTCCATCTGCAACACACCACAATTCAAGAGGTGATCTCGCACTTCGGGCCAGATGCGTTCGTGCGCTTTTTCATATTTGGCAATTTTTTGGGGGTCATCCAGCAGATCCAGCGCCAGGGCGTAGCGCATCATGACAAGGCACGGTCCAGATGGGTATAACCGCCATCAACAAACACCCACTGGCCAGTGGTGTGCGACGACACATCGGACAACAAGAACACACACATTTTGGCAATTTCCTCGGACGTGGTCATGCGTTGACCCAGCGGTATTTTTGAAGTGATAGATGCTAGTTTTTCTTCGGGATGATCGAAGCTGTCGATCCATCGTTTGTACAGCGGTGTCATTACCTCGGCAGGGATCAATGCGTTCACCCGCACACCGTCGTTCAGCAGCGCCGCTGCCCACTCTCGTGTCAAAGAAAGTTGGGCACCCTTGGACGCGCAATAGCCACTGGTGTTTCCCTGCCCAGTGAACGCTGTTTTAGAGGAGATGTTGACAATGGCACCTTTCACCATTTTGAGGTGCGGCACACAGTAGTGCGCCATGCTGTAGTAATGAATCAGGTTGCGCTCCAAAGACCGCACGAACGCATCGCGTCCCGCATCCAGTCCAATTTTGTCGTTGATGCCAGCGTTATTTACCAGACCATCCAAGCGCCCAAAACGCGCCACCACTAGTGCCACCGCATCGCGGCAAGCCGCGTCGTCTGACAATTCTAATTGCACAAAAAGGTGCTGCGCAGCCATGGCTTGCAAGGCCTTCGCAAAATCGTCCGGCATCGGGCTCTTGCCAAAAACTACCGGGATTCCTCCTTCTTTGGCCAACGTGAGGGATATCGCTGCACCAATGCCGCTAGCGCCTCCGGTCACTATGACTACTTTGTCTTTCAAATGCAGGTCCATGGGAACTCTCAGGTAGAAACGTCAATCGGTAATTGTCTGCACATTAAGGCCATAGTAGCGCACGGCGTTTCCACCCCAGAAGGCATCTTGCTCACTCAAGTTCAGGCGAGTGCTGGCCCACGTGTGCGCAAGGTCATACACTGCATCGTACGTTGCGGCCAATTGACACACCGGCCAGTCGGAGCCAAACATCAGCCGTTGCGGGCCAAAAAACTCCAGCGCCGTGTCAAAACAGGACAACATGACTTTGACATCTTCAGTCGTAATACCATTGTGGGTACCCCAATCGGCTTCGGTTACCATGCCAGACAATTTGCATACAACGTGAGGCAGCTTGGCCAGCTCATGCATACTGCGGTTCCAGCGATGCGGCCCTTCTGGGTCGTGTGCCCAATCCCGCATGGCAGGCTTGCCCACATGGTCTAACACCAGCCAATGCTGGTCATGACAGGCACACAACTTCATCACTGCGGGCAACTGGTAGTCAAACACCAGCAGGTCGTAGACCATGGCGCGGCTTTGCATGACGCGAAGGCCTTGGTTGATGGCGGGTGCAGCCACCCAGTTGTCAATATCCGGCTCGTCTTGCAGGATGTGGCGCAACCCTTTGAAAGCAGCGTGCTCTGCCCACTTTTCTAGCTGATGCTCTAGATCCGGTGCAGCCAAGTCCGCCCAGCCGACCACACCAACCACCTTGGGGTTATGGGTAGCCACCTCTAGTAAAAAATCAGTCTCTTCCGCGAGCGAACGGGCTTGCACTGCCACCACCGCGTCTACACCCGCAGTACTCAGTGCAATATCACAGTCCGACGGCATAAAGTCGCGCATCAGCAAATGCATTGCTTCGCTGATCCACGGGAAATCTTGCTTTCGGTAGCGCCAGTAGTGCTGGTGGGTATCTATCTTCATAGATGACTGTGTGTATACCGCGCAATTGATTCAGGCTTCATTTCAATCGAAAAGCCTGGTGCTGTAGGCGGCATGTACGCGGCGTTTTCAATGACGCAGGGATCCTTGAAATGCTCATGCAGATGATCCACAAACTCGATCACGCGACCTTCGCGGGTACCAGCAATGCACAGATAGTCAATCATGGACAGGTGCTGCACATACTCGCACAGGCCCACGCCGCCCGCATGGGGGCAGACAGGCAAGTTGTACTTGGCAGCCATCAACATGACAGCCAGAATCTCATTTACACCCCCCAGTCGGCACGCATCAATCTGCACCACGTCGATCGCACCACGCATAATTAGCTGCTTGAAGATAATTCGGTTCTGGCACATCTCGCCCGTGGCTACTTTTACTGGCGCCACAGCCTCTCGGATTACGCGGTGGCCTTCAATATCGTCTGGACTGGTTGGCTCCTCGATAAACCAGGGCTCGCAGAATGCTAGGTCTTTGATCCATTCCACCGCCTGCTTGACTTCCCAAACCTGGTTGGCATCAATCATGAGATGGCGGTCAGGGCCCAGCACTTCGCGGGCAATGGTAAGACGTCGAATATCGTCCGCTTTGTCGCGGCCTACCTTCAACTTTACGTGGTCAAAACCTGCGCTAATTGCCTCCTGGCACAAGCGGCGTAGTTTGTCGTCGTCGTAGCCCAGCCAGCCTGCCGATGTGGTGTAACAAGGGTATCCCTCCTGCTCTAAGACAGCCCATCGCTTGGCTTTTCCCACAGCCTGTTTTTGCAACAAAGCAAGTGCCTCTTCAGGTGAGATGCAATCGGTGATATATCGAAAATCGATTAGCTTGACTATCTCTTCGGGGCTCATGCGCGCCACCAGCGCCCATACGGGCACGCCTTCTTGCTTGGCCCATAAATCCCATACTGCGTTGACCACAGCCCCGGTAGCAAGGTGAATAGCCCCTTTGTCCGGACCAATCCAGCGCAGCTGACTGTCAGAAGTGATGTGACGCCAGAAACGACCCATGTCCTGGGCTACCCATGACATGTCCAAACCCACTATTAAATGGCGCATCGCTTCAATAGCTGCGCAGCAGACTTCATTGCCACGGCCAATGGTAAAGGTCAGGCCATGCCCTTCGAGTCCAGACTGGTCGGTTTCCAGAATTACGTAGGCTGCAGAATAGTCAGGGTCGGGGTTCATGGCATCCGAGCCGTCCAGATGCAAAGACGTGGGAAAACGCACATCAACGACGCGCATATTGGTAACTTTGCTCATATCAGGCCTGTATGGTTCTCTGCGTTTGGGAACCCAGGCCCTCAATGCCCAGGTGAATGATCTGGCCTGCACGCAGATACTGCGGTGGCTTTTGCCCCATACCCACGCCGGGCGGTGTGCCAGTCGAAATCACGTCGCCAGGCTGTAGGCTCATAAAGCGGCTCAGGTAGGAGATTAGAAATTTAACCCCATAGACCATAGTGGAGGTACTGCCGTTTTGGTATCGCTTGCCATCCACTTCCAGCCACATCTTCAAGGCCTGGGGATCCGGCACTTCATCGGCTGTCACCAGCCAAGGGCCGGTAGGGCCAAAAGTGTCGCACCCCTTGCCCTTGTCCCAGGTGCCACTGCGGTCAAGCTGGTATTCGCGTTCGGACACATCGTTGACCACGCAGTAGCCGGCCACATGTGACAGAGCATCTGACTCGTCAATATAGCGCCCGCCTTGGCCAATGACCACACCCAGTTCAACCTCCCAATCAGTCTTGACCGAACCACGCGGAATTTCTACCGGGTCGTCGGGTCCAACAATGGCGCTGGTCCATTTGTTAAATACCACTGGCTCGGGCGGCACCTGCATACCACTCTCGGCCGCATGGTCGGAGTAATTAAGTCCAATACAAATAAACTTGCCTACGCGACCAACACAAGCGCCTAACCGTAAATCTTTTTGTGCTGTGCCCTCCACTATGGGGAGGGTATCGATTGTTAAGTCACGTAAAAGCGCGAGATTGTGAGGCAGCAGCACGGCACCCGCCACATCGTTAATATGCCCAGATAGGTCGCGAACGCGACCTTGAGAATCTAGCGTCCCGGGCTTTTCCTGACCAGGCAGACCATAGCGTACTAATTTCACAGTGTTGTCCTTGCAGTTGAAAGAAACGGGGCATGCTGCTGTAAATTCAACAGCGAATCACTTGCCCCCGGGGTAAATCAATCGTAGAGAACTGCTGCAATCTTGGCATCCTTCATGTTGCCTTTATCGTAGTAGTAAAAACCAGTGTCGATAATCTTAGGCAACTTCTCGCCCTTCAAGGCCTTTACAGCTGCCTCGACCGTCTTGTACCCAATGCCCACTGGGTTCTGGGTGATGGCACCAGCAATAGTTCCGTCATTGATCATGTCTTTTTGCGCCTTGCCGGAGTCAAAACCAATGATAATCACGCCTGTTTTTTTGGCTTCCTTCAAGCCTTTACCCGCACCTATGGCAGAACCTTCGTTAGTACCAAAAATGCCCTTGAGCTTAGGGTGGGCTGCCATCAAGGTCTTGGCAATTTCTGCGGACTTGAGGTGGTCGCCACCGCCATACTGAATGTCCACCACCCTGATCTTGGGGTACTTGGCTTTGATCTGGTCCACAAAACCATCACGTCGGCCCGTACCGGTGGTGCTGGTCTGGTCATGCCCAATCACCGCCACTTCACCTTCACCACCAATCTTCTCGGCCATCTTGTCCGCTGCCAGGGCCGCTGCCGCCTTGCTGTCGGTTTGTGCAGTGGTCAGCACAATGTCGCTATCAACACCCGAGTCAAACGCGATAACGGGTATCTTGGCAGCCTGGGCTTTTTTGAGCAGCGGAATGGCCGCCTTGCTGTCTAGCGCGGCAAAGGCAATAGCGGCTGGCTTTTTGGCCAATGCTGCAGACAGCATGTCGATCTGTTTGTCCACTTGCTGTTCAGTCTCGGGGCCCTCGAAGGTCACCTTCACCTTGTAATCCTTGGCAGCTTGGTCGGCGCCCTGCTTCACAGCTTGCCAGAACTGGTGCTGAAAGCCTTTGGAGATCAAGGGAATATAAATTTCCTGGGCGGGTGCGATGCTGGTAAAACCAGCCAGTGCCAAGCCAGCGGTCAAGGCCAGCAGTTTTCTTTTTGCGTTCATCGTTGTATCCTGTTAAGTAAAGTTATGTCACACGAAATCACGAGATCAGAGCGAAAAATTAGCATGGGTATATGGGGTGTCGTGCAGTCTCCTTATTTTTTACTGCGGCGCAGATTGTCCGTGTACACCGCCAAAATAATGATCAGACCGGTCAGCACCATTTGCCACTCTTGGGCTACCGACATGATGCGCAAACCATTTATCAGCACGCTCATGATGAACGCGCCGATGATAGTCCCCAAGATAGTGCCAACACCCCCACTGAGCGAGGTACCGCCGATGACTACGGCCGCAATAGCGTCCAGCTCATAACCTTGGCCCAGTGCAGGCTGTGCTGAGTTCAGGCGCGAGGCAATCAACAAACCAGCAACGCCACAGATACCGCCGCTGAAGGTGTAGATGATGATTTTCCAGCGGTCCACGTTGACGCCCGACAGGCGCACCGCTTCTTCGTTGCTACCCAACGCAAAGGCGTATCTGCCCAGAGCAGTTTTGTTCAGCACCACAGCGCACACCATCGCCACTACAAACATAATGAGCACGCCGTTAGGAATTGGCAGGCTGGGAATCAACTCGCCGATCAGCGAGCCTAGAGCAATCTGATCGAAACCTTCCACGTCGCCGAAGTAGATGGGCCGGGTGTTGGTGATGATGAGCGACGCCCCTTTAAGCAACATCATCATGCCCAGCGTGGCTATAAAAGGCGGTACCTTCAGCTTGGTAATGGTAAGGCCCGAGATACAGCCAGACAGCGCGCCCATCGCTAGGGCGCACACCACGCCCAGTGGTAGGGGCATGCCCAGATTGACCATGAAGACGCCTGCCATCACCGCGCAAAAAGTCATCAGCACGCCCACAGACAAATCGATACCCGAGGTGATGATAATAAAAGTGCTGGCAATGGCTAGCACGCCAATGACGGTGGTGGATTGCAAAATACCAATGATGTTGTCTTGCGTCATAAATGCGTCGGGCTTGAGCAAGGTGAACACCAAAATCAGCGCAATCAGGCTAGCAAAGGCTAATAGTTTCTGCTTGGTCTGACCGGCGGACAGGCGCGTTAGCCAAGAGCTTAAAAGGGTGGATTCGGACATGGTGTGTGCCTTGTTTTTGTGGTTGTTAGTGCACCGTGGCACCTGTATCGCGCCATGTGGCCAGGGCCATCAGGTTCTCTTGCGTGGCTTCGTCACCCCGCAATTCGCCGGTAATGCGGCCTTCGCACATCACTAGCACGCGGTGGCTTAGCTGCAACACTTCTGGAAGCTCGCTGGATATCACCACAATGGCGCGGCCTTGCGCTGCCAAATCGTTCAGTAGTTTGTAGATTTCGCTTTTTGCGCCCACATCAATACCGCGGGTAGGCTCGTCAAAAATCAACACTTCACAGTCTTGTACCAGCCACTTGGCGATCACTACTTTTTGCTGGTTGCCGCCCGACAGCAGCTTAGCTGTTTGGGTAAGCGAAGGGGTTTTGATGTTCAGCTTGTCCACCATCTGCTGCGATATGGCATGGATGGCTGGCTGGTTTAAAAACATGCCCCACTTAAGCCAGCGCTTCAAACTAGGCAGCGTGATATTGGACTCCACATCCATACCCGTGGCCAGCCCAAAATGCTTGCGGTCTTCGGATAAATAGCCGATGCCAGCTTGCACCGCATCTTGCGGCGAGGTCAGGCGAATGACTTGTCCGTGCACTCGCACCTGGCCAGAGTCAATCGCGTCTGCGCCAAACACAGCACGCGCCACTTCGGTACGCCCCGCGCCCATGAGGCCAGCAAGGCATAGTATCTCGCCACTGCGTACTGTAAAGCTCACATTGCGAAGCACTCGCCCACGGTTGAGGCCCCGCACATCCAACACCACCTCATTGCTCGATGTGTCAGGAATCACCTTCTTGGTCGTCTCCAACGTGCGCCCCACCATCATCGTAATCACTTGCGACATAGGTGTGGCGGCGGGGACGGTGTCTATGTAAGTGCCGTCACGCATCACGGTAATACGGTCTGCTATGCGCTGTATCTCGTCCATCTTGTGTGATATGTAGACAATGCCCACGCCCTCAATTTTGAGCTGGCGGATGATGCGAAACAACTCCTCTATCTCGGTATTGTTAAGTGCGGCAGTGGGCTCGTCCATGATCAATATGCGCGATTTGAACGACAACGCCTTGGCAATTTCCACCATTTGCTGGCGCGCCACGGTCAGCTCGCTTATCAGGGTGGTTGGTGCCAGCGCCATGTTCATACGGTCAAACAATAGCTGAGCATCCCGATTGAGCTTGCCCTCGTCCAGAAACAGGCCCATGGTATTGCGCGGCTCTCTGCCCAAGTAGATGTTCTGCGCTGCAGTCAGATGGCCCATCAGGTTCAGCTCTTGGTGGATGATGCCGATCGTCAGTAACTGCGCATGCGCTGGACTGATAATTTCTATGGGCTGCCCGTCTAGCAAAATCACGCCGCTGTCTTTGCGGTACACGCCTGCGAGAATTTTCATCAATGTGGACTTGCCTGCGCCGTTCTCACCCATCAGCGCATGCACCTCACCTGGCATCAGGTCAAAGCGCACCCTGTCTAAGGCTTTCACGCCCGGAAAGGACTTGCTAAGTTCGGTGATGGAAACCAGTGGTGTCACTTTGGTGGCCTTTGAACGTCCGATACAGCAGCTGCGACTAAATGGTAACGCCGCCGTCTACCAGCATTGTTTGCCCGGTCACAAATCGGGATTCGTCGCTGGCTAGGTACACCACCATGGGCGTGATGTCATCCACGTTTGCCAAACGACCCATCGGCTGGCGGGCAATAAAGTCTTTCTCAGCTTGCAACGGATCTGCAGCGCTAGCGATGCGGCCACGTAAGGAGGGTGTGTCCACAGTGCCTGGACAAAGCGCATTAGCCCGTAAGCCAGCCTTCACATAGTCTGCTGCCAGCGATTTGGTAAAGCCAATCACCGCCGCTTTGGTCGTGCCGTAGGCGCAGCGGTTGGTAAAGCCCTTGATGCTCGATGCCATGGATGCCATGTTGATGATGGATACGTTTGTCCGCTGTGTTTCTGCCTTCGCAAGCATGGCCGGAAGAAATGCGCGCGTCATTCGAAACATGCTTTTCACGTTTAAGTCAAAGCTCACATCCCAGTCAAGTTCTGTGCAGTCGAGAACACTGCCGTTGGCGACCATTCCGGCACAGTTGAACAAGGCATCCAGCGCCGGGGTGCGTGCTGCTAGTGCGGCCACAGCGGCATCGCTGCGCACGTCCAGCAGCTCTATTTGAATGCTGCTGTACTCCGCAGCTAAGCTGTCAAGAAGCGACTGGTTGATGTCAGTGGCAATGACCCTTGCGCCTTCGGCCAAACATGCCAAGGCGCTGGCCCGGCCAATGCCTTGCGCGGCAGCAGTGATCAGTATGGTTTTACCTTGCAAGCGACTTTGACGCATGGTGCCGATTCCAGTATTAAAATTTAGGTATGAACATAATATTCATTTATGAAACATAATCTTAGGCAGATTTATAAGCACAAGTGCTGGTGTTAACCCTAATTCACCATTATTTTTGTTGTGCAGAATCTCAACGAAAATCTTGTACATATGAGCACCACCGAACCCCAACCCCATGTCGGCAGCGTCAAAACGCAGCCGCTCAACGAAACTGGTCTGCCAACAGAGGAGCGCTACCGTGCACCTGCCTTGGACAAGGGCCTTGACATTCTGGAGCTGCTTGCCACACAGCCGCATGGGCTTAGCCGCGCCGAAATAGTAAAAGAAGTGAACCGCAGCGCCAGTGAGATCTACCGCATGCTGGAGCGTTTGGTAGCAAGACAATATGTAACGCGCAACGCCTCAGGCGATCGTTATGCGCTTAGCTTGAAGTTGTTTGCACTGGCCAATATGCACCCACCGCTGAGCCGCCTTATCAACCAGGCGCTGCCCGTAATGGATGACTTTGCACGCAAGGCAGAACAGTCCTGTCACATGGGCGTGTACGACCGGGGTAATGTGTTGATAAGCGCCCAAATCAACAGCCCGAGCGGATGGAATTTTTCTGTACAGCGCGGCGCACGTGTAGGTCTACTTGACACCGCGTCTGGCCAGGTTTTGTTGGCGTTTTCCGATCAAGGCAGCTACCAACGGATGCGCGCTGAGCACATGCCGGTGGACGGTGAAGCCGCTATCAGCGAAGAGGCACTGGACACTAAGCTCAATGACATAAAGAGCAGGGGCTACTTGGAGCGTGATAGCGCCCAGTCGTTCGGTGTTGTGGACATCTCATTTCCAGTTCTTGGCCCGAACCACATGGCACTGGCAGTGGTCACGTGTCCGTATATTCGTCGAATTGACCTTCACATCGGACCCAGCCTGGAGAACGTTCGTCATTTTCTAAAGCGAGCGGCTGCAGCGCTGTCAGTGAATCTAAGTGTCAAATAAGTAAACTTAAGCATGTCAAGTCTGGCTTGGTAATTTATGCATTGCAAAAATTTGAGCAACTACCCGCCTATTGCAGCAGCCCTTTGCGGTGCCGCACCACATCAGCCGCACTCACCGGCTCGGCAATATTCCCCCAGCTAAAACGGATGTAGCTGGTCACTGCGGCAATATCTTCGTCGTTTAACACATGCACAAATGGCGGCATGCCAAACGGGCGGGGGTTGCCTGCGGTGCTGGGCGCGTAGCCACCGGCCAGAATGATGCGCACTAGGTTGGCGGTGTGGTGCATGGTGACTGCGCGGTTGCCTGCCAGTGCGGGCAGGGCCACGCTGCCTTGCACTTGCAGGCCTTGCCCGTTGGCACCGTGGCAACTGGCGCAGTGCTGCACAAACAGTTGCTCACCGCGCGGCAGCATGGGGCTTTGGCTGGGTTTGCCACGGTACACAGGTTTAATTTCGGGCAGCGACTGCAAGTAGGCTGCTGCTGATTGCAGGTCGGCATCGGACCAGTACTGCGTGCTTTTAGACACTACCTCGGCCATGGGGCCAGCCACGCTGGCGTGGGGTGCCACACCTGTTTTTAGCAACGCTACTACATCGGCCTGCGGCCAGTGCTTCACACCGGCTTGGCTGGCATCCATCAGCGACGGGGCGTACCAGTCTTGCAGGGGCATCAGCGCACCGCTCAAACTTTGGTCGTTGCTGGTAGCGCCCAGTGCGTTGCGCTGGGCGTGGCAGGCACTGCAGTGGCCTAGCCCGCGCACCAGGTAGGCACCACGCTCGATATTCTGCAAATTCTTAGAGTCATTTTGGTTGTTAACCCTAGTAAATTCTGCTTGAGTAGCTACGTTTTCAGTAGCAACAGTATTGCTTCCGCGCTCAAAAAACATCACACGCCACGCCGCCAATGCGAATTGGGTGTTGAGCGGAAAAGGCAAATCGTGCACGCGGTTGGCTTGTGCAACAGGTTGCACGCCTTGCATAAAGTAGGTGTACAGCGCGTCACTGTCATCGCGCGTGACGTGGGTGTAGTTGGGGTACGGGAAGGCGGGCGTGAGCAGCCGGCCATCTGCGCTGATGCCCTCGTGCATGGCACGGTAAAAAGCATCGGCACTCCACAGGCCAATGCCTGCGGATATATCGGGTGTGATGTTGCTGGTGTAGACCGCACCAAACGGCGTGTGCAAGGCTAAGCCGCCCGCAAAAGCCGCGCCGCCGCGTGCCGTGTGGCACGCAGCGCAGTTGCCCACTTTGGCAAGGTAGGCACCGCGCTCCAGCTGCTGGGACGATGCTTTTTCGATACTTTTTAGCGCAGTAGGGCGCGTACTGCCTGCTCGAGCAGCTATTAATTCAATAGCGATTAAGGCAACGCATATAAAAAATATAAGCGATAGAAATACTCCCAGCGCTGCAAACACACGCTGCACCGGGCTGTAGTGGTGCCAGCGTGCTGCCACCGCAGCGGGCCATGCCGTCATTGCACACCTCCACACGCTTGAGGCATGGCTGCGGGCAGTGTGGCCGCAGGTTTTGCGGCCTTGCCCGTCAGCTTGTCGGTAGGCACGGGCTGCGCTGCCAGCCACGTGGCCAATGCGTCGACATCATCTGCCCTCAAGAGCTTGGCAATATGGCCCATGCAGTCAGGGGCCTGCGCGCGGCGCTGGCCAGTTTGCCATGCGCCTAGCTGTCCGGCCATATAGTCGCGCGGCAGGCCCAGCAGTGCAGGCATGCTGGGGTGGGTATTTTTTAAACTGCCAGCAGTTTGCAAAGCAGGCGCTACGCCCATCAGCGCTGCGCCGTGGCAAGCAGTGCAGGCCGGCAAGCCACGCGCTGCATCGCCCTGCATGACCAAGGCTTGCCCACGCGCCAAGGTGTTGGCTAGCGTACCCGGCCTGGGTGCAGTAGGCGGCGGATAGGGCAAATCCAACTGCGCAAAATACTGCGCCATCTCCATCAAATACGCATCTGACAAATGCTCTACCATACCCACCATCAAGCCATAGTGGCGACGGCCATCGCGAAAATTAAGCAGCTGGTTGTACAAGTAGCCAGCAGGTTTACCAGCAATGCGCGGAAAGTACGCCTCATTTGCCGTGCGGCCTATGCTAGCAGTAGCACCTGCGCCGTGGCAGGTAGTGCAAGCCTGCATGCGCTGGGCCATTGAATCAACGGCGGTTTGCGCAGATTGCGCCAATGCAGCGCCCGCAGCCATATGACACCCGACTAAGAAAACTACACTGCGCACAACGCACCTAAAAGCGTGCCGCAAGGCTGGCAAGAAAAAGACAATTTGCATAGCAAACATCATACTCAGCCAAGCTATAACCTCTAAAATACAAGTTTTACAGACACAGGACGAATATGCACAAAATTGCGTATAAGTTTCATTTCAGGTTTTGGTCTTTAGCTTGCATCGCAGTCACTATGCTTTTAGTTGGTTGCGCTACCGGTATGGGGGTAGATAAAGCCAAAGGCACCCCTACACTGGACATGCAAAGCCGCTTTTTAAACCCCAGCAATGGCGGCCAGCTAATAGGCAAAGACATCATGCAACCTGGCGATATTTTGCTGTCGTCAGTCAACAGTTTGTCGTCTGTTGGCATACGCGCATTAAGCTTTTCTCCTGTCAGCCATGCGTCTATCTACCTGGGCGATGGGCTCATTGCCGAAGCAGTCACCAGTGGCATACGGGTGCGCAGTGTGGACGACTTTGTGGCGGAAGAAGCCTCGATAGTAGCCTTCAGGCACCCCACTCTCCAGCCTGCCAACTTGCCACCCATGCGCGCTTTTGTCGACAAAAACGTAGGTCAAAAATACAACTTTTTGGGCATTGTGCTGCAAGCACCTTTTATATTGGAGCGGCGTGTGTGTGAGCTGCCTTTGGTGCCCGGCCTGGTGCGTGATTTTTGTGTGCGCGGTGTGGCTGCTGTGCAGCTGGGCCTGGGCAGCCAAGACAAGTTTTTTTGCTCGCAGTTTGTTCTGCAAGCTTTTAACGTAGCAGGCTTGCCACTGACCGATGCCGACCCCAGAATGTTCAGCCCCGGCGACTTGCTGAACATGCGCGAGGGCGAT
Organism: Polaromonas sp.; assembly: GCA_031386655.1. Taxonomy (GTDB): domain Bacteria; phylum Pseudomonadota; class Gammaproteobacteria; order Burkholderiales; family Burkholderiaceae_C; genus JAAFIP01. The sequence continues at coordinate 1,348 of JANNCO010000266.1, read as the reverse complement.
GTGTCGTCGGTAAAAATCAAACAAACTTTGCAATATGTAGGGCATTTGAAAATGCAGCCTCTACCCACTGTAGAGGCTGCATCGCAAGCGCGTAACTAGGCTACGCGCCGTGTGGTGTGGGCAATATCTACACAAATTTAACTGCCTGAATTCAGCCACACAAATCTAGCCACCTACATGCATGGTAAATTGCGCGCCATTAGACATGCGGCAATTACCTGTACCCAGTGTGGCCGAGTTCATGGTGTAGCGGCAATTAAGGTAACCACCCCGGTTGCCTGCACCATTGGCCACGCCATCGCGTGACGAACCCGCCACACGCGTAGCCTCGCCGGTGAAATTTTCTCCGCTGATGTTGGCACTGAATGTACCGCGACCATGCAAGTCGTTGGTCACAATAGCGTTGACCAAGCCGTAGCCTGAAGCTAAATCATTTGACGGATACAGCCGCGCCGCAAAAGTTACTGGTGCGGGCGCAGGGGCGGGCATTTGCACTTGTGTGGGTTGCGAGGTGTAGGGATAGTGATTGACCGGCACCACATAGCAACCTGTGAGCAGTGCAGCGCCGGCCAGAGCACCGACTGCGAATGCAGAGCGTGAGAAAAAACGTGAACGAAAAATAGTGTTCGTCATAAATTACCGAATGGCCCAGGCACATGCCTGTAGAAGCATTGTGTGCAAGCTATGCGAGTACGCCAGCAGTTTTGCTGTGGTATTACTGGGTGACACTGGAGGCATTGCAATGCGCTACTGGTTTGTCTTTTTTGTTGTTTGTTGCTCGATTTAGAGTTTGCTACGTTTGGTTGGTCAATTGACTGAGCGTATGCTTCGTTGAGTTGGTCGCTTGGTTCGCGTGCGCACCGGAAAGCTGGACTCGAGCCGGGCATCTCGCTGCAAAAATACTCCGCAAACACGCGCGAACTTAGGTCTTTGGTGCACGACCTTCAACAACGCGCGCCTTGCTGCATATTTTTCATCGAGACGGACCCGACTCGTCACATTGTTCTTTGCGTGGTTTGGGGGCAGCCCGCGTTTTCTTGGAGCCGTTAGATAGGTAAATACTATCAATTGCATAGCTGCTTGAGCAGGATTTATTTGGGCCAGTGGCCAAAAACACTCTAAAAACAGGCCTCAGAATACGCCCAGCGTGCCTTCACCGCAAATATGCCCACCAAACTAGTATTCGCGGCGTAGTGCAGGCCCTGAGGTTGCGCCCCAATCAGGGCGGCGGGCTCGAAGCGCGCAGCTTTTGGGGATAAGAAATTTAGATGTCTGAGCGCAGCGAGTTTCTAAATTTCCCCCAAAAGCGAGCACTGCAGATGCTACCCCCGAAGGGGGCCGCCGACCG
>JANNCO010000252.1:0-4697 GCA_031386655.1 Polaromonas sp. | reverse complement strand
CGTGCAACCCCCAGCCAACTACAAGCGACCGGCTGTGGCGCAGCCCTGTCGCCACCGATTCGAGCCCCGGGCTCGAGGAACGGAGCGTAGGGGATAAGAAATTTAGATGTCTGAGCGCTTGCGCGAGTTTCTAAATTTCCCCCGAAGCGAGTACCGCAGATGCTTGCCGAAGGCCCGGGGTTCGGGTGGCGATAGGGCTGCGCCACTGCTGGGCGCGTGCCAGTACAACGAACCAATCAACGCGAAACAAACACCCTAAAACACACTTCAAACGGCATTTTTAACAACAAAACAGGCCACTAACCCAAGTAAATCCTGCTCAAGCAGCTATGAAATAAGTAGTGACACTGAACCAACACCTGCAATACAAACCGTAGTTTTAAGCCACCGTTAATCGCCACAAAGTCGTCACTTCTTTAGACCGCGCTGCGTGCAGTGGGTCTCTGGCGTCAAGTGCCTTGGGGTGCTGTGGCTTGGTTTGCAAACGCGCCACGACTTTTAAACCTGCGCTTTCGATAGCGGCCAACAAAGCGTCCCGGGTACGCAGGCCCAGATGTTCGGCAATGTCAGACAAAATTAACCAGCCTTCACCACCTTTGGCCAGGTGCGCTGATAAACCTTTTAAAAAGCCCAGCATCATCTGGCTGTCCTCGTCATACACCGCATGCTCAATCGGCGAGCCGGGCCGGGCGGGCAGCCACGGCGGGTTGCACACGATGAGGTGCGCTTTGCCTGCAGGGAACATATCGGCTTGCACGACTTGCACCAGGTCGCTCACGTCTAGCCGCGCCAGGTTCTCGCGTGCGCAGGCCAGCGCTCGGGGGTCTTGGTCGGTAGCCACGATGTGGGCCAATCCGCGCCGAGCCAGCACAGCGGCCAGCACGCCCGTGCCCGTGCCGATGTCCCAAGCCACCATGGTGGCTTTAGACGCTGCAGACACGGGCAGTGGCGCTTTGGCCACCAAGCCCACGTATTCGCCCCGTACGGGCGAGAACACGCCGTAATGCGGGTGAATGCGGTCGTAAATGGCTACGCCGTCGCTGCTGACTTGGCCCACTTGGCCCACTTGGCCCAGCGCGGGCACTTCGACCCCTTTTTTGCGCCACTCGTGCGTGCTGGTCATGCCCAGCAGCTCGCGCAAGCTGGTCACATGGGCGATGGTGCCCTTGCTTTGCAAAATAATTTTTTGTTCAAACTTGCTCAGCTTGGGTGGCTTGCCCGGTTCGTCGAAGGTTTCGATAAAAGGCGCTGCGGTGGCTTCATCACCAGGCTTGGGCAGCATGCCCACAGCTTGTTTTTGCGCTACCAATCTTGCTTCTGCAGTAGCCAGGGCGGCGGCGTCTAGCGGGCCCCATACCTCGCTGCAGGCTAGTTGCACATCGGGTGCGCGGCGCAGGGTGACCTGGTAGGCCTCATCAAGCGGCACCAGCACCATGCCTAGCACGCGGGCGCGCTGCGACTGCAGCAGGCGGTGGTGGTGAAAAGCCTCTGCAGCCAAAGCTTGGGCGGGTGTGGCACCATGGTCAAAACCAGATGCTAAATCTGAGCCGGTCTTAGCAAGTACACCCGTACTTTTGCCGGTACTGCGCGGCGTGCCGTGCTCTGGCAGGCCTGTGGCAGCTACTGTGGCAGCTACTGTAGCTGTTGCTGTGGCTGTTGCTGTGGCAGCTGGTGTGACGGTTGCCGCGGCTGCACTGCGTGCCTTGGTCGCCAGCCTGGCCGACTGTTTGTCTGCCTTGAACTTTTGCCGTTCGGGCAGCCTGTCGGTGCGCCGGGCCAGGGCCTGCAGCAGCATGCGGGCGTTTTGAAAATCACCTTGCCACAGCAGGCCCACGCCCTCGCAGGCCAGCCGATAGGCGGTGTCGGCGTTGGTGGTGTCGTCGGCCAGCACCACGCGCTTGGGTGCGGGTGCGCCCCGTTCAGAATGCCACTGCACGGTGTGCGTTTGGTCGCCCTGGGTCCAGGTGATGGTGGGTGCAATAGGGGTAGGTGCAGCAGTGGTGGGTGCAGCAGTGGGGTTGGTGTCAACGGTGGTCATGGGTAAGCTCAGTGGCGCGGGGCTTGCGCAGTGGGGCAGGGGCAAGCTGTCAATTTATAAAAGTGTGCCTATGTGTTTTAACAGATCAAAACCCTGCTGGGCAGCAAACCTTCAAAAGGTTTCTACAATGCAATGCAGAAGTTTAAATTTGAAGTTTTATCCACCACTCCAAGCCAATTAAAGGAAGCCACTATGGAACATACCCTCCCCGCATTACCCTACGCAGCCACTGCACTTGCGCCCCACTACAGCGCCGAGGCTTTTGAATACCACCACGGCAAGCACCACAACGCGTATGTGGTCAACCTGAACAACCTGCAAAAAGGTACCGAGTTTGAAGCCATGACGCTGGAAGAGATTATCAAAAAATCTTCAGGAGGCGTGTACAACAACGCAGCCCAAGTCTGGAACCACACTTTCTTTTGGAGCTGCATGAAGCCCCAAGGTGGCGGCGAGCCTACCGGTGAATTAGCCACTGCCATCAACGCCAAGTTTGGCAGCTACGCCGCCTTCAAAGAAGCCTTTGTTAAAAGCGCCGTCGGCAACTTTGGCTCTGGCTGGACCTGGCTGGTGAAAAAGGCTGACGGCAGCGTAGACATTGTCAACACCGGTCCCGCAGGCACGCCCTTGACCACTGCCGACAAAGCCCTGTTGACCGTCGACGTGTGGGAACACGCCTACTACATCGACTACCGCAACGCACGGCCCAAGTTCATTGAGACGTTTTTCAGCAACTTGGTCAACTGGGATTTTGCAGCGAAGAATTTTGCCTAAATTTTCAAGCTAACTCAAAGCAAAAGCCGACGCATGCGTCGGCTTTTTTATGGCGTAGATGTTGTCTGGCTTTGCTTGAAACATCTTACAAACCATCTACGCCCCATTTGCCCAAGTGGTTGTTTTTATTCAGATCGCCCACATTGGCAATTTCAATTTCACCTGGAATTTCTTTCGCAGACGCGCTGACTAGCCGATACGCAAACAACCCAATGGCTGCAATACAAACCAAGCCTGACACCCAAATAAAAGTCAGCATATAAAACTCCTTAAATTACCAACAATAATTTAACCACTTTTCAAGCTACGCAGCAATATTTCTAAAGGTTTTGCAGGTTTTTAATCCGTGTAGTTGTGTATCAAAAAGTTTGTGCTTCCCCCGGCAGCGCTAACACCAGCTGCGCCCACTGCGGCAGGGGCGTGTGCAGTATTTGCGTGCTGTGCTGCTGGCACACGGCTACCAGCGCATGCGTGCCGGGTGCTGCGTCGCAGCTGTCGTACAGCAGGGCTACATCGGCCGTGCGCACGGCTTGGGCCAGCAGCGACAGCGTGCGTGGGTAGCGCGCCAGGATGCGCTGTTTAGGCACGCTGTGGCCGCCTTCGCGCACGCGCTGCTTGACCCGGGCTACCAGTCGCTCGGGTTGGTCCAGCGCTACTACCAGTAGCACGACCAAAAATCCGCGTGCCTGTGCTTGGGCGATCAGTTGCAGCTTTGAAGGGTGCGAGAACACGGTTTCGCTGACAAAGCTATTGCCTTGCACCAGCAGTTGCGCGCGGCGCGTGTCGGCCCAGTCGCGCGCAGCGGCAGAGCGTTGCACGCGGTCGGTGATGTCTTGCAGGTGCTTGGCTTCAAACAGGTCGGCGTTGACAAACTCTGCGGCACTTGGAATTTGCCCGGCTTGTTTGAGCGCGAGGTACAGCGTTGATTTGCCTGCGCCGTTGGGCCCGGCTAGCAGGTAAAAAACACTCTGGGCTGATGGCATTACGCCTTAAGCGCCTGCTTGGGGTGTGCGTTTTGGGCAATTACATGGCGCACATGCTGGGCCAGTGCCCCGCTGGCACTAAATTGGGTTAACTGCGCCGCGATCGCGCTGGCCTGACCCGTGGGGCCAGCGTCGCGGTCTGCAGTAGCTTGGCTACGGCTTTTGTCGCTTTGCAGGTTAAGCGCGTTAGCCGCCTCGCGCGTGGTCAACCCACCGTCTTCTACCGCCTTGCCCAGCAACGCCCAGTATTCAATTTGACCGGCTGTAGAACGGCGCAAAGTTTGCGCGGCGTGCTTGGCCTCGGTGACCAAGGCGTTGGACAATTTGACAGAGCTAAAAGCAGGCAGAGCAGACATACAAGTTCCTCACTGATAGAGGCACAATATAGCATAAAGTGGCAAATTGCGCCATTTGGCAGTTTATAGCTATTCCTAAAAATAACTTCACTTTTTTAAGCTAAATCAGTTCTAGGGTCTGCTCGGAGTTTTTGATTTCACTGTGTGCCGGGGCGGTCAATCGTCCTGCTCTTTTTTTAAGAGTGATATTCTTGGACCGTGAACTGCGGCGATGGAGTGGCTTGCTGGCTGTAAAGATTGATGTTCAAGCACAGTGAGCTGCGATGGTGGCGTAGTTTGCAGGGGCTTTTGAAGATTGATGTTCAAGCACCGTGAGCTGCGGCGATGGAGCAGCTTGCTGGCGGTGAAGAGTAATATTCCCTCACCGTGAGCTACGGCGATGGAGGAAGTCATGCTGCAAAATCTTGCGAAAACACGCGCGAAATTAGGTTATGGTTAGGCTAACTTTTGTACCGCGCGCCTTTCTCCAGATTTTCATCACGACCACGCTCCATCACCGCTGGGCTGATTTGGGTAGTGATCGTCTCGCATCAGCTTGGTCGCGGT
>JANNCO010000220.1:0-5942 GCA_031386655.1 Polaromonas sp. | reverse complement strand
GCAGACCCCATTTGCACAGCGCGACCCCGCGTCATCACCTCCACTTGGTCGGCAAAGGTGAGTGCCTCTACCTGGTCATGCGTGACATAAATCAGCGTTAATTTCAGTTCATGGTGAATCTGCTTGAGCTTGCGACGCAGTTGCCATTTCAAATGCGGGTCAATCACCGTCAGGGGTTCGTCAAACAGTACCGCTGATACGTCTGATCTCACCAAACCACGGCCTAGTGAAATTTTTTGTTTGGCATCGGCTGCTAGTCCTGCAGCACGTTGGTTCAACTGGCCACTGAGCTCCAGCATCTCGGCAATCTCGCCTACCCGTTTGTTGATCTGCGCTTGGGGTACTTTGCGGTTGCGCAGTGGGAAGCCCAAGTTTTCTGCCACCGTCATGGTGTCGTAGATCACCGGAAACTGAAACACCTGCGCTATGTTGCGCTCTTGTGGCGTAGCGCGGGTAACGTCTTTGCCATCAAAGCGCACACTGCCTTGCGACGGTGCCACCAAACCCGACATGATGTTGAGCATGGTGGTTTTACCGCAACCTGATGGCCCCAGCAGTGCATAGGCACCACCATCTTCAAAGGTCATCTTCAGTGGTAGCAGCGCATAGTCGCTGTCTTGCATGGGATTTTTTTGGTAGGCATGCGCCAGATCGAGTTCAATACGTGCCATATCAACGCCCTCCGCCACGTACCGGGGCTTGCATCAACAAACCCCGAGCGTCAAACAGATAAATCTGCGAGGGATTGAAATACGCCGTGGTACGTTCACCCAACTCAAAACGGTGCACGCCGGTCAGTTGCATCACCAATTCGCCCACCGATGTGGACACGTGCACAAAAGTGTCTGAGCCCGATATTTCGGCCAACTCTACCTTGCCTCCCAACGCAATATCACCCTGCTGTTTAACCACATCTAAAGCACTGGCGCGCAAACCCACAGTAAGTTGGTGCGAGGCAGCTGCTGGCAGACCCGTGGCAAGCAGTGGCCCACCTTCTAACTGCACACCACCAGCACCCATACTGGCTTGCAGCAAGTTCATGGGCGGATCACTGAAAGCACGCGCAACGCGCAGCGATGCGGGTTTGTGAAACACCTCGGCAGTAGGCCCGTACTGCAGCATCTCGCCCGCATCCATCACTGCGGTGTAGCCACCCAGCAAAAGCGCCTCACCTGGCTCGGTGGTGGCGTAAATCACGGTGGAATTACCGGCTGCAAACAGCGCGCTGAGCTCATCACGCAGTTCTTCGCGCAGCTTGTAGTCTAGGTTGACCAGCGGTTCGTCCAACAGCATCAAGGGGGCACCCTTGGCCAGCGCACGCGCCAATGCCACGCGTTGCTGTTGCCCGCCAGACAGCTCAGCAGGGTAGCGGTCTAAAAACATCTCAATATGCAGTTTTTCTGCTAACTCGCGTACGCGTTGGTCTACGTTTTTGTCCCCGCGCAGCTTAAGCGGCGAGGCAATGTTGTCGCGTACTTTAAGCGAAGGGTAGTTAATAAATTGCTGGTACACCATGGCCACATCCCGCTGGCGCACGGGCACACCCACCACGTTCTTGCCATCTACCAGTACGCAGCCTGTTGAAGGTACATCCAAACCGGCCATGATGCGCATTAAACTGGTTTTGCCTGCTTGCGTAGCACCCAACAGCACGGTAACAGCACCGCTGCGCGGCGCCAAGTCCATGGTGTACAACCAAGACTGTGCTCCCACTTTTTTGCTGATCTTCTCCAGATTCAATTGCATTGCTCACCTTGAGTTATTTGTGATGCTTATCACATCACTATTTTCGATTTGGATAATTATTGTTCGTTATCATTCTTTTTATCTTGGTATTTACCCTGTAAATGTTCTTTTTGTTTCGTTTAAATGCACATAAGACGATTTTTGGATTGAAAATACATCCATGAGTCCCAACCCCAGACAACTAACTTTACTAACCGTAGTGCGTGCGCAAGGCTCCGTCACGGTGGACGCTTTGGCCGATAAATTAGGGGTGACCTTGCAAACCGTGCGCCGCGATGTGCAACGGCTGGCAGACGAGGGTTTGCTGGCGCGTTTTCATGGCGGCGTGCGTGTACCGGGCTCTACGGTCGAGAACATAGCGCACCAGCAGCGCGAGAGCTTGCATGCGCAAGGCAAGGCGCGCATTGCTCGCGCGGTCGCGGCGCAGGTGCCCAACGGTTGTTCACTGGTGCTGAACATTGGCACCACCACCGAGGCGATTGCCCGCGCGCTGTTGCACCATGAGGGCTTGCGCGTGATCACCAATAACCTGAATGTGGCTACCATTTTGAGCGCCAATGAGCGGTGTGAGGTGATCGTCGTGGGCGGTGTGGTGCGGGGCCGTGACCGAGGTATTGTGGGCGAGGCTGCAGTCGACTTTATTCGCCAGTTCAAGGTGGATATTGCGTTGATCGGTATCTCGGGCATTGAGGCCGATGGCACGCTGCGCGACTATGACTACCGCGAAGTTAAAGTATCACAAACCATCATCGCGCATGCGCGTGAGGTGTGGGTAGCGGCTGACATCAGCAAGTTCAACCGGCCTGCCATGGTAGAGCTGGGTAACTTGTCGCAGATTGACCGGTTGTTTACCGATGCACCGCCACCTGAGCCCTTCCCTGCATTGTTAGCGCAGGCGCAAGTACGTTTGGACGTGTCGTTGGTGCATGAAGCTGCAGACCCCGCCAGCGCAGGCGCGTAATTATTTCAATTCAGTCGTCCGTTTTTACCTACTTCACTCACCAAAACCATGACTTATTTGCTTGCACTCGACCAAGGCACTTCTAGCTCGCGCAGCATTGTATTTGACGCACAGGCCCATGTGGTCGCCATTGCACAGTGCGAGTTAACGCAGATGTACCCCCAGCCCGGCTGGGTAGAACACGACCCGCTGGAGATATGGCGCACACAGCTGGACACTGCGCGCGAAGTATTGGCCAAGGCTGGCATCAAAGCATCACAGGTCAGTGCTATTGGCATTACCAACCAACGTGAAACTACTTTGGTGTGGAACCGCGCTACGGGCCAGCCCATTCACCACGCCATTGTTTGGCAAGACCGCCGTGCTGAACCTCTGTGCGCCGCGCTGCGCGATCAGGGGCTGGCGCCCATGATCCAAAATAAAACGGGTTTGATTGTGGACGCGTATTTCTCGGGTACCAAACTGAAATGGATTTTGGACAATGTACCCACCGCACGGCAGCAGGCCGCTGATGGTGAGCTGGCTTTTGGCACGGTAGACAGCTGGCTGATGTGGCAGCTGACCGGTGGCAAAGTGCACGCCACAGACGTGAGCAATGCCTCGCGCAGCATGCTGTTTAACGTGCACACCAATACATGGGACGATGCACTGCTCAAAGCCCTGGACATACCGGCCAATATGCTGCCTGAGGTTAAACCGTCCAGCGCCATCTACGGACAAGTACTGCCCGATTTATTGGGCCACGCCATCACTATCGGCGGGGTGGCGGGTGACCAGCAAAGTGCGCTGTTTGGCCAAGCGTGCTTTACCGCAGGCATGGTAAAAAATACCTACGGTACAGGCTGCTTTATGTTGATGCACACGGGCAGTACTTTTCAAACGTCTGTCAACGGGCTGATTACCACCAGCGCAGCCCAAATAACCCCCGCGCTTATCGCTTCGCGTACCGCGCTGCCCGCCAAGGGGGAGCGGCCTGGCTTGGGGCGGCCCGGCGCACAGACCCAACATGGTGCGCCTTTATTCGCCGTCGAAGGCAGCGTGTTTGTAGGCGGTGCCGTGGTGCAGTGGCTGCGCGACGGGCTGCATGCCATTGCAGACAGTGGTCAGGTGCAGGGCCTGGCGCAAAGCGTGCCCGACTCGGGTGGTGTGATGATGGTGCCCGCCTTCACAGGCCTAGGAGCACCCTACTGGAAACCTGATGCACGCGGCACCATCACTGGGCTTACGCGGGGCAGCACGGTAGCGCACATAGCACGCGCAGCTCTGGAAAGCATTGCCTACCAAAGCGCTGCACTGCTACTGGCCATGGGGCGCGACGCTGCCGCTGCGGGCGGCAATGCAATATCTGAGCTGCGGGTAGATGGTGGCGCGTGTGTGAATGATTTGCTGATGCAGTTTCAAGCAGATCTACTGGGCATACCCGTAGTGCGGCCTGCAGTCACTGAGACCACCGCGCTGGGTGCAGCGTATTTGGCGGGCCTGGCTACGGGCGTATACCACAGCACCGACGAGTTGGCTGCGCTGTGGCGCGCCGAGCGGCGTTTTATACCCACCATGGACCGTCCGCGTGCCAACGAGCTGATGGCGCGCTGGGAACATGCGGTGCAGCAAACCAGTTTGATGCCAGATTAAAACGAACCTTAAGGTGTGAACTGGGCTACCAGCAAACCTCGTGTGATTTGTTACAAAAAGATATTTTAAGATGTCATGGTTTGGTCACACTACGTTGTGATACTAATTTAACAGTTGTCATTGATGACACTGGCCCTGTCCATTACAAATACAAAGGCATCGTATGTCTCACCATTACTTCAAAGCCAGTGTCCTGGCTGCTCTATTTTTGACCGCTTGTGCTACGGATGGTCCGCGCAGCGGCTATCTCACACTGGATGGTAAAGCACCGCTTATCATAGGCCACCGTGGTGCCAGTGGCTATTTGCCCGAACATACGTTAGAGAGCTACAAAAAAGCTATCGAACAGGGTGCTGACTTTATCGAGCCTGACCTGGTGGCTACCAAAGATGGCGAGCTGATAGCCCGGCACGAACCCAACATTACCAACACCACTGATGTAGCCACCAAACCCGAGTTTGCCAGCCGCAAGAGCACCCGCAAGGTAGATGGCATCGAAGAATCTGGCTGGTTTGCCTCGGACTTTACCTTGGCCGAGATCAAAACTTTGCGGGCTGTGCAGTCTGCCAAAGAACGTGACCAGAGTTTCAATGGAAAATTTAGCATTCCTACCTTGCGTGAAATACTGGATTTGGCCAAAGCGTCCAGCCAAGGGGGCCGAACAGTCGGTGTGTACCCAGAGACTAAACATCCCACTTACCATAACGACTTGCAGTTGGGCCTAGACGATCGTTTGCTGGCGGTTCTGGCGCAGTATGGATACACCAGCAAGTCGTCACCTGTCATCATCCAGTCGTTTGAAGTGGCCAACTTGAAATACCTGCGCACCAAAACGCAGGTGCGCATAGTGCAGCTGATTGACGGTGATGATGTAGATATAGACGGCAAGATGGTGTTGGCTGCACCATCAGACAAGCCCTACGATTTTGTAGTGGCCAAAAGCGCTGGCGATTTCATCAGCATGCTCACTCCTGCAGGCCTGAAAGAAATCAAAACCTATGCCGACGGCATTGGCCCGTGGAAACCTTATTTGATCGCCTCCAAAGGCGTAGACGCCAATAAAGATGGCAAAGCAGACGACGTGAACGGCGATGGCTTGGTCAACGAGGCCGACCGCACGGTGCTGCCGCCCAGCGACGTGGTGAAAAACACGCACGCTGCAGGCTTGTTCGTGCACGCCTTCACCTTCCGCAACGAGCCGCGCCGCTTGGCAGGTGACTACAAAGGCGACCCGAAAGCTGAATATGCGTTGTTCTACAAGCTGGGCGTAGACGGCGTGTTCAGCGACTTTCCTGATACAGCGGTGGCTGCGCGCAAGTAATTCAAGTTGTAGTTCACTTTGTAAGCTATTAATTAAATAGCTGCTTGAGCAGGATTTACTTGGCTTAGTAGCCTGTTTTGTTCTTAAAAATGCCGTTTGAAGTGTGTTTTTGGCTGTTTTTTGCGTTGATTAGGTCATTGTTCCAGAACGCGCCCAGCTGTGGCCTAGGCCTTTTGCCACCCGACGCCACGGGCCTTCGGCAAGCATCTCCAGTACTCAAAATGGGGGAAATTTAGAAACTCGCTGCGCTCAGACATCTAAATTTCTGGTCCCCATTTTTCC
>JANNCO010000213.1:0-4533 GCA_031386655.1 Polaromonas sp. | reverse complement strand
ACCAACGCCCCCGATGCTTTCGCCCAAAAGCGCATGGGCGATATGCATGAACTGGTAGAGCTGGTAACCGACTGGATGGCCGATGTGCAGCGGCTGGACGAACAAACCCTGCGCCAGTTGATGAAGCTGGGCGCTAAGGCGCAAAAGTTTTTAGAGTTTAAAGAAAAAATAGGTTTGGGTGGGCGCAAGGCTGCGGAGCCTTTGCCTGCGGCTGGCTTACCCACGGAGTTTTAACCAGCAAGTATTCACCACGTAAAACCACGTAATTTTGTAGATGCGCTATGTTGCGCTAGGCCTTTCAGTCGATTAGGAGTAACACCATGACTGACACGTTTGACCCTCTCATCTTGCACCGCATACAGTTCGCGGCGAATATGAGTTTTCATATTTTGTTCCCCACCATCACCATTGCGCTGGCGTGGGTGCTGCTGTTTTTTAAATTGCGGTTTAACGCTACCCAGGACAAAAAATGGATGGAAGCCTATGCCTTTTGGGTAAAGATATTTGCGTTAACTTTTGCACTCGGTGTGGTCAGTGGCATCACCATGAGTTTTCAGTTTGGCACTAACTGGCCGGGCTTTATGCAAACGGTGGGCAATATTGCGGGGCCGCTGCTGGCGTACGAGGTGCTCACTGCCTTTTTCCTGGAAGCTACGTTCCTGGGCATCATGCTGTTTGGCATGCAGCGGGTGAGCAACAGGGTGCACACGACAGCTACATTTTTAGTAGCTTTTGGCACCAGCATGTCAGCGTTTTGGATACTGGCGCTCAATTCGTGGATGCAAACACCGCAGGGTTTTGAAATGCGGCCCGACCCCAACACGGGTGCCATGGTGGCCCACGCCACCGACTGGCTGGCGATTATTTTTAACCCATCGTTCCCCTACAAATATGCGCACATGATGACGGCGTGTTTTGTAACCGTATCGTTCATGATTGCAGGCATCAGCGCCTACCGCTGGCTGCGTGGCGACCGCGTGCCCGCCGTGCGTGCCACGCTGCGTACGGGCTTGGTGATGGCGGCGGTATTGCTGCCGCTGCAAATAGTAATAGGCGACCTGCATGGTTTGGCTACGTTAAAGCACCAGCCTGCCAAAATTGCTGCGATGGAAGGTATATGGGAGACACAGCGCGGTGCGCCTGCGGTGTTGTTTGCGTTACCCGATGAAAAAACGCAAACCAATAAATTTGAAATTGCCATTCCCAAACTGGCTAGCCTCTACTTAACCCACGATATTGATGGTGAGGTGAAGGGCATTAAAGAGTTTGAAGGCAAGCACCCGCCTGTGGCGCCTGTGTTTTGGGCTTTCAGGCTGATGGTAGGTATTGGCATGCTGATGCTGGCGGTGGGTTGGCTTGGCGTGTGGCAGCTGCGCAAAAAAGGCGAGGTCAAACCGTGGCTGGCCCGCGTGCTGGTGGCTATGACGTTTGCAGGCTGGGTGGCTACCTTGGCAGGCTGGTACGTGACCGAGATTGGCCGCCAACCTTATTTGGTGTACGGCGTGCTGACCACAGCGCAAGCTGCTGCCACCATACCTACACCCATGCTGGCGGGCACGCTGGCGATGTACCTTACTGTGTACCTGGCGCTGCTGGTGGCGTATATATCAGTAGTGTTCTACATGGCGCGCCACGCAGGCCAGCCTGATACTGCACGGCCACCGCCGATTGAAGGCCAAGGCAGCTTTGAACCGGCTGAGCCGGGCCAGCCTAACCCGCAGCCGGCCTAACCACCACGTCATTAACCATCACATTATTAACAACAAGGAGCACGCTATGCATCCGCTCGCAACATTCAACGACTGGCTGCCCGTGATCTTCATGGGCGTGATGGGCTTGGCCATGCTGGCCTATGTAGTGCTGGACGGCTACGACTTGGGCGTGGGCATCTTGCTGCGCCGCGCCAGCACAGATGATAAAGACGTCATGGTCAGCTCGATTGGGCCTTTTTGGGATGCTAACGAAACCTGGCTGGTGCTGGGCGTGGGCATTTTGCTCACCTGCTTTCCGGCGGCGCACGGGGTGATTTTGGGGGCCTTGTATTTGCCTGTGGCGTTGATGCTGCTGGGGCTGATCTTGCGCGGTGTGGCGTTTGACTTTCGGGCCAAGGCTGCTGCCCCGGCCAAACCGTTGTGGAATGCAGCGTTCTACACCGGCTCGCTGGTCACCGCGCTGTCGCAGGGGTGGATGCTGGGCAGCTACATTTTGGGCTTTGCTACCACGTGGCAAGCTTATGTATTTTCTGCGTTGATAGCTGTGTGCTTGGTAGCAGGCTATGCGCTGCTGGGTGGTTGCTGGCTGGTGATGAAAACTGAAGGGCCGCTGCAATTGCAGGCGGTACGCTGGGCACGCAACGCGCTGCGCTTGACTGCAGTAGGTGTGGCTGCAGTGTCGCTGGCTACACCGTGGGTCAGCCAGGAGATTTTTGACAAATGGTTCAGCTTGCCTTTCATCGTGCTGCTGATTCCTATTCCTGTGGCTACACTGCTGCTGTTTTTTATTACCGACCGCAGCTTGCGCCGCCTGCCTACGCGGTTGGCGCAGGGCAACCACTATGGCGACTGGGTGCCGTTTGCCAGCAGTGTGGGTATTTTTTGCCTAGCTTTCTACGGTCTGGCCTACAGCTTGTTTCCCTATCTGGTGGTCAACCGCATTACTGTGTGGCAAGCGGCCAGTGCGCCCGAGTCGCTGCGTATTATTTTTGTCGGCGCAGCGGTGGTGTTGCCGGTGATTATTGGTTACACCATTTTCAGCTACCGCGTGTTCAGTGGCAAAACGCGGCAGCTTAGTTATGGGCACCATTAGCCTGCGCCAGATGTCAGTATCTTTGCGAAATCTATTTAATTACATTATTAAAAATATTCTGATACAGATTTAACTCTTTTGTCATGGACTTGACATGCGTGTGTCGTACAAAGTGTAAGACTCACATTCGGACATTCCATGACATTTTCTTATTTCCCCATTTTTGGTGACATCAGCAGCAAGTTAAAAATATTGTGCCTGGCTATGTTGTCGGCTACGCTGATAGCTTGCGGCACCAGTGACGACCCAGCGCCCGTCGCTGTGCTGCCTGTTGTCGCAGAACCACCTACCTGCACAGCAACTGTGAGTGCCAGCGCACCGTTGACTGACATCACCACAGTGCAAGGCACAACCAGTACCAGCGCACTGGTATCGCAAACCGTCACGGTACGCGGTGTGGTGGTGGGTGAGTTTCAAAATTTTTCCAAAACGCAGTTAAACGGCTTCTTTATGCAACAGGCCGTGCCTGACGCAGACCCGCTGACGTCTGAAGGTATTTTTGTATTTGCGCCTACCACCACGGTGGCCAAGCTGACGCAGGGCGACTACGTGCAGGTGCAAGGCGTAGTAGCCGAGTTTGGTGCAGCGGGCAGCACTGTCACGCAGCTGTCTGGAACCGTCACAGTCAGCGTGTGCGGCAGTGGTGTGGCGGTCAAGCCGACGCAAATTACATTGCCAGTGGCCAGCAGCGATACGCTGGAGCGCTACGAGGGCATGTTGGTGGAATTCACCCAGCCGCTGGCTGTGGCGGAGACGTTTCAACTTGGCCAGTTTGGACTAATGACTTTGGCTTTAAACAACCGCCAATTTAACCCTACCAACGGCAACGCGAGTGCCACCTCTGTACAAAATAAGCTCGAGCGCATCGTGCTGGACGATGGCTCCAGCGCGTCTAACCCCAACCCTACGCCGTACTTTAGCGCAGCGGGCAGCGCTGGCACACGGCGTGTAGGCGACACCACGCAAAAGCTCACGGGCGTGCTCAGCCACGGATTTGGCGCCTACCGCGTGCAGCCAACAGTGGCCCCGGTGTTTACACAGAACAATCTGCGCCCCGTTGCACCGCCCAGTTTGACAGGCGACATCAAAGTGTCCAGCTTTAACGTGCTTAATTACTTTACGACTTTAAGGTCTACCAACGCTAATGCACGCGGTGCCGACAACGCCGCCGAATTTGCGCGCCAGCAGGCCAAAATTGTAGAAGCTATTGTGGGCTTGAACGCTGATGTGCTGGGCCTGGAAGAAATTGAAAATAACGACGATGTGGCCACCAACAGCCTGGTGGCTGCGCTGAACGCCCGGCTGGGTGCTGGCACTTACGCTGCAGTCAACAGCGGCAAGTTTGGCACTGATGTGATCAAGGTTGACATGCTGTACAAGCCAGCCAGAGTCAAACGGATTGGCAGCACCGTGTTGCCTACCGGGGCTGACCTGGCTAACTACACTGCCGCCAGCGGCAGGCCACCCTTGGCACAGCGTTTTGCGTCGGTGGCCAACAACGGCAGTTTTTGGTTTGTAGTCAACCACTTTAAGAGCAAAAATTGTGGAAGCACACCACCTGCCAATGATGGCGACCTAGGCCAAGGCTGCTTTAATCTGGCACGCACCGCGCAGGCCACCGCACTGAACAGCTTTGTGGCTAAGCTGCAAGCCGGTGGTGAGACCGATGTGCTGGTGATGGGCGACATCAACAGCTATCTGCTGGAAGACCCACCCAAAGTGCTGGAA
>JANNCO010000190.1:0-2585 GCA_031386655.1 Polaromonas sp. | reverse complement strand
TGGTCTAGGTCGAAAAGGGCGAGGTTCATGGGGTGTTAATTTTAAGGCTACGAAGCTTTGGGCACATACTTTGGCAGATAGGGTGCCAAGCGCTGCGCTAATGGCGCGTGGGCACGTGTCAATGCAGCCAAGCCTTGGTTTAAACGTTTTAGCCAGCCTGGGCCACGCGAATGTGCGTCTGCCCAAGCATCGGCCAGTTCATCAGCGCGGTAGGCTAGGTACCAATCTATCAACGCTGCGGCTTGTTGCACGTCTTTGCTGACTTTGGTTTGAAAAGCTGCACTGCGTTCGCCCACTACCAGCAGCTTATGCACCGCGTAGCGTGCAGGCGACGGAATATTAACCACCACCGACACGCCGTTACGGTCCATCAACACAGCTTGCTCTACTTTTTCTAGCGAAAACTCCATAAATCGCAAGGGCTGCAGCACGATATTAAGATGTGGAATGCTGACTGGCGCATCACCGCCGCGGTGCTGACTGGTCAAAAAATCAATCTGAAATTCTGCATCACCAGACAGCTTGTACGATGCGCCCGTTTTGCCGCCCTGCCCGCTGCTGCCCAGTTGCACTAACGGAATAAATCCTGCCTCAAAACTACTTAGCGCCTCGTGCACATCAATCTTGATATTGGCTGGCAGTGCGAGTGACATGTTTTTACCTGCATGGGCAAAATCAACGTCGGTAGTGCTCTCGCCACTTGCCCACTTTACGCCCAGCATATTGCCCATGGCAATAAAGGCATGCGTACCCACCAGCACACCGCCTGCACGAAAAAACCCATATTCAGACAGCCTGCGCACCGCCCGCACATGCTTGGGTACGCCATGCGCGCAGCCCAGCGCCACGGCAGCTTTTACCAGCGGCTCGGTACGCTGCGCGGGGCCCTGTGCGCCCGCTTTAGCGCGCGCCACGGCAGCGTCTACCGCGCCAGACACTGGCCCCACATACAGCTGGCGTAGCACGCCATCAATATCGCGAAACGAGAAATACCAATACCCCAAATCACGCACGGTTTTTTTAGAAAAACTGCCGTTCAAATGCGAAATATCTCTCACCAGCTCTAGCCCATTAGCCACATCAGCCAATTGTGCATAGGCTGTTTGGGCGGGGATAGATAGCTCGGTGTAATGCTGCATTTTTTGTTTATTATACAACAAAATATAAAATGTTGTATAGCAAAAATACCTTGCCAAGTGTTTTACACAAGATGGTTACTAGCTTTCGCAAATGCCGCAAATAGCATCTAGCCTGTCTAGCGCTTCGCGCAAAACCTGCTTGGGTGCCACTCCCCAAGGGTGCTTTCCAGCACCACGTACCACCCAGTCAAATGACTTGGGCTGATGGCACAACACGTAGCCGATTTCTTTTTTAGGTCCTTGCACTGCGATGGCAAAAGGACTGTCAGCGTTAAATTCAGCATGTGTCATCGGAAAGCCAATCACCATGCCCGTGCGCTCGTTAAAAACCATGGGCGAGATCACCAGCATGGGGTGCATTCCCTTCATCTCGCGCCCGGCTTGCGGGTCGTGCTGAATCCACACAATATCGCCCCGCTCCGGCGAAGCCAGCTTCTTGGTCACCGCCATTACATCGCCTCTTTACCCAGCGGCGCAAAAGCCATCGCTTCGCCGCCGTGCCTTTGAGGATCAAAACTGGCTAACATAGCAGCCAAAGAAAGCTTTTTAGGCGCGGTCTCGATAATGATGCGTCCAGGCTGGACAGTAATGGTCACCGGCGAATTAGCGTCTACCCCCGCAGCGTTAGCCAGTGTTTTGGTTATGCGTAACCCTAGCCCGTTGCCCCAAGGTAGAACACGGGATTGGAAATTAGTGATGGTAGTTGCTGGCATTTTGTACTTGAGCTCCAAATGTTTATACATTGTATATTCTATTGGGTTTCTCTGCCAAATTTTTTAATTTGGAATTCAACTTTATGGACTCGAATTATTTTCATCAGAAAATTAAATTTTGTGCCCTATTTTTCGCTTTAATCAGTAGTGTGACTTTGGCAGTCGGCACAAGCGCTAGCTGCTGTTCATTCAACTACTGAAAGAATTCTAAATATGGTTACTTTTTTGCAGCGTAGAGCCGTCTTTTCCGTGTTGTGTGCGCTTGCATTAGCAGCGTGTAACACCGCACCCAAGAACAATACGCCTCGGACTCCTATTAAATCTATAGCGATTATCCCGGCAAGCAATAAGCCGCTAGAGTTTGAATATTCTGCGAGTTTTTTTGTGCCACCAATAGCCCGAGGCATCATTAATAGCGTGAATGCTGGGCTGGGCGAGACCAATGCAAAAATTATCAATGACAAGCTTGCTGCGCAAGGCTTCGACATCGGCAAGCAGCTGACTGATGGTGTAGTCAAGCAGTTGCAAGATGCCGGCTTTAGTGTAGAGGTGCTCACCAATATTGAACGTAAACCGGGCGCGCCTGATGATATTGATTACACCAAAATAATGCACACCTCTGATGCGATTTTTCATGTCTACTTCAGTGAGGTTACTTACCAATCACCACGCGGTCAAAGTGCTTATTGGCCGCGAGTTTCTGCATTAATACAAACCTATGACAAGACAGGCA
>JANNCO010000197.1:0-8136 GCA_031386655.1 Polaromonas sp. | reverse complement strand
AGGGGAACCACAATGACTCGTTCTCTGAAAAAAGGCCCCTTTGTTGACCATCACCTGATGGCCAAGGTCGACAAAGCCATTGCCACAAAAGATAAAAAACCACTTAAAACCTGGTCACGTCGCTCGATGATTCTGCCGGATTTTATCGGTCTGACTATCGCTGTACACAACGGTAAACAGCACATTCCTGTGTATGTGACTGACCAAATGGTTGGCCACAAGCTTGGTGAATTCGCTTTGACACGCACTTTTAAAGGCCATCCGGCCGATAAAAAAGTGGTGAAGAAATAAGGAGCCGCACATGGAAACTAAAGCATCTTTGCGCGGTGTGCGCCTCTCGGTCGACAAAGGCCGTTTGGTAGCTGACCTGATTCGTGGCAAAAAAGTAGACCAAGCCCTTAACATCCTCACGTTCACGCAGAAAAAAGCTGCTGGTATCGTGAAGAAAGTGCTGAATTCTGCTATCGCCAACGCTGAGCACAATGACGGCGCTGACATCGACGAGTTGAAGGTGAAAACCATCTACGTTGAGCAAGGCACCACATTGAAGCGTTTTACCGCCAACGCCAAAGGCCGCGGCAACCGTATCAGCAAGCCTACCTGCCACATTTATGTGGTTGTGGGTAACTGAAAGGACTGAAATACTATGGGACAAAAAATCCACCCAACCGGTTTTCGTCTGTCGGTGAGCCGTAATTGGTCTAGCCGTTGGTACGCAAACAATTCTGATTTTGCTGGCATGCTGGCAGAAGACATCAAGGTGCGCGAGTACCTGAAAGCCAAGCTGAAAAACGCCGCTGTGTCACGTGTGCTAATCGAGCGCCCTGCTAAAAATGCCCGTATTACGATTTACTCGGCACGTCCGGGCGTCGTGATCGGCAAAAAAGGCGAAGACATCGAAAACTTGAAGCGCGACTTGTCCGCCAAGCTAGGCGTGCCAGTGGCAGTGAACATCGAAGAAGTGCGCAAGCCCGAGATCGATGCCAAACTGATCGCTGACAGCATTACCCAGCAGCTGGAAAAACGTATCATGTTCCGCCGCGCCATGAAGCGCGCCATGCAAAACGCTATGCGTTTGGGCGCTCAGGGCATCAAGATCATGTCTTCGGGCCGCTTGAACGGTATCGAGATTGCACGTTGCGAGTGGTACCGCGAAGGCCGTGTGCCATTGCACACCCTGCGCGCTGACATTGACTACGGCACCTCCGAAGCATCGACCACCTACGGCATCATTGGCGTGAAAGTTTGGGTCTATAAGGGTGATACCTTGGGGCGTAACGATCTGCCTGCTGCAGTCGAGCCCCGTTCAGACGAAGAGCGCAAGCCACGCGGACCTCGCCGTGACGGTCCTGGCCGTCCAGGCGGTGATCGCCCTCAAGGTGACCGCCCACCTGCACGCGGCCCACGCCGCCCTGCAGGTACGAACACCGCCCCAGCCGATGGCAGCGACAAGCCGTCTGAAGCTACACCTGCTACCACTACCACCGTTAAGCGCGTACGTAAAGTCGCGCCAGCAGACAGCAGCACCAGCGCTGCTGCCAACAGCACCAATGCTGTAGCTGCTGACGGAAAAGGAGAATAAACATGCTGCAACCCGCTCGCCGGAAATACCGCAAAGAGCAAAAAGGTCGCAACACGGGTGTAGCCACCCGTGGTGCAACAGTTGCCTTTGGCGACTTTGGCCTTAAGTCCACAGATCGCGGCCGCCTCACGGCGCGCCAGATCGAAGCTGCACGTCGCGCGATTTCGCGCCACGTTAAGCGTGGTGGTCGTATCTGGATCCGTGTCTTCCCAGACAA
The DNA here is from genome assembly GCA_031386655.1 of Polaromonas sp. GTDB lineage: Bacteria > Pseudomonadota > Gammaproteobacteria > Burkholderiales > Burkholderiaceae_C > JAAFIP01. Next base: position 6,337 of record JANNCO010000197.1, on the reverse strand, counting down.
GCCGATTTCTCATAAACCTGCTGAAGTGCGTATGGGTAACGGTAAAGGCAACCCTGAGTACTATGTGGCTGAAATTCAGCCAGGTAAAGTGCTGTACGAAATCGTAGGCGTACCAGAAGCTCTGGCACGTGAGGCGTTCACCTTGGCTGCTGCAAAGCTGCCCCTGCGCACCACGTTTGTGGCCCGCTTGATTGGCCAATAATTCAGGAGATACAAGAAATGAACACTACTGAATTGCGCCAAAAAGACGCTGCTGGCTTGCAAACCGAAATCAAAGAGCTGCAAAAAGCCCACTTTGGTATGCGCATGCAAAAAGCCACGCAGCAATTGAACAACACGTCTCAGCTTAAAGTGGTCAAGCGCAGCATTGCGCGTGCCAAAACCATCCTTGCACAAACGCAAGCCGCTAAATAAAGGAGCACCCAGATGACTGAAGCTAAAACATCTCTGAAGCGCACCTTGATTGGCAAGGTGGTCAGCGACAAACGTTCTAAGACCGTGACGGTGTTGATCGAACGCCGCGTTAAACACGAACTGTACGGCAAGATTGTTGGTAAATCCAGCAAGTACCACGCCCACGACGAAAAAGGCGAGTACAAGATGGGTGACACCATTGAGATCACCGAAAGCAAGCCTATTTCTAAGACTAAAAATTGGGTGGTGACCCGCTTGGTTGAAAAAGCTATCAACGTTTAATCTATAAACCTAGACGCCACAAGGCAATACTAAAGGCTCACTTAGGTGGGCCTTTTTTCATGGTGGCGCATGCATTCAAATACATTTGCATATTGTCTGCACACAAATTTCATTCTCATGATTGAAAAGTAAACATCCAGTCGAAAAATTCCAATTCAACGATGCTTGCGCCATGGGATTTCAGTCCGTCGTATGATGTAAATAGGGATATTTTTTTATCAACAGATTCATCCACATTCAACATAAGGAACTAGACACATGATTAAAGTAGGCGACACCCTCCCCGCAGGCACTTTGATGGAATACTCAGAAGTTGAAGGTGGCGGCTGCAGCATTGGCCCTAACGCTGTTGACATAGCAAAAGCTACTGCTGGTAAAACTATAGCAATATTTGCTTTACCGGGCGCATTTACGCCTACTTGCTCTGCTAAACATGTGCCCGGTTATGCAGAGCATGCAGCCGACTTTAAAGCCGCAGGGGTAGAAGAAATATGGTGCGTTAGCGTCAACGATGCATTTGTAATGGGCGCATGGGCGCGCGACCAGAAAACTGTAGGCAAGGTACGCATGCTGGCGGACGGAGATGCAGCTTTTACGAAAGCTACCGGTTTAACTTTGGACTTGACAGGCAAAGGCATGGGCCTGCGCTCAAGCCGCTATTCCATGCTGGTCAAAGACGGCAAAGTCGTTACGCTAAACATCGAAGGCCCAGGTAAGTTTGAGGTGAGTGATGCAGCCACTATGCTGGCGCAGGCCAAATCTTAAAAAAGCACTCTTATAAATGGCCTAAACTGCAAGGTGCGGTTTAGGCCATTTTTTTGCGCGTTCGCAGGCAACGAAATGCGGTAACACAGTGCTATTTTATGAGGTGCGAACCTCAAAAATAATATGTAAAGACTGGATTAGTCGCATTGCAACCGTAAAATCGCTGAACTACGGTTGATTATTGAAGACCCGTTGCCCGACGCTGACTCTCCGCCCACTTTAAGCACTGCACGCCCTTGTCACTTGCGCACACCATCCTTCACGATACTTTTGGGTATTCGGCCTTCCGTGGGCACCAGCATGCCGCGATTGAGCATTTGATCGGCGGTGGCGATGCTTTGGTGTTGATGCCTACGGGCAGTGGTAAATCACTGTGTTACCAAATTCCTGCAATTGCGCGCCAGCAGCTGGGACGCGGCATTGCAGTGGTCGTGTCGCCGCTGATTGCGTTAATGCACGACCAAGTGGGGGCACTGCACGAAGCGGGCGTAGAAGCGGCTTTTCTTAACTCGACCTTAACCGGGCAAGACGCAGCAGAGGTAGAGCAAAGGCTACTGCGCGGTGAAATTACGCTTTTATACGCTGCACCTGAGCGCGTGACCAACGCGCGTTTTTTAGCGTTGATGGATTCACTGTACGAGCGTGGGCAATTAAGCTTATTCGCAATCGATGAGGCACACTGCGTGAGCCAATGGGGCCACGACTTCCGGCCCGAGTACCGCGGCCTGACGGTGTTGCATGAAAGATTTCCCAACACGCCGCGAATCGCACTGACAGCCACAGCCGACGCGCTTACCCGCAGCGATATTGTGGAGCGACTGCAATTGCAGCAAGCCCAGCAATTCGTCAGCAGCTTTGACCGGCCCAACATACGGTACAAAATTGTTGAGAAGAACGATCCACGCAAGCAGCTGCTGCACTTTATTGATACCGAACACATTGGCGATGCCGGTATTGTGTACTGCCAGTCACGCAAGCGTGTGGAGGAAGTAGCCGCCATGCTGTGCGAGCACGGCCTGCGCGCACTGCCCTACCATGCAGGGCTGGACCGTGCAGTGCGCCAAACCAACCAAGACGCTTTTTTGCGCAGCGACACCACCACCGGTGACCCGGTAGTCATGGTGGCCACCATCGCGTTTGGCATGGGCATCGACAAGCCCGACGTGCGCTTTGTGGCGCACCTGGACATGCCTAAAAACATTGAAGGCTACTACCAGGAAACAGGGCGAGCTGGCCGCGACGGAGAGCCTGCCAACGCGTGGATGTGCTATGGCCTGCAAGACGTGGTCAACCAACGCCGCATGATCGACGAAAGCCCGGCTGGCGAGCAGTACAAGCAAATCATGCGCGGCAAACTAGATGCCTTGCTGGCCATGGCAGAGGCTACTGATTGCAGGCGTGGCAGATTGCTGTCGTATTTTGACGAAGATATCCAAGCTAGCGCGAACTCGAGTGCCGACAGGCTGCCCTTAAGTGCTAGCCTCCCAGCACAGGGCGGTGCAGCGCGCGAAGCCACCAGCATAGCGGCATACAGTTACCGCTGCAATAACTGCGATAACTGCTTGAACCCAGCGGCCACATGGGACGCCAGCGAGGCAGCGCGCAAAGCCATCAGCTGTATTTTCAGAATCCAACAAGCCAGTGGTATCAGCTTTGGGGCGGGCCATGTGATTGATATTCTGCGCGGCAAGACAACCGACAAAGTCACGCAGTTTAACCACAGCCTACTCAGCACCTTTGGCATTGGGGCCGATGTGGGCGAGCAGCAATGGCGCAGTGTATTACGCCAGTTGATAGCGCTGGGCATTATCAATGTGAACCCTGAAGCGTTCAACACGTTGCAACTGACGCAAGCTGCCAGAGATTTTCTGCGCAGCGACCAGAAGCTGCAAGTGCGTGAGAACAGCACTGAACGCAACAGCAGCGCGCGCAAACCCAGTGATAAATCACTCAAAGACAAAATCAGCAAAGTAAAAGCCACCGCAGAGATGAACTTAGGTGCCCGTGAGCGCTATGCTGCCCTGAAGGCTTGGCGCGCCGAGGTAGCCAAAGAGCACAACTTGCCAGCGTATGTGATTTTTCACGATGCTACACTGATTGCAATTGCCATCCAGACGCCGCAGTCTGCAGGAGAATTGTCGGGCATCAGCGGCATGGGTGCCAAGAAGCTGGAAGCTTATGGAGACGATGTGCTGCGCATCGTGGCACACGCCAGCGCGGAATAAGCCAGTGCAGCAATGCGCCAAAGATGCGCACTGCAGTTTGCAAATCTTCACAGATTCGTCTTGTAACTGTCATGCAGCTTTCATACACCGGCTAGATGATAAGAATTTAACTTATCAAGGACATCCAAGCCATGAGCGCCATTCTCAAGCCAGCACCCTCCCCCAACTACATCTGTGCCGCCGCATATATTGACCCCGACGATAAGCTCAACAACACAAGTCCTAACGACCACTTCGATACCCTGCTAGCTGCACGCTTAGGCAGGCGCAGTATGTTCAAAGGCGCACTAGGCACAGGGGCCAGCGCCATATTTGGATCGCTGGCATTGTCTGCCTGCGGGGGCGGTAGCGATACGCCTGCAGCCGGCCCTGCACCCGCACCAGCACCAGCACCGCCACCCCCCGCGCCCACAGCACAAAAGCTTTTAGGCTTCAATGCGGTATCCAAGGGATTGACCGACACCATCGTAGTGGCCGCGGGCTACACAGCTAACACGCTGTACCGCATGGGTGACCCTATCTCAGCCGGCGTGGCAGCCTACAAAAACGATGGCACCGATGCCAATATGGACCAGCGCAGCGGTGACTGCCATGATGGCATTGAATACTATGGCCTGAATGATGCAGGCACTGCGCGCGATCCATTGGGCTCCAAGCGCGGCTTGCTGGCCATGAACCACGAATACATGACACCGTTGTGGCTGCACCCTGCTGGACAAACGGCAGATGCTGCCAACATTCGCCCTAAAGCCGAGGTCGACAAGGAAACAGCTGTGCACGGCTGCTCAGTGGTAGAGGTCAAGCTGGCAAATGGCAAATGGGAATACGTGGTGGACTCAAAGTACAACCAGCGTATTACCGCCACCACCACCATGGAATTGTCAGGCCCATTGCGCGGCAGCGCCGCCATGAAAACTCGCTTTTCTGCTGCAGGCACACAAACTCGTGGCACCCAAAACAACTGCGGTACAGGTACAAGCTACTGGGGAACGTTTTTAACCTGCGAAGAAAACTGGGCGGGATACTTTTTTCGCGCAGCAGGGGACGACACCAAACGCACAGCCAAAGAGCTTGCTTCGCTCAAACGCTATGGCAGAGCTCTAGCGCCAGCGCCCACTGGCGGCGTTCAAGCCAATTTACCAAGCCGCTATGGTTGGGAAGCTGACCGCACAGGTGACCTGTACCAACGCTGGGATATGAGCAGCGTGGGTACCTCTGCCGATGGCACAGACGACTATCGCAACATAGCCAACACCTTTGGGTTTGTTGTAGAAATTGATCCGTATGATAAGAATGCGCCGATTAAAAAGCGCACCGCCATGGGCCGCTTTGCGCACGAGGCTGCTGTGATGCCCAAGCCTGTGCAAGGCAAATCTATTGCCGTGTACATGGGCGATGACTCGCGCAACGAATACATCTATAAATATGTCTCCAAAGCCACTTGGAACGCCGCTGACGCTGCAGCCAACAACCGCATGGCCATCGGTGACAAATACTTGGACGAAGGCACGCTGTATGTTGCCAAGTTCAACGCCGATGGCACAGGCACCTGGATCGCACTAAGCTTTGACAACCCGGCCATCAAGGCGTTTGCAGTCTACACGTTTGCCGACCAAGCCGATGTGTTGGCCAACACCCGTTTAGCTGCCGACGCCGTAGGCGCCACCAAAATGGACCGTCCAGAATGGGGTGCAGTCAACCCCAAGAACAACGACGTGTACATGACGTTGACCAACAACTCCACCCGCACATCGGCCACAGTAGACGCCGCCAACCCACGCGCCTACAACGATAACTACGGTAATGCCACACCAGCCCAAGTGAACAAAGGCAACGTGAACGGCCACATCGTTCGCTTCTCAGAGACAGCGGGCGACCCTGCTGCCACAGCATTTGCCTGGGACGTGTATTTGTTCGGCGCAGAGGCCGGCGCTGACAGCGCTGGTGTGAACCTGTCTGGCCTGACCGCTGACAACGATTTCTCCAGCCCCGATGGCCTGTGGTTCAGCGCCGCTACGGGTGCCTGCTGGGTGCAAACCGACGATGGCAGCTACACCGATGTCACCAACTGCATGCTGCTGGCAGGCACCCCTGGCGCGCGCGGCGACGGCGCGAAAACCAGTGTCAATTACCCTGCGGTGCCCGCCAATGGGTCCACACCTGCCATTGCTGCTAAAACCGTAGACACCTACGTAGGCAAAAAACCTGCGGCCACGGAACTCAAGCGTTTCTTGGTAGGCCCGCTAGAGGCAGAAGTCACTGGCATTGCCGAAACGCCCGATGGTAAAGCCATCTTCGTTAACATTCAGCATCCTGGCGAGGACACTTCACGAGCCGACATAGCAGACCCCGCCAAATGGACCAGCTACTGGCCAGATGCGTCCAAAGGTGCAGCGAGTGCAACGCCCAAGCGCCCTCGTTCGGCCACCATTGTGGTGACTAAAAACGATGGCGGACAAGTCGGTTTTGGTTAATTGAAAACTTAGTGTGTAGATGCAAGATGGCAACTACACACTATTAAATCAATAGCTGCTTGAGCAGGATTTACTTGGGTTACTAGCCCAAAACACTATAAAAACTACTGCACAAACCCCATGCTGCGTGCCTCGCGCACCTCGGGTTTGATGCGGTGCTCAGCTTCTAGCTGCTCC
>JANNCO010000120.1:0-1639 GCA_031386655.1 Polaromonas sp. | reverse complement strand
AGCTCCTCATTTTGTAGCGCAATATCGGGGCTGAACCATGCGTTGTCGCGTGCTGCCAGGCCGCTGGCCAGGCCCAGAATAGGGCAAATATGCCGCGCATACTGGCCCATCAAATCGCCCGGCACGGTGTTAGTGGCCTCTAAAACAAAAGCTTGCAGCGGCTGCGCTGCAGGTGAATGGTCGGCATGCGAATGCGTGCACACAATGGCGTTGATGTCGCCGCCCGTGGCTTTGATAATGCGCTGAATGTGCCCTGTGTCGTTGGGCCCTGGGTCGATCACCACATAGCCTGTATCTGACGTGCCAATAATGTAGGTGTTGGTGCCCGGCCCGGTCATCATGCCGGGGTTGGGCGCGGTCAGCCGCATCACATGTTGCAGCAGGGGTACGGGCTGGGTGTGCTGCCAGTCTAGCGCGTGCACAATTTGCCCGTCGGGGCATACCAGCGCCAGCTCGCCAAAGGGCGCTTCATGTTCCATAAAGCGGGCTTCCTTACCGGCTAACAGCCCGGCACGCGGGCAGCTGGTCCACAAGGCTTGCTCGCTGGCGCAGGCCTGCAGCACGTCGGCCACCGTGGCATAGGCCTGCAAACGTTCTAGCGTGCGAATAGTGGGGAACAGCATGGCAAACAGGCCCTTGGCCTGGCGCGCCAGCGCGTCTGCGGGGCGCACCCACTCGGGCACAAACTGCTCGGTATCGTCGGGCACGGGCGTTTGGCCATCGGGCATGCGCGCTACCAAAAACGGCACGTCAAACCTGCGCGGCATGTCGCGGTCAGTGATCCAGTGGGCTAGCAAATACACGCCATCGGCGGCCAGTGTGAACCCCTTGGCCTGCAGCTGGTCGTAGAACGGGCCGGTGCGCTGCAGTGCGTCAATATCGGCTTGGCTGCACCATGCACCGCCCGGTTTGCGGGCCAGCAAAATACCCAGTTCTTCAAAGCTCTCACGCAGCGCGGCCAGCGCCTGCGTGCGGTGCGCCGCGTCTTGGGTAGCGCGGAATGCTATTAATTGCGTAGCTGCTTGAGCAGGATCTGCGGCCTGCAAGGCATATTTAGCATCTAAATCATCGACCCCACCACCCGGAAACACATACGCCCCCGCAGCAAAGCTGGCCGTCATGGACCGGCGCGTCATCAGCACTTCAATGCCAGCAGGCGTGTCGCGCAGCAGCAGCACGGTGGCGGCAGGAAGCAGGGGCGCGGGTTCGCGCGGGGGGTGAAGGTGGGTGTTTGGTCTTACCATCGCTAAATTACAGCATGAGTTACGATTTTTTGCATTAAAACATTCAGACTATGAACGACAACGCAGGGTACCAAAGCATTTTTCGCGCCGATCTGTTGGCAGGGCAAGTTATTGTCGTCACCGGCGCGGGGTCGGGCATGGGGCGCTGCACCGCGCACGAGCTGGCCAGCCTGGGCGCGCAGGTAGTGCTGCTGGGGCGCACGCTAGACAAGCTGCAAAAAGTGCAGCAAGAGATCGAGCAAAATGAAGGCTTGGCGGCTTGCTTTGCAGTGGATATACGCGACGAAGAACGCGTGACAGTGGTGATAGCCGAGGTGGTGGCGCGTTTTGGCCGCATTGATGGGCTGGTCAACAACGCAGGCGGGCAATTCCCTTCTCCTTTGCACCGTATCAGC
>JANNCO010000086.1:0-12083 GCA_031386655.1 Polaromonas sp. | reverse complement strand
CTTGCTGGGCTGTGCATTGGCACTGGCATGGATGTACCGCTTGTTTAAGCGGCGCTTGCAGGGCTTTACTGGCGATTGCCTGGGCGCTACGCAGCAGGTGTGCGAGCTGACCTTTTATGCGGCGGCGTTGGTGGCTTTGCCCGGTTTAGCATGACAGTTTGGATGAACCACAACGTAGAGATGAGCGCGGTCGTCTGCCCATGCAAATTTGGTTAGCTCGCCACGCGCGGCCACTGATAGCGCCCGGCGTGTGCTACGGCGCGCTAGACATTGCGGCGGACGCTGACGCTACGGCGCTGGCGGCAGCGCATCTGGCTGCTGTTCTACCCCACGCCATAGCTGTGCACTACTCGCCTGCCTTGCGCTGCCGCCAACTGGCAGACGCCGTGCACGCCGCGCGGCCAGATTTGGCCATGCTGTGCGCCCCCGATCTGCGTGAGATGGATTTTGGCCACTGGGAAGGCCAGCGCTGGGACACTATTGCCCCAAGCGAGCTGGCGGCGTGGACGGATGATTTTGAAAACTATGTGTGCGGTGGTAACGGCGAATGTACGGGTGATTTTGTGCGGCGTGTGCTGCGTTATTTGCAGCGGTGCGACCAGCAAATGCGGTCTTTAAAGCCTGGAGCTGCAAAGAATCATGACGCGCATGCTGTGCTACCCGCTATTGGCTGGATCACCCATGCGGGCGTCATGCGGGCTACTGCGTGGCTGATGCAGCAGGTTGACCCTGAAATGGCTGGCCTGCCGGAAACTCCAGCATCGCCGCCCCGCCGTCTGGGCCTGCGCGCAGACGCTTGGCCCCTGCACGCACCGCATTTTGGACAGTACCAGTTGCTGGATTGGACTGCTCGGGTGCCACCGCCGCACTGCTAGGCCCACCTGCAGGGGAGGCCGCTGGCGCTGGCGCGCTGGGCGTGAAAGCTGGCGGTGGAATCACCATCGGCGGCGCAGGTGGGGGCATGGCTTGTGCGGGCTGCGCAGCTTGGGGTACCACCACTGGCACAGCCGACCCGGCCACTATGCTGATCAATGCGGGCAGCTCCAAGCTAATGCCATCGTTGGCATCAGGCGCACTAGACAAGCGCACCAGCCTGGACTGCACCACCTGCACTATCACACCCGAGGCTACCTCTGCGCCCACGCGGTAGGGCCTTGCGGGTTTGCCGTCTACCGCCAGCAGCGCAATGCCTTGGCTGGCGGTTTTGCCCGCCACCACACCGGTCAACACAAAGCGCGACGCGTTGATGTTGCTAGCCACCGCAGCTGCAGCCATCTGCATGCCGCCACCCAAGCCGCGGGCCAGGGCAGCGCCGTCAATGGCCGTGTTGGTTTGCGTGGTCACCACGGCTGCGTTGGCAGGTGCTGCTGTGCCACTGACAAACTTCAGCGCCCAAAACACCACGCCTGCACCCGCTAACAGCCAAATGGCAAATGTTGCAAGTCGTATCGTCCAATTCTTTTGCATTTGCATATTATGATGGCTTTATGATGCCAACACACCCTACCCCCGTCGTCCCCCGTTCTGTTTGTAATAACACGCTGCAGCGACCACCAAGCTCACGCTGGCAGCGCGGATTTACCTTGATTGAACTCATGGTGGTTTTGGTCATCATAGGGGTCTTGGCAGCCATTATTGTGCCGAATGTACTGGATCGCGCCGACGATGCGCGGGGCACGGCCGCTAAAACCGATATCACCAACACCATGCAAGCTCTCAAACTGTACAAGCTGGACAACCAGCGCTACCCCAGCGCTGAGCAGGGCCTGCAAGCCTTGGTCGCCAAGCCCACAGTAGGCGCTATTCCGGCCAACTGGAAGCCTTATGTTGAGAAGCTGCCCAACGACCCTTGGGGTCGCCCCTACCAGTACCTCAACCCTGGCATCAAAGGTGAGATAGACGTGTTGTCCTTCGGTGCAGACGGCCAAGCCGGTGGCGAAGGCAAAAATGCTGACATTGGCAGCTGGTAGCCATATAACCCCCACGCTGGCTGCTTCGCAGTCTGCGCTGCCCCCCGAGGGGGCCGGCCTTGCTTGGGGCGGCCCGGCGCAAAGCTATGTAGCCCCCACGCTGGCTGCTTCGCAGTCTGCGCTGCCCCCCGAGGGGGCCGGCCTTGCTTGGGGCGGCCCGGCGCTGTGGCTGATGTCATCCAAGCGTACCTCTCCAGTGCGGGGGTTCACGCTGCTGGAATTGCTGGTTGTCTTGGCCATCATCGCCATCGCTACTGCGGGCACCACACTGGCACTGCGCGACAACAGCGTGACGGCGCTGGAGCGCGAGGCGCAGCGGCTGGCAGCGGTGCTAGAGGCAGGGCGCAGCCAGTCGCGCACCACAGGCTTGATGGTGGGCTGGCAGGCCAGTGATGAGGGTTATACGCTCAGTGAAGATGTGGTGCCGGCTGCTACGGCAACACAAGCGTGGCTGACACCGGGCATCACCGTACAAACCAACAATAGCCGGTCACTGGTGGTTTTGGGGCCCGAGCCGATCATTGCGGCGCAGTCGATCACGCTGTTTTTAGAAGGTCGGCGCATCCAAATCACCACAGATGGGCTGCGCCCGTTTCGCATTCAAACTGGCGATGCCGCACCCGAGGCCAACCCATTGTGATGCGACGCAGCCAACCCCAAGGTTTTACCTTGATCGAGATCTTGGTAGCGTTGGCCATTGTGTCGATTGCGCTGCTGGCAGGTACACAAGCCATCTCGGCATTAGCGCGTGGCGCACAGCGGCAAAGCGATGTGCTGCTGTCGCAAATATGCGCTGAGAATGAGCTCGTCAAAATGCGTCTGTCCAAACAAATGCCCGGCGTGGGCGACAGCACCACCACCTGCCAGCAAGCAGGCAAAACCTTCACCGTACAGCTAGAGGTGCGCCCTACACCTAACCCCAGCTTTCGCCGGGTAGAGGCCCGTGTACGCGACGAGAACGCTGCCGTGCTCAGCGTATCCACCATTGTGGGCAGGTACTGAGCATGCGGGCAACAAGTATGTGGGCAACAAACATGCGGGCAATACCTATGCAAGCACGCCGCACGTCGCAAGGTTTTACGCTGATCGAGGTATTGGTGGCGGTTTTTATCATGTCGATATTGGCCGTGATGAGCTGGCGCGGCATCGACGGCATGGCGCGCTCGCAAGAAATAAGCCGCCAGAGGGCCGACTATGTGGCCACCATGCAAACTGCACTGGCGCAGTGGCAAACTGACCTGGACCAAATGACCGGCGCTGCGCAGTACACCGCCATTGACTACGACGGCCGCGTACTGCGCATTACCCGCAGCTTTGCAGGTGCAGAGATTCGCGTGGTGGGCTGGACACGCCGCAGCGTGGACGGGCAAACACGCTGGTTGCGCTGGCAGTCAGACGCCTTGAAAAGCCGCACCGACTGGCAAGACGCCTGGGCTCAAGCCACGCGTTGGGGCCAAAACCCAGGCGACGCCGAGCGCAGCAACGAAACGATGGTAGCCAGCATTGATGACTGGCAGCTTTTCTACTACCGCAACGATGGCTGGTCAAACCCCTTATCCACGGCCGAGAATGCACCCCCGCCCGGCCCCGGGCAGCAACCCGTCACGCCCGTGGGCGCAGGGCTGATTCCAGCGCCCGATGGCGTACGGCTGGTGCTTACACTGTCGCAAGGGCAGGCCCTGGCAGGCACCCTCACCCGCGACTGGGCGCAGCCACGCACGGGGGGTGGAAAGTCATGACCGATGCTACAAGCCCCCACGCTTGCTGCTTCGCAGTCTGCGCTGCCCCCCGAGGGGGCCGGCCTGGCTTGGGGCGGCCCGGCGCGGCGGCTACACGCTTGCGTATACGCCAACGCGGCGCGGCTTTGCTGTTAGCCATGCTGACTGTCACCTTGGTAGCCAGCTTTGCGGCGGCAGCGGCATGGCAACAATGGCGGGCAGTTGAGATTGAAACGGCTGAACGGGCGCGTGTGCAGGCGGGCTGGATTTTGGTGGGTGCACTGGACTGGGCACGGTTAATTTTGCGAGAAGACGCGCGCTCGGGCGGTGGTATTGACCATTTGGCAGAGCCTTGGGCCGTGCCGCTGCAAGAAGCACGTTTGTCCAGCTTTTTAGCAGCTGACAAAAACAACACCGAGCTCAGTGCCGAAGACCAAAACGCCGAGGTTTTTTTATCAGGCCAAGTGGCCGACATGCAAGCACGCCTGAACATTGCCAACTTGGTTGAAGGCGGCAAAGTGTCTGAGCCTGCGCTGCGCAGCTGGGCCAAACTGTTTGATTTATTTAACCTTGACCAGCGCGAACTGATAGGCATGGTGGAGAACCTGCGTTTATCCACCGACATTGCTGACACCCCCAGAGCGCCATTGCAGCCTCAGCGTGTGGATCAATTGGTATGGTTGGGGTTATCGACCAAATCGCTGGACGTGTTGCGCCCCTTCATCACCCTGCTGCCCGCCAGCACCAAAGTCAATCTCAACACGGCAGAGGCTGAAGTGCTGTACGCCAGCATCCCCAAGCTCCAGCTTGCTGGCGCTAAAAGCATGGTGCAGCAGCGCAGCACACAGCACTTTCGCACTTTGGCCGAGGCGGGCTCAGTGGTACCTGCCATCGCCAGTGAAATTACAGCTGAGCAACACAGTATTGCAAGCAATTACTTTGAGGTGCGCGGGCGGCTGCGGCTGGATACTACGGTGGTGCAAGAACGCTCTTTGGTGCAAAGATCCGACGGGAACGTAAAAACCCTGTGGCGCGAGCGCGCCACGCTAGCCAAATTTGAGAGCCAAGCCTCTCTACAATAAGGGCACCTGCCTATGACCACCCTGATTGTTACCCTCAACCCGCCTGGCCAACCTGACCCAGACATGGCCTATTGCCAAGTCTCTAACGCGCAAACTATCAGCAGCTATGGCAGCGCTGCGCTGGGATTGTTGCCACGCGCAGACGACGTGGTGCTGCTATTGCCCAGCGCCGCACTGTCGTGGCACCGCGTGGGGCTGCCCAAGCTGGCGCGTTCGTTGTCGGCACCCAGGCTGCGCGCCATGCTTGAAGCGTTGGCCGAGGAAGTGGTGCTGGACGACACCGCAGGTTTGCACATTGCACTGGTCCGCCCGAAAGCAGCGCTTGACCCACAGTCTGCATGGTTAGCCGTGTGTGACAAAGCTTGGCTGGCTGAACAACTGCAGTTTTTTCAAGGCGCAGGGTATAAGGTCAGCAGCATAGTGCCGCAGGCTTACCCACTGCAGACTGCACCTGCTGGCATTGATGCAGCCGCTGATGGTGTTAGCCCAGCGGCCCGGTTGCACGCCAGCGGCAGCCCCGACATGGCCATGGTGACCGTGACCGACAGCGAGGGTGTGCTCACCGTACCGCTGGCCCAAGCCAAGCTGCTGTGGCCCCAATTACGTACCGATAACACCTTCGCCATATCTGCCGAACCGGCAGTAGCTGCGGCCACTGAAGCGGCATTGGATACCAAAGTGACGGTCGTACAGACCGCACAAGTTGCTTTGCAGGCCATGCTGGATGCACGCCAGGATGGCGTGGACTTGGCCCAAGGCAGCATGGCCCTGACAGGCAGCGACCGCTGGCTGCAAAAGGCAGGGGCCACACTGCGCCTTTGGCTGGCAGCGCCCGAGTGGCGCACGGCCCGCGTGGGCGCGCTGGTGCTGGCCTTGGTGCACTTGGTGGGTTTGAACGCGTGGGCTTGGAAAGAGCGCAGCAGTTTGACTGCCAAGCGCAGCCAAACCACCCAAATATTGACCCAGGCATTTCCCAATGTCAAAGTAGTGGTGGACGCGCCTGTGCAAATGCAACGCGAGATGAATGCGCTGCGCCAAGCCAGCGGCAGCTTGGCCGGGCGTGATTTTGAAAGTTTGTACGCGCGGTTTTTTGCATTAACCAGCGGCTTGGCTGCACCCGCAGCGATTGAGTTTTCTGGCGGTGAGGTATCTCTCAAAGGGCATGGTATGTCGGCATCGCAATTGGCAGAGCTGGCACCTAAGCTGCGCAGCGCAGGGTTAATCGCTCGCAGCGAAGCCGACAAAATTATCATTGCCGAGATGACTGCGCAGCCACCAGCTAGTCAACCAGCACAACCCCCCGCAAGCGGAGCCAAACCATGAACGCCCTCAAATTATGGTGGACCGGCTTGGGTGCACGTGAACAACGGCTGGTGGGTTTTGCAGGGCTGATAGTGGGGATCGCGCTGTTGTGGTGGGTGGGCATTGCACCAGCTTTAACGACCCTGCGCACCACGGGGCAGCAGCATGCGGCTGTTGACAGCCAACTGCAAAGCATGCGCGTGCTGGCTAACCAAGCACGCGACTTGCGCGCCAACCGGCCTTTAAGCTATGAAGAGTCACTGCGTAATTTAGAAAGCTCGGTCAAGCAAACTTTGGGCAGTGGCGCTACTTTGGCAGTCACAGACAACCGCGCCAATGTGAGTTTGCGGGCAGTCAATGCGGATGCCTTGGCCTTATGGCTCAACCAAGCACGCATTAACGCGCGTGTGGTACCCACTGAAATGCGCCTGACCCGCACGGCCAGTGCGGCCAGCACTGCAGTCGCTGGCACAGGGTCCAGTGCAGTCAGCAGCTGGGATGGCACCATGGTGCTGACGCTTCCGGCCCGTTGATGTTGTGAACTCCAATATGGCATCCAGATTTAACCGCACCCCGCGCATTGCAGCCAAACGGCGTGTTATGGACCATTACGGGCAGCGGCAAGCCAGCTACTCGCGCTGGGCTTGGCTGGGTTGTACCAGCGGTGCCTTAGCCTCGCTGCTGTGGTTTGCACCTGCGGCTTGGTTGGCCGCAGGCGTGTCACGCGCCAGCGCGGGGCAACTGCAATTGGCCGATGCGCAGGGCAGCGTGTGGCGTGGTTCGGGGCAATTGATTTTGACTGGCGGTGCCAACTCGGTAGATGCCACTGTGTTACCCGACCGCGTGCAGTGGACGTTATGGCCCACGCTGTCGGGACTGCGTGGCGATGTACTGGCGCAATGCTGCAGCACGTCGCCCGTGCGCTTGGCTGTCAGCCCCCGCTGGGGTGGTGCGCAACTGAGTATTAACGCTTTGAAAGTCAACTTACCTGCTGAGCTGTTGGTTGGTTTGGGCACACCGTGGAACACGCTTAACCCGCAAGGCAAATTGGCTCTGGAGGCAGATGCCATGACCATTGAATGGACCAATGGCCGAGCGTTACTGTCTGGTAACGCTACGCTGAACATGACTGACGTATCATCGCGTTTATCCACACTCAAGCCATTGGGCGACTACCGTTTGAGTTTGACCGGGGGCGACTCGCCCAGTGTGCAATTGCAAACTCTGCAAGGCGCGCTGCAGTTATCGGGCTCGGGGCAATGGGTGGGTGCACGTATGCGCTTTACGGGTGAGGCCAGTGCCGCGCCCGACCGCGAGGCGGCTTTGGCCAATTTACTCAACATCATTGGTCGCCGGCAGGGCACTAAATCACTTATTACACTAGGGTAGCCATGAAGCAAAAAGTAACTACCATGCATCTGAAAAAAAACACACTCGCGTTGACTTTAGGTGTGCTGTTTAAAACGGCTGCGTTATTAACTAGCGCATCTTCTTTGGGCGTCGCCTTCGCACAACCTAGTGCACCCCTGGTACCCGGTGCGCCCAACACCACACCCACTACTGCCAGCACGCCCAGCGCGGGCGTTATCCGCAACAGCGATGGTGTGACGCTGAACTTTACCAACGCCGAAATATCAGAAGTTGCCCGCACCATGGGTGTGATGACCGGGCGCAGCATTGTGGTAGACCCACGCGTTAAAGGTACGATGAATTTGAGCAGTGACAAACCGCTTTCTACGGTGGCTGCATACAACCAGTTTTTAACTGCCCTGCGCTTGCAGGGCTTTACCGTCGTAGAGTCCGCAGGTATTTCGAAAGTCGTGCCCGAGGCCGATGCCAAGCTGCAGGGCGGCACAGTCACCACCAGCCAAGCGCGGGTGGGCGGTAACCAAATTTTGACGCAAATCTTCAGGCTGAACTACGAAACAGCCAACAATTTAGTGCCTATTTTGCGCCCTTTGATCAGCCCGAACAATACGATCAATGTCAACCCGGGCAATAACTCACTGGTCATTACCGATTACGCCGACAACCTGCAGCGCATGGCGCGCATTATTGCAGCGCTAGATGTGTCCAACGCGTCGGATTTAGAGATTATTACACTGCAACATGCTTTGGCAGCCGAGCTGACCCCGCTGCTTTTGCGCCTGTCAGAAGGCGGCAGCGCGGCAACGCCTGCGGGTCAAGCCGACGGCACTTTTAAAACCACCATCATTCCAGAGCCGCGCAGCAACTCCATCATTGTGCGGGCCGCCAACCCTGCCCGGCTGGCCATGATCAAAGCATTGGTGGTCAAGCTAGACCAGCCTACTTCTGCACGAGCCTCGGGCAACATCCATGTGGTGTACCTTAAAAACGCTGACGCTATTCGCGTAGCGGCTACTTTGCGTGCGGCACTGGCCGCTAATACGTCGGGTGCTACGTCTGCTGGTGGCGGCGCAGCAGCTGGCGCGCCTAGCGTGGCGCCCGTTGCCCAGCCCACCGCCGGTGCGGCAGGCGCTGCTGGGTCGGGGGCGGCTACTGCACCTACTTCACAAAACGCCTTGCCTTCCACGGGCGGCAACATCCAGGCCGACCCTGCCACTAACAGCTTGATCATCACCGCCAGCGAACCGCAATACCGGCAGATTCGTGCGGTGATTGACATGCTGGATACGCGCCGTGCGCAGGTTTTTGTGGAGAGCTTGATAGTTGAGGTCAACAGCGAAAAGTCTGCCGATTTTGGAGTTCAGTGGCAAGGCTTGATAGGCAATGGAGGCGCTGCGGGAACCAATTTTGGAACGCTGGGAAACATTATTGGCAGAAGTCTTTCCTCCGTGACACCCGGACTGAATCTTGGAGCTTCTGCAAAAATAAATGGTCAAGATGTATTTGGTTTTCTAGCGAACTTTTTACAAACCAGCGGTAACGGCAATGTGCTGTCTACCCCTAACTTGCTTACCATTGACAATGAAGAAGCCAAAATTGTTGTTGGCCAGAATGTACCTTTCGTCACGGGTCAATTTACCAATACAGGTGGTGGCAACAATGGTTCGGTGAATCCCTTTCAGACTATCGAACGCAAAGACGTGGGTTTAACACTGCGCATCAAGCCGCAGATCAGTGAAAATGGCACCATCAAAATGCAGATATTCCAAGAAGTCTCCACGGTGGATTCTGCCTCGCGCAATTCACCCAGCGGCTTGACTACTAACAAGCGCTCAATTGAATCGAGCGTTTTGGTAGAAGACGGTGGCGTTGTGGTGATTGGTGGTTTGCTGCAAGATGATTTCACCAACGGTGAGGATAAAGTCCCTGTGTTAGGTGATATTCCTTTTTTGGGCAGCCTTTTCAAAAGAGAAACACGTTCGCGCAAGAAAACTAACCTGATGGTGTTCCTGCGACCTATCGTGGTGCGCGATGCAGACTCTACGCAAAATCTGTCGCTGGACCGCTATGACATCATGCGTGGCTTGCAAAAAGACGCCCAGCCAGTACCCAGCAGAGTATTGCAAATTAATGAGGCTCCTGTATTGCCGCCTCAAGGCCCCGCTATACGCACACCCTCGCAAACGCCTGCACTGCCACCGCTTGGCCAACCTGAGCGGGGCAAACAGTGAAATTCCCACTACCTTACGCCTACGCGCGCACACAGCAAGTTTTACTGGAAGAAGACGCCGGCGAGCTCACGCTGTGGTTGCACCCGCAGTCACCACGCAGCGCGGTGGCCGAGGTGCTGCGTAAATACAGCCCAGGCCAGCAGCCTATCGCCATGGAATCTATTGGCCAAGATGCGCTGGCCCAGCGCACCAGTGCAGCGTATGCGCAAGGCGAATCGAGTGCCGCCATGGTCGTCAGTGAGGTGCAAACCGACGCCGACCTGTCGCGCATGATGCAAGAGCTGCCCGCCGTAGAAGACCTGCTGGAAACGGCAGACGACGCGCCGATCATCCGCATGCTTAACGCGCTGCTGACGCAAGCCGCACGCGACGGTGCCAGCGATATCCATATTGAGCCCTACGAGCGCCACAGCGCCGTGCGCTTTCGGGTAGACGGTGCCCTGCGCGAAGTGGTGCAACCCAACCGCGCGCTGCATGCTGCTTTAATCTCGCGCTTGAAAATTATGGCTGAGCTGGACATTGCCGAAAAACGCTTGCCGCAAGACGGCCGCATCAGCCTGCGCATCGGCACGCGTGCGGTAGACGTGCGGGTGAGCACCCTGCCCAGTGCGCATGGCGAGCGCGCCGTGCTGCGCCTGCTGGACAAAAGCGGCAACAAGCTCACGCTGGAAGCGGTGGGGATGCAAGGCAACGTGCTGGCGCAGTTTGAGCAATTGATCAGCCAGCCGCACGGCATTATTTTGGTCACTGGCCCTACCGGCTCTGGCAAAACCACCACGTTGTATGCTGCGCTGGGCAAGATCGACGCGTCGCAAACCAACATCATGACGGTGGAAGACCCGATTGAATACGAGCTGGCAGGCGTAGGCCAAACGCAGGTGAATGCCAAGATTGACTTGACCTTTGCCAAAGCCTTGCGTGCCATTTTGCGGCAAGACCCTGATGTCATCATGATCGGTGAGATTCGCGATTTTGAAACTGCACAAATTGCCATCCAAGCCTCGCTGACAGGCCACTTGGTGCTGGCTACCTTGCACACCAATGACGCCAGCAGCGCCGTAACGCGCTTGACCGACATGGGTGTGGAGCCCTTTTTGCTCAGCTCATCTTTGCTGGGTGTTTTGGCCCAACGACTGGTACGAAAGCTGTGCACCCACTGCGTAGACCCATCATTCAAAGGCGCGCCCATGGGCTGCGCGCACTGCAACCAAACCGGCTACCAAGGCCGTACGGGCGTGTTTGAAATGCTGGTCAGCAACGACGCCATTCGCGCCATGGTGCACAACAAAATATCCGAGGCGGACATACGCGCAGCGGCTATTGCTTCAGGCATGACCCTGATGCGTGACGACGGCGAGCGCTTGATTACCCAAGGCATTACCAGCCGCGAAGAAGTGGTGCGCGTCACGCGTGACTAAGCTACACCACTCACAATAGCAACTCAAAATGCCTGCCTACCAGTACGAAGCGCTTGACGCGCAAGGGACCACTCGCAAAGGCGTGATGGACGCTGACAGTGCCAAGTCTGCACGCGGCCAACTGCGTGCACAGTCTTTAGTGCCCATGCTGGTAGAGGCGGTCAGCGGCGCGGCCAGTGAAGGTCGCGGCCTGCATATCAACTTGTTTGGCGGCCGTGTTTTTAATTCTACCTCGCTGGCCGTGTGGACGCGCCAAGTTGCAGGGCTGGTAGCTGCAGGCTTGCCGCTGGAGCGCGCCTTGACCGCGCTGTCAGACGAAGCCGAAGACGAAAAACAGCGCAACATGGTGGCTGCCTTACGCGCCGAGGTCAACGCTGGCTCCAGCTTTGCTCGCGCTTTGGGCCAGCACCCCAAAGAATTTGATGACATTTACTGCGCCGTGATTGGCGCAGGTGAAACCTCGGGCAACTTGGGTTTGGTACTGGAAAAATTAGCCGATGACTTAGAAGAACGCCAAGCTTTGCGTGCCAAGCTGATCGGTGCGGCACTGTACCCTGCCATCGTTACCTTGGTGGCCATTGTGATTGTGCTGTTTTTGGTGGGCTATGTGGTGCCGCAAGTCGCCAACGTATTTGCTGGCAGCAAGCGTGCCCTGCCGCTGCTGACACAAATCATGATGGGCATCAGCGCGCTGGTGCGCAACTACGGCTGGTGGATGCTGGCAGCCATCGTGCTGGCTAGCGTAGCTTTTGTATACATCCGGCGCATTCCAGAATTTCGCATTCGTATTGACGCCGCATTTTTAAATGTGCCCATCATTGGCCGCCTGGCACGTGGCTACAACGCTGCGCGCTTTGCCTCCACACTGGCCATGCTGGCCGGTGCAGGCGTGCCGATTCTCAAAGCATTGCAGGCAGCAGCCGATACGCTGAATAACCGGTCGCTGCGTGCTGACGCACAAGACGCCATCATATTGGTGCGCGAAGGCGCGCCG
>JANNCO010000079.1:0-6310 GCA_031386655.1 Polaromonas sp. | reverse complement strand
GTACATTAAACGGCGTTCTTCTTCCAGGCCGTCATAGTCGTTCATTGAATTTTCGTGGGGGAACAAGCCCTCTTCCAGCCCGGTGATAAACACGGCGTCAAACTCCAATCCTTTGGAGCTGTGCACGGTCATCATTTGCACAGCGTCTTGGCCCGCTTTGGCTTGGTTATCGCCCGACTCTAGCGCAGCATGGGTTAAAAAAGCTGCCAGTGGTGACATGGTCTCGCCAGTGTCTTGGTTGACAATGCCGGCGTCCGTCTCAGTTACAGAGTCTGTTTGCGCAACGCCAGCGTCACTGGTAAGGCCTTGGCTGACTGGGCTTTGTGTCAGCGTTTGGCCGAGCATGGGTGCCAAAAATGGTGAATTAGCCACCTCGTCTACCGGCAACGCCACAGCGTCCCGGCCAAAGCCTTCTTGTGTGACAAAGCTTTCTGCTGCGCTGACCAGTTCTTGTAAGTTTTCTACCCGGTCTGCACCTTCTTTGTCGTTTTTGTAGTGCTCGATCAAGCCACTGTGGTCTAACACCAGCTCGATAATCTCCCGCAACGACAAGCCCTGCGTTTGCTCACGTAGCACATCCATTTTGGCCACAAACGCGCCAATATTGGCACCTGCTTTACCAGTGACCACACTGACCGCATCGTGCAGCGAGCAACCAGCAGCGCGCGCAGCATCTTGCAATTGCTCAATGCTGCGCGCCCCAATACCGCGCGGCGGAAAATTGACCACCCGGCTAAAGCTGGTGTCGTCGTGCGGGTTGTCCAAAATACGCAAGTACGCCAGTGCGTTTTTGATCTCTGCCCGTTCAAAAAATCGTAGCCCGCCGTATACACGGTACGGTACGCCCGCATTGAACAGCGCCGTCTCGATCACCCGGCTTTGCGCGTTGCTGCGGTACAGCACGGCAATTTCTTTGCGGCTGTAGCCCGGCTCGGTGCCTTGGTCGCGTTGCAGATTTTTTACCTCTTCTACCAGCCACTGCGCCTCGGCAAAGTCGCTGGGGTTTTCCATCACGCGCACCGGTTCGCCAGCGCCTTGGCTGGTACGTAGGTTTTTGCCCAAGCGTTTAGTGTTATGGCTGATCAGCTGGTTGGCGCTGTCCAAAATATTGCTGTAGCTGCGGTAGTTTTCTTCCAGCTTGATTTGGTTTTGCACGTTGTACTCGCGTACAAAATCGGCCATGTTGCCTACCCGCGCACCGCGAAAGGCGTAGATGCTTTGGTCATCGTCACCCACTGCAAAAACGGATGATTTACTATGATTTTGAGAGCTGCTTGAGCAGGTATCTAGGGCATTGTGGCCAGAAAACATCTTAATCCAAGCATACTGCAGCTTGTTGGTGTCTTGAAACTCGTCAATCAGTATGTGACGAAACCGGCGGTTGTAATGCTCACGCACGGGGGCGTTGTCGCGCAGCAGTTCGTAACTGCGCAAAATCAGTTCGCCAAAGTCGACCACCCCCTCGCGGTCGCACTGGGCTTGGTACAGCTCGTAGAGTTCTACTTTTTGCCGCGTTTCGGCATCGCGCACCACAATGTCTTTAGGCCGCTCGCCTTCTTCTTTGGCACCGCTGATGAAATACATCACCTGCTTGGGCGGGTAGCGCTCTTCATCAACGTTGAACTGCTTGCATAAACGCTTGATCGCTGAGAGCTGGTCTTGCGTGTCTAAAATTTGAAACGCTTGGGGTAACCCGGCAATTTTGTAGTGGGCCCGCAAAAACCGGTTGCACAGCCCGTGAAAAGTGCCTATCCACATACCGCGCACGTTCACTGGCAACATTGCGCCTAGGCGCAGCAGCATCTCTTTGGCGGCTTTGTTGGTAAAGGTCACGGCCATTAAGCCGCCGGGTGAGACATAGCCGTTTTGCAGCAACCAAGCGATGCGGGTGGTCAGCACCCGTGTTTTGCCAGAACCTGCACCTGCCAAAATGAGTGCATGGGTTTCAGGCAAAGTCACTGCCGCCAGTTGCTCTGCATTTAAATTGTGCAGCAAGGGTGACTGTAAGTTTGCAGGGGAATGCGCGACTGAGATAGGATTGGGTGATACTTCAAGAGACATAAACAGATTGTGAAGCCAAGACGATGAAAACCACTTTTTCGCGCAGTTATTTTTGTACCGTAGCGTTGCTAGCCGCGCTCTGGGCTGGCACTGCGGCGCAGGCACAGTCGTCTTGCTCTAGCGATAAGCAACCGGCACCTGCTGCTATTTTGGAGCGTTTTATCAGCGCTGATTGCGCTGCTTGTTGGGCTACCTCAACGCTACCTGCTAGCGCCAAAGGCCAAGTCAGTCTGGACTGGATTGTGCCCAGCCCCCAAGGTGACGATGCGGCGCTGTCGACGGCTGCCACACAGGACGCAAGCGCGCGTTTAACCAGCCTGGGCCTGCCTTGGACAGCCAACAAGCCAGATATGCAGACCAGCGCTGTACTGCACTTCGGCCAGGTCGCCCCGCATCGCAAATCTGCAGCAGGCAGCACTGTGCGTGTAGCCCACGGGTTGCCGGTGGGCGGCTACATAGGTACCTCCATTGAGTTCAAGCCCAACGCTGCCCTGCGTGCGTGGGCTACCATGCCGATTAAATCGACCAACGTTGGCTACAGCACCGAGGTGCAGGCGTATTTGATAGTGGTAGAAACCTTGCCTAAAGGGGCCGAAGGCAGCAATATAGAGCGTAATTTGGTACGTAACGTGCTGGTCACGCCGTGGGACTTGCGCGAACAGTTGCTAAAACCCAAACAAGCTGGTTTTAAACTGCTGTTTGAGCCACGTCCCATGAGCATCCCCTTGGGTACCAATCCTGACCGCCTGCGGGTGCTGGGCTGGGTGCAAGATGCGCAAGGTAAGGTGCTGGCCACAGCCCAATCGCGCTGCACGTCTTAAATTTGGATAAAAAGTGGTGGTTAGATTGAAAAACAGCCCATTTGAGTCATTTGAATGCCATTTTTTATGCCAAATAACGCCCTTAACCCAAGTAAATCCTGCTCAAGCAGCTATTATTTCAATAGCATTCCAGGTAGCGTCAAAATTGGCTCTAAAAAGCTATAATAGAAGGCTTTTCGGAAAGTACGTAGCACTGGGCTGCGCGGCTACCGCAACATGAAGGATATTGCAATGAAAGACGGCATTCACCCCAATTACCGCGACGTGTGTTTTCAAGACTTGAGCAATGGCTTTAAGTTTGTCACACGCTCGTGCGCCAACACTAAAGAAATGATCAAAATGGAAGACGGCAAAGAATTGCCGCTGTACAAGCTGGACACTTCCAGCGAGTCACACCCGTTCTACACTGGTACACAAAAATCAGTGGACAACATGGGTGGTCGCGTGGAGAAGTTCCGCAACCGTTTTGGCCGTACTACTACTACCGCAGCAGCTACTGCTGCCGCATCTGCTGCTACCGCAGCAGCCGAGGCCAGCAAAGCCTAAGGTACTGTGCGCTGCACCAGCGCACAATCAGCAAGGCAGCCCGGGCAACCGTGCTGCCTTTTTCATTGGGTGCTTGGCATCCAAGACCATGAAGCTGCCATCGCTTTTCAGCTGTATTCTCCATTGCGTTGCTCCAATCTAGTTGACCGTTTATTTATCTTACTGCCGTGAATAGCCATCCGCCTACCCCCGCCGTTGTCGCGCAGTCTGCAGTGCGCCGCTTGCCGCGCGTGGCGCTGTGGTTGTTTTGCCTGGCTTATGTGCTGCCAGGGTTTATAGGGCGCGATCCTTGGCGCAGCCAAGACCTGGCAGCGTTCGGTGTGATGCGGTCATTGGCCATGGGTGAGTCAGCTTGGTGGCCCTTGCGATGGATGGGCCAAGGCATTGAACTGCCCGCGCTGGTGCCTTATTGGCTAGGTGCCCTCAGTATCCAGCTGGCACCCGCTTGGGTGAGCGCAGATTTTGCCGCACGCATACCGTTTGCCATGCTGCTGGGCACTACCTTACTGGCCACTTGGTATGCCGTGTACTATTTGGCCAGGCGTGAAGCGTCACAGCCCGTGCCGTTTGCCTTTGGCGGTGAGGCGCAGCCTACTGACTACGCGCGCGCTTTGGCCGACGGTGGCCTGCTGTCCATGATAGCGATGCTGGGCTTGGCGCAGCTGTCGCACGAAACCACACCTTACGCGGCGCAACTTGCTTTTACTGCGGTGCTGTTTTTTGCCTTTGCAGCTTCGCCCTATCGCACTGTGTTGCCTGCTGTCGCAGCCTGTGTTGCCTCATTGGGTTTGGCGCTCAGCGGCGTGCCTGCATTTGGTTTAGCCTTGGCCTGCACAGGTGCGTTGGCCAGAGTGTTGCAGAAAGACGCCTATGCACGCTACTGGGCGATGTACTTTGCCGTGTTGGGTTTAGTTGCCAGTGCTGTGGCTATCCAGCTTGATCTTTGGCATGCCCATGTAGGCAGTATTCCCACAACTTGGAGTGACTGGCGCAGCTGGGGCAAGCTGATGCTGTGGTTTACCTGGCCCGCCTGGCCTATGGCGCTGGTAGGTTTGTGGAAATGGCGGGCATGGTGGCATCATTTTCATATTGCCTTGCCACTGAGCTTGGCCAGTGTCATAGTGATTGCCACCATCATCGCGCCCAACGCTGACCGCACACTTTTACTGGTGACGCCCACACTGGCATGCCTGGCAGCGTTTGCGCTACCCACCTTGCAGCGCAATGTCACAGCGCTGATTGACTGGTTTACCTTACTTTTCTTCTCCGGTTGTGGCCTGATTATTTGGGTTGTGTGGATAGCGATGCAAACCGGTGTACCCGCGCAGCCTGCAGCTAATGTGCGCCGCTTGCTACCTGGATTTGAGCCCAGTTTTACCTGGTTTGCGTTTCTAGTAGCCTTAGCCGCCACCTTCGCTTGGGGCTGGCTCGTCGCATGGCGTGCAGGTCGCCATCGGGATGCACTGTGGAAGAGTTTGGTATTACCTGCAGGTGGTGCAGCTATGTCGTGGCTGTTGCTGATGACGTTGTGGATGCCGCTATTAAACTTTGCACGCAGTGACGTCGCTACCGTACGCCAGATCACGCGCACCATACCAGCAGGAGACAAAAACTGCGTTGCCATCACCGGCTTGAGCCAAGCAGATGCTACTGCTTTGAGCTACCACGGTAATTTGCGCTTAAAGCTGCTGAGTGGTGACACTGATTGTCCATGGTTGATCACGGGTGCAGCAACGCAAGAGAATATGAGTTTCTCCAGCGGTGCGGGCCAGTGGCGCAAGGCTGGCGCCGCACGCCGCCGATCATCTGACCGCGACGACTGGGTAATTTACCGGCGCGTCACAGCGCCAGCGGCACGCTAGCTGTGGCTGTCACGGATCAACCGTCCCACAGCGTAATCAACACCCGCGCAGAGCTAGGCGTGATGTCGCGCCACGCGGGCACGATCGTAGTGGGGCAGCTGGCAGTGATGGCGTTCAGCATCACCGACACCATTGTTGCGGGCCGCTATGCAACTGATGCTTTGGCTGTGTTGTCGATTGGTCTGGCAATTTATGTCAGTGTGTATGTATCGCTCAATGGTGTGCTTCAGGCGCTGCTGCCTGTGTATGCGGAACTGCATGGGGCACAGCAATATCCTCGCTTAGGCTACACGCTACGTCAGTCGCTGTATCTGGCGGCAGTACTGGTTTTGCTGGGCATGGCGGTTATGCTTTTTTCGGCGCCGCTGTTGCGCTTGGCGCAAGTGCCCGACACTATGATGCCTGCCATACAAGAATATTTGTCCATATTGGCTTGGGGCTTGCTGCCCGCCATGGGGTTTCGCATGTACTCTTCGCTTAATCAAGCCTTGGGCAAACCACTGCTCGTCACAGGGTTGCAGCTGGCATCGCTGCTGGTAAAAATTCCATTGACGGTATGGCTTACCTTTGGCGGCCTGGGTGTGCCAGCCATGGGCTTGGCAGGATGCGCTTGGGCCACGTTTATCGTCAACTGGCTGATGCTGCTTTGCGCAATTACTGTACTGCGCACGCAGAGCATTTATCAACCCCTGCAGTTATGGCAAGCCATTAGCTCACCCGATTGGATGTTGATCCGCCGGTTTGCCCGCACTGGTGTTCCGGGGGGCTTGGCATATTTGATAGAAATCACATCATTCACGCTGATGGCACTTTTCATTGCACGGCTGGGCGTGACCCCAACGGCCAGCCACCAAATCGCCTCGAACATAGCGGGTGTGATGTATATGTTGCCACTGGCGTTGTCTGTTGCGTGCAGTGCACGTGTGTCGTACTGGATAGGCGCCGGAGAAGCGGTGCGTGCACGCAGTGCGGCGCGCTTGGGCCTGTCGTTAACCTTGGTTGCTGCTAGCTGTGTGGCAT
>JANNCO010000061.1:0-3351 GCA_031386655.1 Polaromonas sp. | reverse complement strand
ACGGTGCTCGCTCAAAATAGTGAGAAATTTCTTCAGCTGCGGCACGGTGTCGCGCGGGCTGTCGTACATGTCAATAATGTCTTTGGCCTCGGTCAGCGACAGGCCCAGCCGCTTGGCGCGCAGCGTGAGTTTCAGGCGCGTACGGTCGCGTGCGGTGTACACGCGGTTGCGCCCAGCGGGGCCGCTACGCTCGGGCGACAACAGGCCCATGTCTTCATAGAAACGCATGGCACGTGTGGTCAAATCAAACTCACGTGCCAAATCGCTGATGCTGTAGGTAGTGCCCATAATATTTGTTATGCAAAAAGTGCAGGTGTAAATTTTTACAAGTTCTGTGGCAAGTTCAGGTTAAAAACCCAAGTGACAGTGCCTATGGGCACAGCGCCCTACAATACATTTTAAATTGACGTTTACGTAAACGTCAATCAACCTAATTATGTACGAAAAGCACAGCCCCCAGTCAAGCCCATGAACTCTCTTGAACACGAACTTACTTACCCGCTGGGTGATTCCTTGCCCGACGGAGGCGGCACGCTAGAAGTGGCCCCTGGTGTCAAGTGGATTCGCATGGGTCTGCCGTTTGCGTTGAACCACATTAACCTGTGGCTACTGCGCGATAAGATCGACAGCAAAGATGGCTGGACGGTGGTGGACTGCTGCATTGACAGGCCCGAGAGCCGCGCGCAATGGCAACAGATTTTTGACACTCAACTGCAAGGCCTGCCTGTCTTACGGGTTATCTGCACCCATATGCACCCCGACCATATTGGCCTGGCGCACTGGATTTGCGAAAAATGGAATGCGCCACTGTGGATCAGTGCTACCGACTACAACGTGGCGCGCAATCTGAGTAACGCATCCTCCAGCTACAACACCGCCAGAGGCGGCCAATCAGCCGCTGATTTTTATGCATCGCATGGGCTGGTTGACCCCGAGTCTGTTGCCAAGATCAAAGCCCGCACCGGCTACTACCCCAGCCTGGTACCCGATGTGCCGCACAGCTACCACCGCATCATGGACCATGACACCGTTCACATAGGTGGTAAAGCCTGGCGTTGCATCAGCGGCTACGGCCATGCCCCCGAGCATATTGCGCTGTATTGTCAAGACATCAACACTTTAATCAGCGGCGACATGGTGCTGCCCCGAATATCGACTAACGTGAGCGTGTTTGACCTGGAGCCAGAGGGCGACCCACTCAAACTGTTTTTAGACTCCATCAAAAAATACCTAACCCTGCCCGCAAACACTTTGGTGCTGCCGTCCCACGGCAAACCCTTTACCGGCATGCACCAGCGCATCGCCCAGCTGCAAAACCACCATGCCGACCGCTTGGCCGAAGTAATGCAAGCCTGCAGCACGCAGCCCACCAGCGGCGCCGACATCGTGCCCATCATGTTCAAACGCGAGCTGGATTTGCACCAAATGACCTTTGCCATGGGTGAGGCGGTGGCTCATTTGCACATGCTGTGGTACGAGGGAAAGTTGGCACGCCAGTTGTGTCATGACGGGATATACCGGTTTAATGAAAAACCGGTGCTTTAAGCGTACTATTTTTGAGATGGTTTTAATGCTCTGAAGCCGTAAATACTGCTCAAGAGGCTATTAAATTTATAGCGTAAGATACCCGCATTAGCGGTGTGCAAACGCTGTATTAAAAAAACAGCGATGCCAACACCTACTATTCCCAGCGCGGCAACGCATCGTCCTTGAGTTGCCCGCGCAGCGCGGCATAGTCGGGCATGATGGACTCGACCGTGCTCCAAAAGCGTGGGCTGTGGTCCATCACGCGCAGGTGGGACAGCTCGTGCACCACCACGTAGTCAATCACGCTCATTCTAAAATGTACCAAGCGCCAGTTCAAGCGAATAGACCCGTCAGACTTGGCTGTGCCCCAGCGGGTGCCTGCGCTGCTAAGTGACAGCTTGCTCCACTGCACTTTAAGCTGTGGGGCGTACAAATTAAGGCGTTCTTCAAAGATGCGTTTGGCTTGCCGCATGAGCCAGGCTTGCACGGCGTCGCGAATGCGCTCGGGCGCGGCGTCTTGCGGCAGGCTGATGTGCAGCGTGAGGCGCGGCACGCCGGGCAGCGATGCGTTGGTGGCTTGCGCGTCAGTGTGCAGCTGGGCTTGGCCGTCGCTTGGTTGACCGCCATTCCACTGGCCGCGCTTGGCAGACGTTGGCGCGCCAGAGCTGTACAGGTGCCGCGGGTCAATCACCACAATCACTTGCTCACCCATAAACGGGATCAACGTGCCGTCTTTCCATTCAATACGGTTACTCTCCAGCTTGCCTTGCCGCTCGCGTGATTCTTGCAGTTTGGCCACAATCCATCTGGATTTTTCTTGCACGGCTTTGTCAATCTCGTACAAAGGCACCCAGCGCGGCGCGCTAACGGTAAGGCCGTCCGCGCCTACGCTAAAGCCAATGGTTTTGCGTTTACCGCGTTTTAGTTCGAAGGCAACAATGCTGGTGTCTAGCCGCGCCTCGCGGTTAGCGCGTGGGTGCGCAAACGCTACTGGGCGCATCACTGACTGCAATGACTGAGCAGGTGCAAATATGGCTGGTGCATCAAGTACTATTGATTTAATAGCTGCTTGAGCAGGTTCTACTTGGGTTACCGGCTCATTTACCTTGTTTTTTTGAGGTAAATCGGCCTCAGAAAACAAATCCAGCGTGAACTGCAATAGGCGGTGCATGGGGCAATAAAGTTCAGTTGTGCAATTTAACGGTAGGCCTCGGGGTCGATCTCGCGCATGGTGGCTTCGATCCAGGCTTGCACTTCTTGCATCAGCTCGTCGGGCTGGCGGCCTACGCTGCTAATAGGTTTGCCTATCACTACGTCGACCACGCCGGGTGTTTTGATAAACGCTTTGCGTGGCCAGCGGCGTGCCGAATTCACCGCAATAGGCACTACGGGGCGGCCTGTCTCGCAGGCCAGGCGCGTGCCGCCGCTTTTGTAGGTGCCTACTTTGCCGCGCGGTATGCGTGTGCCCTCAGGAAACATGATGACCCACGTGCCACGCGCCATCAGGCGCTTGCCTTGCTGCACTACTTTGGCAAATGCTTCATTGCGTTTGCTGCGGTCAATATGGATCATGTCCATGCGCGCCATTGACCAGCCAAAAAACGGTACGTACAACAGCTCGCGTTTGAACACATAGGCCAGTGGGTGCGGCATGATGGCGGGCATGAGAAATGTTTCCAGTGTGGACTGGTGCTTTAGCAGCAGGATGGCGCCGTCATGCTCGCCCTGTGGCAAATTCTCCAGGCCCTGGATACGCCAGCTCACACCGCATATTTTGGTCAGGCCCCACATGGCTGTTTTAAGCCAACCCGCACACATCCAGTA
>JANNCO010000048.1:0-3920 GCA_031386655.1 Polaromonas sp. | reverse complement strand
AAAGGCGGACATTAAGAGTGATTTTAGAATACGCGTTGCTGCAGGCTTTGGTTGCCATACAGCATAGAAAAGTAATCATACCTGCCCAACAGCTCAGGGCACTTTAAATACAGTTGGTGCACTTGGTATTTGTCTTTTTTGATAGCGCGGTATGTGCCGGGTAACGATAGAAGATGAAACTGAGGCGACAGGAATTTTCTATTAGCTGTAGGTGGTGCTGTTGCTAGTGCCACTGCGTCTGCAGGTGCAGGGTCAGCCTTGCGCATGGTAACGGGGTCTACCAATGGGAATGACCCCCAGTCAATGGGCGCGGTGTAATCAACCCAGACCAATCGGTGGCTTGCCACTGCTGCGATGTCGGCCCGCACCTGCGCCGCAGCAGGCAGCGCTGCGGCCACCGGAATGCAATTGCCCAATGTAAGCAGTGCCAAACGCTGCGCATCGGCCGCGTTGCCCGCTCTGGCAAGTTGCAGTACCTGTGCAGCAACCTGCACGGCCAAGCTGGACCCTGCGCTGTAGCCTACCAGCAGCACTTCATCGGCTTGGGGGGCAGACAAAGCGGCGCTAATTTGCTGGCTCCAGGTGCGCACACGTTCTTCTAGCGCGGCGCTTTCGCGGTGGGCCAAGCAATTGGCAAAGGCCACTACCCGCAAAAACCAGGTGGTAGGCGTGCGCAGCAGCACGTGCCAGGCAGCGTAGGCACTTACCGCAGCCGCCATTGCGCTGCCCACCATCACGGCGGTTGCTGACATTGCCGCATAGCTGAGGCCGGCATAGACGACCAAGGTGGTGACCATGGCCGCCAAAACAGCTGCCAACACCAAGCCGTACGGAAACAGCGCCGCACGCACCGTAGCAGGTGCCAGACCATGCAGGCGACGTGCTGCGCCAGTGGTGAAGAAGTCCCACAGGCTGCGCAGTGCTTGCCGCGCCAGCTGCAGCGGCGTTCTGGCCCACAGGCTGCGCACGCAGTCGTCCCAGCCCAGGTAATCGAAAGTGGTGTTGGTGGTTTGCCCATGCAGGGTAGTAGTGCAATGCCAACGAGACGTTGTAGGGCTGTGCCTGCTGCGCGGCCCCAGCGTATGTGTGGTGCCGCTCAGCTGGCTGTATTGGGCAAGTTCTTGGCTGTGTTTTTGGTAAAAGCTAGACGCACCTTTGGGGTCAAACCCGTCGATAAAAAAAACATGCCTAGTCGTTACCATCGCTGCATTATCCCCAAGCCGATTCAAGCAAGTTGCACACGGTGCCTAACCCGCCAGACTGAGATTGCTGTCGTACATAGCCTAATGCAGAAGAATGAGCGCCGTCTCTGCACCAAAAATGCAGCGATTCGACAGCCTGGCCTACGCTGGCGTCGCGGGCCAGGCGTTGGCCCACGCCCAGCACATCAACGTTGCGCGCATTCTCAAACTGGTCGTGGGCGCAGGCCTGGATAATTTGGGGAATACCCGCCGCCATGGCTTGCGCGCAAGTGCCTATGCCTCCGTGGTGCACGATGGCGCTGCAGTGTGGCAGCAGCGTACTAAACGGGGCGTAGTCAGCATAAAAAATACGGTCAGTGCGTGAATTGGGTAGCTGCGAAGCATGGGCGCTTAAAAATATGCCGCGCAGGTTAGCATGCTGCAAGGCTGCTTGCCACATGCCAAACTGCGCCGCAGCATGGGCCATGGCACTGCCCAGCATGACCACCACGGGCGCGCTGCCCTGGGCTAAAAACTGCTGCAACTCGTGGGGCAGGCTAGGTTGTACATCTAGCGTGTAGCGCGGGAAGTCGCCGTATTGCAAGGCGGCTGGGTAGTCTGCCTTGCGCGGCGCAAACCAGTCGGGGAACAGTGTGATACCACGCGGTGCATGCATCCACTGGCCAAAAATGCTGGGCGATGGGATGGCGCTAATTTGCAGTTCGGCGCAGACTTTGTCTAAATACGGGCGCGCCATGGGTTCAAGCTTGTAGTGGTCCACCGCTTGCCACAGGCGCTTGAGCAGCCACTGCGGCGTGCCACGCGGCCACGAAGTGTGAGCAATCGTAGTGGGTGCTATGCAGCTGCGCAGCATGCTGGGTGCCGTGTAAGCCGTGGTGAGCGCAATGCCCAAATGAACTTGCGCCAAGCGCGCGCCCAGCATTTGCGGCCCTGCCAGCACCCGCACATGGGGGTGCTGGCGCTGTTGCAAGGTTTTGTACAGCGGGGCAATGCTGGGGGCCAGCAGTGTGCGCCACAGCACACCCATGCCTTTGACCGGGTGCCACAATGGTGCAGATTGCACGCAGGCTTCATAATCTAATGTAGGGCCAGCGTCTATGTACTCTAGCCCAGCAGACTCGATAGCCTGCTGGTGGGGAGCATGGGAGAACATGGCAACAGTGTGACCGCGCTGTACCATGGCATGGCCTATAGCAATAAAGGGGTGTATGTCGCCTGCGCTGCCTACGCTGGCGATGAACAGTTGTGCGCGCAATGTCATAGCATGCCAAGCTTAGCAGAAGCGAAATTACAATCTTTATTAATCACAGCCATTTTGGGTGTCACCTCAAAGTACTATTACCTTATGAAAATACAAACCTCATCTTTTAAAGCCTACGATATTCGCGGCATAGTGCCGGCCGACTTGAACGAGCCGATGGCCGAAGCTTTGGGCAAAGCCTTTGGCACAGCGGCCCTGCGCGAGGGGCAAACCGCCGTGGCTGTGGGGCGCGACGGGCGTTTGAGCGGCCCAGCACTTAGCGCAGCGCTGGTTCGCGGCCTGGTGGCAGCAGGTATTGACGTGATAGATGTGGGCATGGTGACCACGCCCATGCTGTACTTTGCGGCCAATACCTTGTGCGAAAGCGGCATACAGGTGACCGGCAGCCACAACCCCAAAGACTACAACGGGTTCAAGATGGTGCTGGCGGGCCGCGCGATTTATGGCGACGAGATTCAGGGGCTGCGCAAAATAATTGAGGACGAGTCGTGGGTGCTGCAAGCCGGTGGCCGCGTGCGCAATATCAGCGTTGACGCGCCTTACCGCGACCGCATTGTCAGCGACATCAAACTCAAACGGCCCATGAAGATTGTGGTGGACTGCGGCAACGGCGTGGCCGGTGCTACAGCGCCTGCTATCTTTCGCGCAATAGGGTGCGAGGTGATTGAGCTGTTTAGCGAAGTAGACGGTAACTTCCCCAACCACCACCCAGACCCGAGCAAGCCAGAAAATTTGCAAGACGTGATACGCGCGCTGCAAACCAGCGATGCCGAGGTAGGTTTTGCCTTTGACGGCGATGGCGACCGGCTGGGCGTGGTCACCAAAGACGGCAACGTGATATTTGCCGACCGCCAGATCATGTTGTTTGCGCAAGACGTGCTAAAGCGCGTGCCTGGCGGCACTATTTTGTTTGACGTGAAATGTACCCAGCGCCTTGCACCATTTATCGAGGCGGCAGGCGGCAAGGCGATGATGTACAAAACCGGCCACTCGCTGATCAAAGCCAAGATGAAAGAGGTGGATTCACCGTTTAGCGGCGAGATGAGCGGACATTTGTTCTTTAAAGAACGCTGGTTTGGTTTTGACGATGGCACCTACGCTGGCTGCCGCTTGGCCGAAATTTTGAGCGCGCATGCCGACCCGTCTGCCGTGCTGAATGCACTGCCCACCAGCTTTAGCACGCCCGAGCTGAACATTCCCTGCGCCGAGGGCGAGCCGCACCGCGTGGTGGCCAAGCTGCAATCTATCGCTACATTTGACGCACCTGCCAAGGTGTCGGACATCGACGGCTTGCGGGTAGACTGGCCCGACGGCTTTGGCTTGATACGCGGGTCTAACACCACGCCCGTGCTGGTGCTGCGCTTTGAAGGCCATACCCAAGCGGCGCTGCACCGTATTGAGGACGAGATGATGGCGCTGCTTCGGTCGGTCAAGCCCGATGCGAAGATTCAGGCGGC
>JANNCO010000018.1:0-9940 GCA_031386655.1 Polaromonas sp. | reverse complement strand
CCCAGCGCCCCGGCCAGTCTGGCCGCTGGTGCCACCTTAAGCGTCGCCATCAGCTACACCCAGCCCAACAGCCCGGTGGCCATCACCGCCACCAGCAGCGCCACCAACGACACCAATGCTGCAAATAGAACTACTACAGCTTTAGTGCAACCGCTATTCTCGGATATCGCAGTTAACATTGCGCCTATTCCCGCGAGCCCTGCAGGGAGTACTACCAGCGCAATAATTACTATCAATAATTATGGTGGCGCGACTGCTACATTTATTGCGAGTGTCACTGTAAATGGGTTGGCACAAACCCAAAGCTTTACCTTGTCTCCAAACGGATCGCTGAGCTATAGCGTCACGGTGCCGGTTACCACTGCGGGCGCGATCGTGTCAGTAGCAGTTGGTAGCGCTACGGTCCCGGACAGTAATCTGGGCAATAACACTGCCTCTGCGGCAGTGACGGCTTTGTTTGCAGATGTGACTACATCAATCATCTTGCCGATAAATTCTCAAGTCGGCACGACAGTAGCAGGTACGGTCGTATTTACTAACAGCTCTGCAGCTGGCGCTACTGCAACCAATACCACTGGCATTGTCACGCTATCTAATGGACAAGTAATTACGTTTGATTTAGCTAATGTGGCCCCTGGCGCAAGCATTACAAGAACATTTAATATTGTCTTGCCAAACGCTGTGACGACAGCTGTTCTTACAGGTACCA
The DNA here is from genome assembly GCA_031386655.1 of Polaromonas sp. GTDB lineage: Bacteria > Pseudomonadota > Gammaproteobacteria > Burkholderiales > Burkholderiaceae_C > JAAFIP01. The sequence goes on along the minus strand of JANNCO010000018.1, from coordinate 9,231 downwards.
GCACAGTTTCCACTAGCACTCCTGAATCAAATACTACTAACAATTCAGCGACCGCCAATACGATTGTGTTGGCACCAGACTCCAGCGTATCGGGACGGGTGTTTATTGACACCAATAGAAACCGAATCTACGACAATGGCGATCAATTATTGCCTGGTTACAGGGTAGAGTTGATTCGAGTTAGCGGCACTGTGACTACGGTGGTAGGTACTGCAACCACCGACGTATCAGGCAACTATTTCATCGGTAAACAGTTTCCAGGAACTAACTACAAAGTGCAGTTCCGTGACCCAGCTGGCAATCTGCTTTTAGGTACGCCTTTTAACCAAACTAATTTGACGGCAAACGGTAATCCATCTACCGGCAACAATTCATTGACTTCGGCAATTTCTCCTGGAGTAACCGTCACGGTAGCTGGGTTTATTGACAATGTTACGTTGTACGCAGGTGATAACGCAATACAACAAAACTTGCCTTTGGATCCGAATGGCATTGTGTATGACTCAGTCACTAGATTGCCAATCGCCGGAGCTACAGTGCGCCTGATTGGCCCAGCCGGTTTTGATCCAGCAACCCACCTCCTTGGTGTCAGCAACTTATTAATAACAAGTGCTTCCGGGCTATACCAGTTCTTGTTTGTTAACAATCCACCGAGCGGGCTCTACACATTAGAAATAACACCACCCAACGGCTATAGCGCCCCCAACGCCATCTTGGGAGGAGTTGCTTTGCCCCAAGGCACGCTTGTTGTACCTCAAGGCATCACTGATGTGCAGCCTCAGACTGCGGCACCAAGTGTGGGGACTAACGGTGCCAGTTCTACTGGACTCCTGGGCACGCAATACTTTTTGAAGCTGAACTTCAACTTTTCTTCACCAGGTGAGGTTTTTAACAATCACATACCGCTCGATCCCGCTAGTGTGCAGTCTTTGTTTATTGAAAAATTGGCGGACAAAGGACAAGCAGAAATAGGTGACTCTGTTCTGTACCGTATACGGGTTAAAAATCCAAACGCATTTTTAGTGCCGCTGGTAAAGATAGTTGATAAATTACCGTTAGGTTTCAAAGTGATTCCTGGTACTTCTACCCTGCAGCTGGGGACTTCAACCGCCGTAGCCATGGCAGACAACACTATTGTTGGCTTTCCAGGTCCTGTCTTGACTTTTGCAAGCGCCAGCATGGCAGCAAACTCTGAGCTTGTAGTAACTTACCGGGTTCGTGTGGGTGTTGGTGCAGACAAGGGTACGGGCGTTAACACAGCCCAAGCTAGCGACGGCGCAGGCACTATTAAGTCGTTGGTAGCGCGTGCTGCTGTGCGTGTTACCGCAGGTGTATTTACAACAGATGCTTGTGTTTTCGGCAAGGTCTATATGTATTGCAATCCAGATATTAAAGACAAAGGCGTGTCTGGAATCCCCGGCGTACGCCTGTATCTTGAAGATGGAACCAACATCACAACCGATGAAAACGGTCAATACAGCCTGTGTGGACTTCGCCCTATTACACACGTACTGAAGATTGATTCGAATACGGCGCCGTTGGGTGCAAGTTTTGGTGTCACCAGCAGCCGCAACGCAGGTGACGGTGACAGTCTTTTCTTGGACTTAAAGAACGGCGAACTACACCGTGCTGACTTTCGCGAACAGACTTGCTCACTAAGCGTGATTGAGCAAGTGCAAGCTCGTCGTCGCACAGGTCTGGATGGCGCGCAAAGTGCCGACGATGTTAAGAGCGAACCCAAAGGTGTTCAGTTCAACAGTGACGAGCATAAACCAGGCCGTGTGCCAGGTTTTATCGGAGTGCAGCGCATTGGTGCAAGCACAGGGGAGAGCAAGTAATGCATACCTCTGTCCACAACACCAACCTGATACTGAAATCCAATATGTACACACCTATCGTTCGATCAGAAAAAAACGCGTTAACGCCATTGATGTGTGGCGTTCAAAGTCATACGCTAAACAACCTGCCGCAAGCTCTTTTGATGGCTGGGTTCATGACCATGATCGGTTTGGCACCGTTGACTTACAGCCCGCATTTGCACGCGCAAACCGTCAACACAAGCGCAGCCGAAGCTAGTCAAAAAGTGCTGCAAAGTAGTGCAAAAATCACACATACTGGCGATGCCAATACGTTGCCAAACGAAGGGGTGTACTTTCGGCGCATTGACGGAGTTAACCTGCATAAAACTGGCAGCAGCTCGTCTGCTGTTAATGATGCAAGCGTTTGGCGCAACAGCAAAAAACTACCAGACGGCAGCAAAATCCTGATGTCATTAAGTGCAGCAAAAGCACCGGCTAATGGCAAGAGTTTGCTCAAAGTGCACATCGAACTCTTCGACGCTGCTGGAAAAAAGTTGACATCAACAAACGCAGATCCAATCAAGCTATTGATTGAAACAACAGCAGGGCGTTTGCAACTTCCAGGTATCGTCAAGGCCGACGGTGTTGCGGCCACCGAGCAAACGGTGACCGAACTAACTACGGCTGAAATCCTGTTGACCCTAGGCGAAGCCAGCTTTTATCTGATAGCCCCCACAGATCCAAGCGATGCGGTGTTGCGCGTCTCTAGTGGCGCAGTAGGCGTGCAGGGCGAAGTTACTTTCGTGCCAGATTTACGTCCAATGCTATTGGTTGGCATTGTTGAAGGTGCGATTAATTTTACAAAAATCAAAAAGACAGACGCTAACGCCCCAGAGCTGATCCAAACTGAATTTGAAGACTCGCTTCGCAATTGGAGTAAAAGTAACTCTGCAGGTGATCAAACTATGGCAGGGCGAGTTGCTTTTTTTGCCAAGGGAACAATCAAAGGCGAGTATCTTTTAACCGCTGCGGCGGACAGCGACAAGATTACCCGGGAAAAGCTCTTCCGTGATATTGATCCCAATGCTTTTTATCCAATCTATGGTGACGCCAGCAGCAAGCAGTTTGACGCTCAAAGTACAAGCCGGGTATATGTGCGCGTGGATAAGGATAAAAGCTATTTGCTCTACGGCGACTACAGCACTGCTAGCAACGACGAAGGTAACAAGCTAGCAAGCTACAACCGCAGTCTGACAGGTGCAAAATGGCACTATGAAAGTCAAAGCGTAAAGATAAATGCGTTTGCAGCAAGTGACAACAACCGCAGTTATGTCGATGAGCAAGCTGGTCGTGGAATAAGCGGCCCTTATGCATTAGGCAAGCCAAATGCTGTTGCCAACAGTGAACAAATTGAATTGTTTGTGCGCGATCGCAATGCGCCGGCAATAGTGCTGAAGCGCCAGAGCCTTGCACGCTTTGTTGACTATGATTTCGAGCCTTTCAGCGGCAGAGTTTTATTTCGTCAACCGGTTCCAAGCGTCGACGAAAACAATAATCCGGTAAGCATCCGTATTGCTTATGAAGTAGAAGAGGGTGGTGAAAAGTATTGGGTAAGCGGCGTTGATGCCAAGACTAAATTAACTGACAACATTGCGCTGGGTGCTAGCTTCGCACAAGACCGCAACCCAGTTGCACCGTTCAAATTGGCTGGAGTAAATGCCGAAATCACACTAGGAGCGCATACTTTCATAGTGGCTGAAGTTGCTAAAAGCTACGGTAACCAATACGTTAACAGCAGTATCAGTCCCCAGTTAGGGCTGGCTTTAAATCCTGCAGTCGATCAGAGCGGCAGAGCCGCCCGAATAGAGCTGCGCCATAACGGACAAGGCTTCAACGCGCGTGCCTACGTGGCCAAATCTGATGCTACATTTCAAAACCCCAGCGCTGGGCTAACAGCGGGGCGCCAAGAAGCAGGAATAAATCTTCAAGCACAGGCAACAGATGCTATTACCTTGACTGCTAGCTTGCAACAGACCCAAGATGAAAGTCGCTTGGCCACTGACGGTGCCAAGCGAGATGCAGCAAGTGTCGGCGTAAGCTTTGCACTGACAGACCGAATCAAGCTTGACGTAACAGCTAACAGTGTTCGTGAAAAGCAAGTTGCTGGCAGCGGTGGATTTTTGTCGCCAACGCAAGCACAGCAAAGTAGCTTGCCCGGCCTAGGCTGGGGCAGCAGCACCAGTTTTGGATTTGACGGTACAGGGCTATTGGCCAGCCCAACAACCCTGTCTGGTGTTAACCCAAATACAGGTACCCCAGAGCTAGTATCTAACGAGTACAACAGCTTAAAAGTACGCTTAACGGGGCAAGTGACTGACTCAACTAGCTTATATGGTGAATATGAGCGGTCAGGTGACGACCGACAGCGTGTTGCTATGGGTGGCGAGCATCGTATAAATGAAAAAAGCCGCATTTACGCCAGGCACGAGTTTGCTAATAGCCTAAGCGGCACATACGGGCTAACAGCGGATGGTAGCAAAACCACCAACACGACGATTGGAGTAGACACCTCCTATATGCAAGACGGGCAACTATTTTCTGAATACCGCCTTGCGGGCGCGCAGAATGGACGCGATGCCGCGGGCGCTTTGGGTCTACGTAACCTGTGGCGCATAGGTGAAGGCTTTAACCTGACTACCACGCTGGAGCGACAAACGGTAATGCCTGCAGCTTCGGCACGACAAGAGGCCACTGCCATTAGCCTGGGCGCTGATTATTCGGCAAATCCTTGGTACAAGACAGGCGGAAAACTCGAATACCGAACCTCAAGTGCTCAAGAAACTTGGTTGTCTACGCTGGCATACGACCGCAAATTCTCTGAGCAATGGGCCGCAATAGTTCGAAATTTCTACTCAAGGCAAAGCGCCCGTGGAACGGGACTGGCACTAGGTAACGGAACCCAGACACAAGACCGATTTCAGCTAGGCATGGCTTACCGGGATACCAAAGAGAATATTTGGCATGGCTTGGGGCGGTTGGAGCATAGAAACGAACGCTCTGATGCGATAGGCAACCCTGCTAGCGCAAGGACATGGATAGCGAGTTTGCACGGTAACTACAAACCTAGCCGTACATGGACCTACTCAGGTCAAGTAGCCTATAAAGGTGTTAACGAAAGGTTTGCCAGCCCTACTGGGCAAGTTACCAGCAGTGGCACCGGTATAGCGCAGCTGGGTGACGCTAGTACTTGGCACGGTGTCTTATTGAGCGGACGCGTGATTTGGGACTTTGCAGAACGTTTCGATGCCAGTTTGTACGGTAGTTCTCAATCTGCACAAGGAAGCCGATTGCACGGTTTAGGTGCAGAACTAGGCTATCGGGTCATGAACAACTTGTGGATTTCTCTGGGCTATACGGGTGGACGTTACAGCGATGTAGATGCTTTTAGCAGCAACCAAAGTTGGAAAGCCTGGCATATGCGTTTACGATTCAAGTTTGATGAAAAGACGTTTTCTCAAAACTGAAATCTAACCCAAATTGCGTATTAAATCCGTGCTGATTTAAGGGCTCTTATGGGAACTTTTGTGTAGGTCATGACTCCTAGTAATTTTTACAGGACTCAGACACATGAAAAATTTTTCTAGAACTGCTTTGCTTTATGCTGGCGTGTTTGCGTTTCTAACCGCTACAGGCACGTTGGCTAACGCAGCTGACAGCATGCCCACTGCCGACGCACCTACTGCCTCAGAGCGCATGAGCACCGCGCGTGCCGCTATCAAAGCCAAAGACTGGAAAAAAGCACTGGCCGAACTGAATGTGGCGGTTAAAGACGACCCTAAAAACGCTGATGCGCACAACCTGTATGCCTACGCTAACCGCAAACAAGCCCAGCCAAATTTGCCCAAAGCTTTTGAGCATTACAAAATTGCGCTGCAGCTGGATCCTAAGCACAAAGGCGCGCACGAGTACATTGGCGAGGCTTATTTGATGGACAAAAAGCCAGCTGAGGCAGAAAAGCACCTAGCCAGCTTGGAGAAGATTTGCGGTAATAAAACCTGCGAAGAATATGCAGACTTAGCCAAATCTTTGGCTGAATACCGCGTTAAAAATAAATAACTATTTTTTTGCCGCAGCAGGGTGAGAATTGCCAAGGGCATCTTCCATATAACCCATGCCATCTTTCACGCCTTTTTTACCCATTACTTGCCACGCAGTGCGCTGGTCTACCAGCCGGGCTAGAAACTCTAGCTCTTCGTCGGTATGGTTGATGGCTTTGGCAGGAATCAGTTTAAGTTCTGATGAATTGGCCGCGCTGCTCCAAAATGCCTGGTGATAGTTGGCACGGCTGAGGGCTTTGGTGTCGCCCGCGCTGAGGTCTACCACGCCGTAGCAATTACAAAAATAGCTGCGGAAGTTTTGCGCCTCTACCACTTCGGTGTACACCCCAGTGCCGCGTATGCCCGCGGTCATGGTGGGCGTGATGATTTGGCGGCTGGTTCCCTTGCCCCACACACTGGCAATGGCACCTGTCAGCAGGCGCAAGGCACTGACAATATTTAGGCTGCTGCCGCGCTCAACCACAAAGCGCGAGTTTTGTCGCACCTGAAAAGCGCTGTTGCCAATGACAAACACCAAGCTGGCGCCTGGCCCTGTAGCAATTGCATCGCCCGACTGAATGATTTGCTGGGGCAGCAGACGTTGCCCATTAATTTGCGCATCCCCTACCAGTTCTACGATGTTAGTGCGCTGTTGCGCGTGCGCTGCGCCCCAGCCACCCAGGGCTGCCCATGCGGCGGCTGCGCTTAAAAAACTGCGGCGCTCAAACCACAATATTTCAGATTCGGTGCGGTCTTGCAGGATGTGTTGTTCCATGGTGTCTCGGTTTCTTGTGGTTAAGCCAAAGGTGGTCCGTCGGCGTCATTGGATGGCGGCGCTGCTGGATCAGTCGGCTCGGCCAGGTCAAAACTATCACAAAACGTAAAATAAATCGACGTAAATAGCATTGAAGCCATGGTCAACGCCAGGGGCACCATGATGAGTTGCGCCGCCGATACAAGCCCTACCAAGGCCAATGCGCTGATCAACGTCATGGCGCTTAGCAAAAAAACTACCGACCAGGCCAGGCCATATACCGTGAAAGCTCCAAAGTTGCGCAAACAAGCCACCATGCTGAAGAATACAGCTTTGGCAGGCGGTACGCCGTGCCAGTGAACCAATGCAGGCGCATGCCAGAACAACAACGACAGTGGCAGGTACAACACCATCCCCACCGATGCGGCAGTTTGAAAATCAGCTTGCTGCAATACCTCTTTGCTCAGCCTGCCACCCAGTAAATACATGGTGGCAAACTGGCCACCGTCAAACAGTGTGGTGATACCCATGACCAGCAAAAACCCTGCTGCATACATGGCACCCAGTACCAACATAGACCGCATACGCGCTTGCCCAGCGCGAAACGCCGTGGCCAGCACCGAGGGCATTGGGAAATTACCGCGTACTGCTTCTTGGGTAGCCACCATCAATCCCAAAGTAGCACCCGGCAAGATAACCAGGGCTATCACTGAACCTATTACCGGAATAATGCTGGCAATTGACACCAGTGCCATAAACATAAAAAACAAACCACCTAATGCCAAAGGTTGCTTGAAAAAGGTAGAAATACCCAGCTTGACCCACGTCAGGCCAGTGCGGGCAGGTACGATACGAAGTTTCATAGTCAGGTCAGTGTGGCGGGTCTAATACTAAAAAGATGCAGTTTGAATTCACGCTGCTGTGGGGCAATGAATATCAGCTAAACGACAGCGTAGCACGCGCTCAAAGTGCACAGGGTCATGTGGGGTAAGCAAGCTGGCCTCGCGTGGCAGATAAAAGTCCCACAGGCGCGATATCCAAAAACGCAAGGCACCTGCGCGCAGCATGGCAGGCAGCAACTGTCGTTCGGCACTGCTAAGCGGGCGCACGGCTAGGTAGGCTTGCAAGAAGGCAGTCTCGCGCGCTGCGTCGCGTGCACCTGTGGGCAGGTCAATGCACCAGTCGTTTAAGGCCACGGCGATATCAAATACCCAAGCATCTACGCCAGCAAAGTAAAAATCAAAAAAGCCGGTGAGTTGCTCACCTTCAAACATCACGTTGTCGCGGAACAGATCGGCATGCACGGGGCCACCGGGCAGGGCCGCGTAGGCAGCGCTGGCGGCAACGTGGTTTTGGTAGGCCAGCTCGCTTTGCAGCAAGGCAGCCTGTTCAGTGTTGATATGCGGCAGCACCGCAGGTGCTGTGCCATTCCACCAAGGCAGTGCACGCAGGTTGGGTTGTCTGCGCGCATAGTCGCGGCCTGCCAGGTGCATGCGCGCCAGCATGGCGCCTACAGCGCTGCAGTGCGCGGCGGTAGGTGCCAGCTGGCTTTTGCCACGCAGTTTGTTGACCACGACGGCGGGTTTGCCCAGCACGCTGAGCAGTATGTCGCCTTGCTGGTTTGGCTGAGGGTCAGGCACGGGAATGCCCCGCTGGGCTAGGTGCTTCATCAAATGCAGATAGAAGGGCAACTGCCCAGCGGTTAAACGTTCAAACAGTGTCAGCACATAGTCGCCCAGATCGCTGCTGGCAAAGTAGTTGGTATTTTCAATACCGCCTTGGCAGCCTTGTAATGTGTGCAGGGTGCCCAGCTGCAAATCACTGAAAATTTGGGCAGCGGTGTCGCGGGAAACTTCGGTAAAAACAGCCATGGGCAGACAGGAAACTAAGGTTACAACCTGTAGATTGTAGGCGCGCTGCATTGCCATCCACTGGTCAAGCGACCCATGGCTTTGTACTGGCAGCTAAAAACAGTCATTTATAGGGTGACAATACTGTCTATGACCGATGTTTCTATCTCCCCCGATTTGCTCAGCACACTACCTGTCGAACGCCTGCTCCTTGTGGACGGCTCCAGCTATTTGTACCGCGCTTTCCATGCCATGCCCGACCTGCGCGCCGTGCCCGGCGACCCTGCCAGCCCTGCCACAGGCGCTATCCGCGGCATGGTTAACATGATGGCTTCCTTGCGGTCTCAATATCCGGCTAAATATGTAGCCTGCGTATTTGATGCCAGTGGCCCCACGTTTCGCAATGCGCTGTACCCGCAGTACAAAGCCCATCGCTCGCCCATGCCAGACGACTTGCGCAGCCAGATTGAACCTATCCATACCGTCATGCGGCTGCTGGGCTGGCCCGTGATGGCTGTGCCCGATGTGGAAGCTGACGACGTGCTGGGCACACTGGCCCGCATCGGCGCTGAGCGCGGCATGGAGGTCATTATTTCCAGCGGCGATAAAGATCTGTCGCAATTGGTTAACCAACACATCACCATCATCGACACCATGAACGGCAAGCGTCGCGATGTAGCTGGTGTGACCTTAGAATTTGGTGTGCCACCGTCGTTGATGCTGGACTACCA
>JANNCO010000013.1:0-11803 GCA_031386655.1 Polaromonas sp. | reverse complement strand
TTGTGACAGTGGCTGAAGATTGATTTTCTAGCGTTACAGGTCGCTAAGGGCTTGTGTTGGGAGATGGATGTTCCCGTACTGTGCGCTACTAATTGCTGACTTTAAAGATGAATGTTCTGGCATCGTGAGCTGCGTCGATGGAGTGTGCAGCTGTGAGATTGAAGATGGATGTTCTGGCACCATGGAGCTGCGTCGATGGCGCAGATTGCGAGGATTGAAGGTTGATATTTTTGTACGGGAGCTGGCAGGCGGCGCACTCAGCAACAAAGCTGTCCTCCATGGCGGCCTATGGCCGCCTACTCCCCCTTTATGCCGCTGCGCTGAGTACACCGCCTGCCAGCTATTGTGCACATGGTGGGCGATCTACCGCTTACTTGCTTACTTACTTGCCTACCTACCTTATCCGCTGCGCTGAATGCACTGCCCACCAGCTCCAGTGACCTTGGTAGGTAATACACCGCTGTGACTGCACCTAGCCAGTACGCAGCCTTGGTGCTTGGTGTGGACAGCGCAGCGGCATAAAGGGGGAGGCCGAAGGCCGGAGGACAGCCGCGAAGCTGTTCACGCCAAGTGCCAAGGCGTGCACAGAACAGGGGTTGAAGGCACGCTAAGCGTATTCTGAGACCTATTTTCAGAGTGTTTTAGCCGTTGTAGGCCGCAGATACTACTCAACCAGCTATGAAATTAATAGTATTCAGCATTCCATCAACTCAACCGAAGCACGGGCTGCCCCAAACCACGCAAAGAATAATGTGACGAGTCGGGTCCGTCTCGATGAAAAATATGCGGCAAGGCGCGCGTTGTTGAAGCCAGCTCTGCGGAGATCACGTTAGCCCAAAAAGCAGCCCGATCGAACGCACGACCGACCCAACGAATCACACACCAAGCTAAGAAGCCACGTTATTCACCACCACAGCCACAGCAGAAAACCGCCGATCAGCACCCATGCCAGCGTATTCACGACATCCAACTCCCTCGGTAAATGGCTACCACCTCGGGCACCCAAAACAATTCGGTATAAATTGGTGGCACGAAAGTCGCCTTGCAAACGGCGCAGCTTGTCGCCCCACGGTTTAGCCTGGCGTGGCGCTCTGCCTTGCAAAATTGGCTCTACATGGTCCAACAGTGTCTTCAACTGGTGCAGCTGCGGCAGCGCTACGCTTTGGTCGCAGTGGCTACAGCGAATGTCTTGGGTAGGATCAAGGGCGTGACCACAACCTATGCACTGCACGCCTAATTGCTGCGCAGGATGCTCAACATGCAACGGGTCGCCAAAACGCATGAGCAATGCCTGCGTCAGGCGTGGTAGGTCCACCATCACCACGGGGCTGTCGCAATAGCTGCAGATTGTTGCCGCGCCATCCAGCTGAGCGCCACAATTAAGACACCCCAAGCTACGCCCCTGTGCGCGCAAGGCTTGGCGGTCGTGTGGGTAGATGGGCCGCACCATGCCGCGCTCGGCCAGCAGCAGGCTGTAGCCTTGGTAATGCCCGTGCCCGTGATGACATTCTTGTGCAGCAGTGTGCCCAAAACGCGTGAGGTTACGCACGGGTTTGAGCGGTGTCTGGCAGCGCACACATGTAAGACGTGAGGCCAGGGGTGCGTTCAACGCCGGGCTGGCTATCATTTGGCGGATCAGTTGCACCCAGCCCATACCCGACAGATGAACCGACTCCAGCGCGTCAAACCATACCAAGTGGCAGTGCGTGCATACATCTATGTTTATCTTGGCGGTGTAGTGGCCTTCAACAGACAGCAGCTGCATAGGCTGCTGGCAACTGGTACACAGCGTTTTATGGGTGGGCATAAGCATTTAGTTTAACGGCTGCGCTGCGCCAGCACTATCACAGCTAATGCTGCTGCACCCAGCCACAGCGACAAACCAAGGTTGCCTGCATATTGCAAGCTGGCACCGCTGACCACCGGGCCAATTGCGCCACCCAGCGTGTAGCCCGTAATCATGGCCGCTGTACCCGCCGCCATTGAAGCACCGCTGAAATGATGCGCTACACGGATCATCGTGAGGGTGTACAAAGCACCGCCTACGCCGCCCCACAACAGCGCACTTACCCACAGCACCCACAGATGGCTCTTGACGGGTGGTGTGCCTGGCTGCGTGCCCCAAGCCAGCAACATGACCGACAACAGCAGCACGCCACCAGCGACAGTAAATACTTGGCGCGGCACAAATTTGTCAGCTGCCATACCCGCCGGGTACTGGAACAGAAAACTACCCAGGCCCAACACACCCACAATACTGGCCGCAGCCGACATGGACAGCCCCAAGCTCGCTGCGTTGGCCGCACTGATACTAGACAGTCCCGCTTCAAACACCCCGCCTACAAAAGCAATGCCCACCAAATAGGGCACGGCACGTATCGCCTGCCAGGTGCCGATTGTGCGCAGCAGGCTTGTGTGTGGCTGCGTGGCCTTGGACAACGGCCCGTCACCTGCACAGATGGTGGCCCCTGCATCGCTTTGGGTGGGGGTCGGCATTGCTGCTTGCTGCGGGTTGGCGATACCGCTCACCCATGCCAGTCCCAAGGCCGCAAACTGCACCACTGCCGCGGCGACCAGCGTGGTTTGCGACTGCCACTGCAGCACGGCAGGAACGAAAGGCCCTGCCGCAAGCGCAGCACCCAGCGCCGTTTGGTACAAGCCCATCACATGCCCGCGCCGGTCAGGCGGTGCGTACTGCGCGAGCAAGGCCTCCGTCGCATTCCACACTGCTGCAGCGCCAACACCCCCTGCTACCGCACTGGCACACCAGACCCAAAAGCTACCTGACACGGCATATCCCAGCGTACCCAGCGTCTCCAGCACCAGCCCCAGCACATAACAGCGTCCCATGCCAAAGCGTGCAAACACTCTCGGCATCAGCGGAATGAGCGCTGCCACGCAAGCGAATGGAATCATCGCAAACGCCCCGATCAGCGTGGTGCTGTAGCCGCGCTGCTGCAGCAATATTGCAAGGATAGGGCCGACCATAGCAAACGAGCTCACCACCAAAGTGGTGGACGCTGCCAGAAGCCAAACTTTGCGCATCATCATGAAGCCATACTCACAAACAGCGCAAACACCAAGCTAGCGACTTGAATAGACTTTCTTCAACTGCACAGTACAGATGCGGCAGATGCCAAAAGCGGGTTTTACTAATTTACGCTTGTCTGGTGGCTTACGCAACCGCTTTCATGCTCTGTAATGTACTGTGCGCCTGCTGGTCTGCATGGTAGCTAGAGCGCACCATGGCACCGACAGCGGCGTGGGTAAATCCCATTTTGTAGGCCTCGGCTTCAAACATTTTGAAGGTGTCGGGATGCACATAACGCCGCACTGGTAAATGCGACATGGACGGCGCAAGGTACTGGCCAATGGTCAGCATATCGATGTTGTGTGCGCGCATGTCGCGCATGGTTTGCAGTATTTCCTCATCTGTTTCACCCAAGCCCACCATGATGCCGCTTTTGGTGGGTACATTGGGAAACAAGGCTTTGAATTTTTTAAGCAAATTCAACGAGAAAGCGTAGTCACTGCCGGGGCGCGCTTCTTTGTACAGGCGCGGGATGGTTTCCAAGTTGTGGTTCATCACATCGGGCGGGGCAGCTTTTAAAATTTCCAGCGCACGGTCGTCGCGGCCGCGAAAATCGGGCACCAGTACTTCAATGGTGGTGCCGGGTGACAGCTGGCGGGTTTTGCGAATGCACTCCACAAAATGGCCTGCGCCGCCGTCACGCAGGTCGTCGCGGTCCACGCTGGTGATAACCACGTATTTCAGTTGCAGTCTGGCAATCGTCTTGGCCATGTTCTCGGGTTCATGTATGTCCAGCGGGTCAGGGCGGCCATGGCCTACGTCGCAAAACGGGCAGCGGCGCGTGCACTTGTCGCCCATGATCATGAAGGTCGCTGTACCTTTGCCAAAACATTCGCCGATATTGGGGCACGATGCTTCCTCGCACACGGTGTGCAAATTGCTCTCGCGCAGGATTTGCTTGATCTCATAGAACCGTGTGGTCGGGCTGCCCGCTTTAACGCGGATCCAATCTGGTTTTTTTAAAACTTCGCCGCGCTCGACCTTGATCGGGATGCGGCTTAGCTTGGCGTCAGCCTTTTGCTTGGCCAGTGGGTTGTAGTTGGCTTGGGTTTGCGCTTCGCGCACGACGTCTTGGGTACTCATGCACATATTGTCGCCTAAGCTGCGAACTAACGCTTATGGTAAGGCTTACACTGAGGTCAGCCTCCCAGTTTTACGCTCAGGCCGGTTAATAGCGACAAATCGTTCTTCTTTAAGCCTGCAGCGGGTGTACTGTTGTAGTTGTGGGTCAAGCCTACGTTCAATGAAATGGTGGAGTTCAAGCTAACGCCCAAGTTAGCGGTAGATTTGGTTATCGTGCCGCCATCACCGCTGATACGTGGGTACAGCTCTACGCGCTGTTTAAAGAACACGGTATCCGACAGTTTATGGGTAGATTCTTCGCCCAGTAACGCGCTGTTGGTGGTAAAAATAGTGCCCGTGGTGGTGTCAACGGTTTGCGTTGTCTTGTACTTGGCATGGGTATTGGCTAAGCCGGCAAACACATCAAACGTCGTGCTGGGTTCATTGACCACTTTGTAACCCAGACCTGTTCCCAAAGTGCGGCGCAGCGACAAGTCAATGATCTTGTCGCCCTCCAAACCCAGCTTGCCAAATACGTACAGCTGCGGCGACAGGTTGTAATCGTATTGCCCGCCAAGGCTCCATTTGTCGGCTGTAGTTTTTTTCACACCGTCTACCTTGCCGCTGCCACGGTTGGCCATGGCACTGGCACTGATTTTGTCACGCTCGGTTTGACGCGCCATGTCCAGGTTAAGCAGCAAGTTGCTGGTAGATGAATTGCCAGAGGTAGCCGAATACGCGGCGCCCGCCAAGCCGCGCCACTTGCCATCGGCTTGGGTTTGCGCAGATGCATGTCCAATTGCTGAACCTAATAAAGCTGCAGGCAATAAGGTAGAGAGAAGTTTCATGCATGCGTCCTGTTTAAAACAAAACACCAGTGTATTTTCGATGCGCTTGCAGTAATGCTTCAAAATGTCGGATCACGTATGGGAATGGGTAAAAATAATACTAAACGCCGTCGCGATTTGAGAGCCAGCGACTGCGCTGCTAAACGATGCACACACGACACACCATACTGTGTGCACATGATTTACAGCTGCGCCACTGAATTGCTGTTCAGGCTACCCATGGTGAGTGCAAAGCGGTACAAACTTACCCTGCTGCACAAAAAGTTAACTGCTGAAACTGCAGCTTTACAAAAGCTTTTATTCCTGCGAACGCCTGCAAACGCCTGCAAACGCCTGCAAACGCTCGGGCTATGGCGCAAGGTAAGCGCGTAATTTTTCGCCCAGCACTTGGGCCACCTCATCTACCTCAGCCTTCACCCCCAGCGACAGCATATCCACCGTGCGCAGCCCCGCATAGCCACAAGGGTTGATCCGGCTGAAGGGCTCTAAATCCATGGCCACATTGAGCGCCACGCCATGGTAAGTAAAGTGGCGGCTAACTTTAATACCCAACGCTGCAATTTTGCCAATTGGTTCCAGCCGCTTTTTAATAGGGGTCAGATCAAATTTATCGCTATCTGAACTACCGCCAATTGCCAACAAATCAGCCTCGGTCAAATTCAGCGCTGCATGGGCAAATGGATCGTCGGTGCGCACATAAATGCCGGGTGCGCCGCGCACGCGGTGGCCGGTAATGTTGAATGCCGATAACGTTTTGATGACCGACTCTTCGATTTTAAAAACGTATTCTTTAACGTAGTAGCCTGCAGCTTTGAGATCTATCAACGGGTAAGCCACTACTTGCCCAGGGCCATGGTAGGTGACTTGGCCGCCGCGGTTGGTGGGCACTACTGGAATATCACCAGGCAGCAGCAGATGGTCAGGTTTGCCCGCCAAGCCTTGGGTAAAGACTGGCTCATGCTCACAAATCCATAGCTGGTCGAGCAGGTTTTGCGTGGGTTTATGGCCATTTTCGCCTATATTTTCGTGCAGGCGGGCATCGGTAAACTGCTGCATCGCCTCATAAGTGGGCAAATAGTAAACGCGGCCTAGAAAATGGGTTTGCATGCGTGTGGGTAGCGTAATGTGCAGCTGTATTTTGACAGCTTTGCACGCCCGTTGCGGGCGACGCTTGCACTAGCGCCGCGTGACCACTGCAATAGGAATAGCCTTGAAAGATGGGCAGGCATAGGTGTCGATGCTGTGTGCGTCCACCGGGTAGATACCGCAGCTGGTCATCTTCCAGAACCATTTGTTGTGAATGCTGCAACGCGACTGCCCGTCGCCAGTCCAGCCGAGGAAAACACAGGTACGGTCAACACAGCAGCGGCCACAGTGCGTACAGTTACCAGCAATAGCCTGTGCAGGCAGTGCCGCTTGCGGCGTAAGCAGGCGCTGCAGATTACGCTCAATGACCTGCGCGCGCCACAGTGCTGGCACCATGCGTGCGCAACGCGCTACGGTGCTGCGATAGTCCGCTAGGTACTGCCGTTTCCCAGAAATTAACCAAATGACAAGAGGCGACAATGGCAAGCCCAATAGTAAAACCATTATGAGCAGCCACTGTGCAGTGCGCGCGATGTAGCGAATTAAAAGCATGCTAAGTTATTAAAAAGTAAACCATTGCCAACACCGTAGCCCATAGTGGGTTATCACGAAAATCTACAAAATAAAACTTTTTAACTTGTAGGGACTTATTGGGTGTGTTGGCTGTAATTTGGCTACGCCAAGTATTTTTATGTACTATTAATTACATAGCTGTTGGAGCAGGTTTTATATGGGTTAGAAGCCCTAAATGCTTAAAATTTAAGAGTTGCAGGCTAACACGCTCTGTTTCAGTCTGCAAAGTAATTCACTGGCAAGCCAGGAATGTCGACACGCATGCTGAACACGCAACCTAGCTGCGCTTGCACAGCCAAATCGGCGGCGCTGCGGCCATGGCGTGCGCTGGTAAGGTACAGGGTTTGCATGTCGTCACCGCCAAAACAGACCATGGTGGTGCACAGCACAGGCGCTGTAATATTGCGCAGAATTTCGCCTGCGGGTGACAGTTGCAGCACACGCTGGCCTTCGTACATAGCCACCCAGTAGTTGCCTTGCACGTCGACGCTGGCGCCGTCGGGGCGGCCCAGGTAACCACCGTTGTCTGGTTGAAAGGGCTGCCAGTCTGCGGGCTTGGGCGCAAACTGTTTGAAGATTCGGGGGTTCTTCATCGTGTTGCTGGCCGCATCGTAGTCCCACGCAAAGATGGCGTGCTGCGGGGTGTCTGCCCAGTACACAGTGCTGGCATCGGGCGACCAAGCCAGGCCGTTGGCAACCGTGGCGTCGCCCGCTTTGCGTTCAACCAGCGCTGTGCCACTGCGCAAGTCCAAACTCAATAGCTCAGCCTTGCGCGCATCACGCGGCTCGTACATGGTGCCTACCCAAAAACGGCCTGCGGCATCGCACTTGCCGTCATTGGCACGGGTGGTTTTAGGGTCGTGCAAAAACCTGTGCAAAGTCTCCAGCGCGCCGCCCCACTTGCGTGCGCGCACGATACGGTCGCGCAGAGCGATGACCAATCCGCCGCTGCGCGCAGGGGCCATGCAGCCGGGTTCCATGGGTTGGCCGTCGACTACGATGGGCCAAACCTCCACCGTGCCCATGAAAACGTTGGCGCGTTTAATTTGACAGCCTGCAATATCTACCCAGTACAGCGTTTGCTCCTGTGGGTGCCAAAATGGACATTCACCCAAAATGCTGGGCTCGGTGATGACAGTAGTCCACGGTGAAGGCGGTGTAGTGGTTAGGGTACTCATAGTGCGTGCATCTCCACGGTCATGCTGGCTGCATAAGACTGGCCGGGCTGCAGCAATTGCACCCCCAGCGCAAAGGGGTTGGCTTGGTTCATGGCGTTATTAACGTGGCTGACAGGTTCGATGGCAATCGAGTCGTGCGATGGCGTGGTGTATACCACCAGGCGCTTGAGCGCAGACGTCACGCGCACGTCTACGCATTCATCACGCAAATGTACGGTGCCTGCCCAACCGTCGTAGCAGTGGTCTACGTCTAAGGCTGTGCCGCTGCAGCGCAGGCCACCACTGGTTGAAAACGTAGTGGGCAGCTTGGCCGCATCCATCTCCCAGCGGCCTGCAGCGTCAAAGCTGAGCTGGCTTTGGCTGCGTTTGACAAAGTAGGGATGCCAGCCCAAGCCAGCAGGGGCCACATGGCTGCTGCGATTGGTCATGCCAACGGTCATCTCCAGCGAGTTATCGGCAAGCCTGAAGGTTTGCCATGCGTCGAATGCGAAAGGCCATGCGTTTTGCGTAGATGCATCCGCTGTGTGCAAATAGGTCAGGTGCGCAAAATCATCCTCAGTTTGTTTTACAGCCCACGCACCCAGCCAACCCACGCCGTGTATAGCATGCGGCTCGGGTGCAAAGTTAGGACTCAATGAATAAGTAGCGCCCTGCCAGTGCAACTGCGCCTGGGCAAGTCGGTTGGAGTAAGGCACAAACGGGTAGCTGGCACTTTGTTTGACGCTTGTGAGGGTGCCAGGTGCGACCGACCTCAGGATGGCCAGGTCGCCCAACCACAGGCCCTCGACGCTGCCGCCTATGTCGGGGCGCAGAGCTAACTTTGCAGCGCCATGGTGAAGAAGCACGCAGGTCATCACCAACTATGATTTATGTGAACAGGGCGCGCCATCATGCCCTAATTTTACGTGCAAGCGACTGGGAACCTGCAAAAATTTGGTACAGACCTAACCTTCGCAAACCCGCTCGCAACCTTGCACACACGCGCTGAGTCTTATCGAGCAATCTGAAATCCATCACGTGGGCCTGTGTTCGCACTGCCAGCGTATTGGCTGACGCGGCCTGCATGCGATGGCCTACAAACTTCTTTTTGAACGATGACATTATGGTGCATCGAAGTTATCTAATTGCAAACTCAGGTTGCCAAGCCCCAATGTGCTACCTGGTGATAAGGAAAATCAATGACCAAGCCAGCCAACCCTGCAGGCAAGCAAGCAACTGATTGCCTGGGCGTGTCGCGCCGAACCATGGTGCAAGCCAGTACCGCCATCGCAGTAGCACCACTGGTTGGATGCGCTACAGGACCCACTGGCAAAACAGCAATTGCAGCAGGGCCGGCCGTTGAGCCCCGTCCGGTCATGATGCGCATGAATTTGCAGGCAAATGGCCGGGCGTACCCGCTTACCATCGATGGTCGCACCAGTTTGCTCGATGCGCTGCGCGAGCACATGAACCTGAAGGGCTCCAAGAAAGGCTGCGACCACGGCCAGTGCGGTGCCTGCACCGTACTGGTAGACGGCAAACGCATCAACTCTTGCCTGACACTGGCTGTGATGCACGAAGACCAAGCTATCACCACCATTGAGGGCTTGTCCAGTGGCGAACAATTACACCCAATGCAATTGGCTTTTATCAAACACGACGGTTTTCAGTGCGGTTACTGCACACCAGGGCAGATTTGCTCGTCAGTAGGTATGCTGGCTGAAGCCAAAGCGGGTATGCCCAGCCATGTAACGCAAGACCTGCAAGGCGCGACAAGCGCATTGAGCGATGATGAAATACGCGAACGCATGAGCGGCAACATTTGCCGCTGCAGTGCCTATCCCAATATTGTTGCGGCCATCCGCGATGCGTCGGGAGCAACCGCATGAAGTCATTTACTTACGAACGCGCTGCATCGCCAGAAGCTGCTGCCAGTGCAGCGCTGGCCAAACCGGGAGCTAAATTTATTGCAGGCGGTACGAACCTGCTTGATTTGATGAAGCTGCAGATCGAGACACCGCTGCATTTGATTGACATCACTCGGCTGGGACTGGACAAGACTGAGTCCATGGCCAATGGTGGCGTGCGCATTGGCGCGATGGTGCGCAATTCCGACCTGGCAGCCGACGCACGCATTCGCAAAGACTACGCAGTGCTCAGCCGGGCGCTGCTCAGCGGTGCATCGGGGCAGTTGCGCAACAAGGCCACCACTGGCGGCAACCTCCTGCAGCGTACACGTTGCTATTATTTTTATGACACTGACCAGCCATGCAACAAGCGCACGCCGGGCGCAGGTTGCTCTGCCGTGCAGGGGTACAACCGCCTGCACGCCGTGCTGGGCACCAGTGACCAATGCATTGCCACGCACCCATCAGACATGGCAGTGGCCATGCGCGTGCTCGATGCGCAGGTTGAAACGGTTATGCCCAGTGGCGCCAAGCGGGTTATACCGATTGCTGACTTTCACCGCCTGCCGGGCAACACGCCGCAGATCGAAACCAGTTTGCAAACCGGCGAAATGATTACTGCCATCACTCTACCGCCGCCGCTGCCTGGCCAACATATTTACCGCAAAGTACGTGACCGCGCCTCCTATGCTTTTGCGACTATTTCAATAGCCGCTATTCTTGATACCACTGGCAGCACCATTCGGTCTGCCAAGCTGGCATTTGGCGGGCTGGCACATCAGCCGTGGCGTGTGCTGGATGCCGAGACCGCCTTGACAGGCGCAACTGCTAGCCAAGCCAACGCTAACGCCGCCGCTGACCGCGTGTTGCAGGGCGCGCGCGGGTTTGGTCATAACGACTTCAAGATTCCGTTGGTACGCAGCACTTTGCGGGCCGTCTTGACACAAGCCTGAAGCACTCAAATACCAAGGACATCACCATGCAGATGAACGCACCCGCCGCGCGCAATGCGCTTGACGACAACCGCCAAGGCCTGATGGGTAAAGCTGTAGACCGCGTGGAAGGCCGGTTGAAGGTGATGGGCAAAGCACCTTACGCGCATGAAATAGTTGAGGGTGGGTCAGCGGCCGTTCACGGCTTTATTGTGCAAGCCACCATTTCCAAAGGAAGGATCAGCGCCATTGACACCAGCGCGGCTGAACGTGCGCCAGGCGTGTTGCTGGTAATGACATACTTGAATGCTCCCAAGCAGGCTGCTTGGGGCCCGATTGAGCTGCCAGACCGTTATGCGCGGTCGATACCTCAACTAGGCTCCAGCAAAATAGACTATTACGGCCAGCCGACCGCGTTTGTGGTGGCCAATACTTTTGAGCAAGCGCGTTCTGCGTCCAGACTTATCACCATCGCCTACGCTGCCGAGGCGGGGGAGCACGAGATGCAAAGCCGCCAAGCGCAAGGCGCGCTGCAAAAGTCTTTTTTTGGTGAACCGCTGGTTGACGGCTCGAAAGATGGTTTTGACAAAGCGTTCAGCGCATCTGCTGTTACGGTAGATGGTCGCTTCACCACACCCGCCCACGCTGCCGCACCAATGGAGCCGCCGGCGACCTTAGCTTATTGGGTAGACAACAAGCTTACCGTGCATTGCTCGGCGCAACTGATTAACAGTGCCCAGCATGGTGTGGCTTCTACTTTAGCCATACCACTGAAGAATGTGCGTGTGGTCAGCCGCTACATAGGTGGCGGTTTTGGCAGCAAACTACCCATTTATGGCGATGTGATTTTGACTGCGCTGGCTGCGCGCGAGTTGCGGCGCCCGGTAAAAACCGCATTGACACGCCAGCAGATGTTTCACATCACCAGCCACCGCAGCGACACGGTGCAGCGGCTGCGCTTGGGCGCATCGGCTGACGGCAAGCTGAACGCAGTGGGCCATGAAGCCTGGTCCAACAGCGCGCGGTATGACGATTTTTTTGAGCCTTCGGCTATGCAAACTCGTTTACTGTATGCCGCGCCTGCGCGCTACACACCGCATTACTTAGTCAAGCTTGATTTGCCGGTTTCAGACTCAACGCGGGCACC
>JANNCO010000396.1:0-2742 GCA_031386655.1 Polaromonas sp. | reverse complement strand
GCGAAAATTTTCAAGAATAATCGCTAATACTGTTGGAGAGTTTGGATTGTCTGCAACAGACGGGGTTGATGCCAAACCCTTGACGTTTTCCATCACAAAAAAACGAGGCATTATGGTCTGAACTACATGTAAAAACTGCGTGTACAGCGTGCCTCTAATATCGTCAACACCTTTGCGTTTCCCTGCTGTAGAAAATGATTGACACGGTGGCCCTCCTACGACAGCAAAAACTTCTTTGGACTTCAACTTTGCTGGCTTTAGTAGAAAATTGCATTGTGGATCTTGCGAAATTAGCTCTCTGATGTCGCCGCCCAAAGCTAAATGCCCATTTTTGCGCATCGTTTCTACGCACCACTTGTCGTAATCTTGTGAAATTGCAACATTCAAACCAGCCCGCTGTAAACCTAAATCTAAGCCCATGGCTCCAGAGAAAAGGGACACTACAGAGTAGGCAGGATTGCCAGACATAGTGAAGATATTTTGTTTGTTTTGCATCTTGACCTTAGTTAAAACGAGTTTGCAGTGCCGAACTTAGGCAAAACGACGCACATCGACAAAATGTCCATGCACTGCTGCAGCAGCAGCCATAGCAGGTGACACCAAGTGGGTACGCCCGCCTGCACCTTGGCGGCCTTCAAAGTTGCGGTTACTCGTGGAGGCGCAGCGCTCGCCCGGCTCCAGGCGGTCGGCGTTCATGGCCAGGCACATGCTGCAGCCAGGTTCCCGCCATTCAAAACCCGCGGCTTTGAAGATCTCGTGCAGGCCTTCGGCTTCGGCTTGTGCTTTAACCAAGCCTGAGCCGGGCACCACCATGGCGATTTTGATGTTTTTGGCGACATGCTTGCCGATTTTTTTGACCATCGCAGCGGCCTCGCGCATGTCTTCGATGCGGCTATTGGTGCAGCTACCGATGAACACTTTGTCGACAAATAAATCGTTTAAAGCTTTGTTCGGTTCTAGGCCCATGTAGACCAAAGCGCGCTCGATGGCCAGGCGTTTGCCCGGATCTTTTTCTTTCTCGGGGTCGGGTACGCGGCCGTCGATCGACAGCACCATCTCGGGTGAGGTGCCCCACGTAACTTGCGGAATAATTTGGCTGCCATCCAGCGTGACGGTGGCGTCAAACACAGCGCCCGTGTCGCTTTGCAGCGTTTTCCAGTAGGTGATGGCGTGCTGCAATGCCACGCCCGTGGGCGACATGGGGCGGCCTTGCACGTAGTCGATGGTCTTGTCGTCTACCGCGATCAAGCCTGCGCGCGCACCCGCTTCGATGGCCATATTGCACACGGTCATGCGGCCTTCCATGCTCAACGATCGGATGGTGCTGCCTGCAAACTCGATGGTGTAGCCGTTACCACCCGCGGTGCCAATTTTGCCAATGATGGCCAGCACCACGTCTTTGGCGGTCACGCCTTTGGCCAATGCACCGTCAACTTGAATGAGCAGGTTTTTAGCCTTCTTGGCCAGCAGCGTTTGCGTGGCCATCACATGCTCTACCTCACTGGTGCCAATGCCGTGTGCCAGCGCGCCGAATGCGCCGTGGGTGCTGGTGTGCGAATCGCCGCAAACAACAGTCATGCCCGGCAGCGTAGCGCCGTTCTCAGGGCCAATGACGTGCACGATGCCCTGGCGCTTGGACATGAAGGGAAAGAATGCAGCGGCGCCAAATTCAGCAATGTTTTTGTCTAGCGTGGTGATCTGCTCTTTGCTCACCGGGTCGGTAATGCCGTCGTAGCCTAGCTCCCAGCCGGTGGTGGGTGTGTTGTGGTCGGCGGTGGCCACGATAGAGCTGGTGCGCCACACTTTGCGGCCTGCCTGGCGTAGCCCTTCAAACGCCTGCGGGCTGGTGACTTCGTGTACCAAGTGGCGGTCGATGTACAGCACGCAGGTGCCGTCGTTTTCGGTGTGGACAACGTGTTCGTCCCAAATTTTGTCGTACAGGGTGCGGGCGGTGGCGGTGGTTGACATGGTGGTGCAAGTTCTGGGAAAAGTTGATTTTAAATCTATCAGGTGCTTGCAGGGGCTGGTTTTATGAAGGTTGGTGGTGTTTTACGGGCGATTTTTGCATTGAAATAGGCCGGTAACCCATGCAGAGAATGCTCAAGCAGCTATTATGTTTGTAGCGTTTATGGGCTTATTGGCTTAGACTTTGCGGGCGCTCAGTACTGATCGGGGCTTGCTAAGGATTTTTATTGTCCTGGTGTCTCGCGGTCAAGCAGCGCCGTTCACAGCTAGTCGGGCTTTTTACTGTTCTAGCACCTCGCGGTCACGCAGCCACCACACGGTTCGTTGTGCATTCAATGTTCTAGCACCTCGCGGTCACACAGCACCGCACGGCAGGCCCATGCCAAACGGACCTGCGGCCCTTTACTGTTTGTCATAGGCCTACCGAACGTTGCTGCGCTCCGCTGGCGTGGTGACTGGCAGATGGGTAGCTATCTTAAGTGCCGATCTCAAGTGCGGATCTAATTCACCGCGACCACCACAGAGCGAAACCCCAGCCCAATTACAAGCGACCGGCTGTGGCGCAGCCCTATCGCCACCGATTCGAGCCCCGGGCTCGAGGAACGCAAATGCAGGGGATTAGAAATTTAGATGTTTGAGCGCAAAGCGCGAGTTTCTAATTTTCCCCCGGAATGCGTACCTCAGATGCTTGCCGAAGGCCCGGGGTTGGGGTGGCGATAGGGCTGCGCAACAGCTGGGCGCGTTCTAGTAAAACGAACAAACCAACGCGAAACAAAG
>JANNCO010000459.1:0-3437 GCA_031386655.1 Polaromonas sp. | reverse complement strand
GGTAGGCGGACTTGTGCTTTTTAATCGCTTCAATACCGGTAGGCCCGCGCTCGGCTTTGCCTATCATGCTGATCAGGCCGGTTTGCGCCAGCATCATCTCGGTAAATTTGTCCATGCGGGTGGCGGTGGTGGGGCCTGCGGGGCCTACGGCTTCGCCTTTGATGTGGTCTACAGGGCCTACGTAGTAAATCACGCGGTTGGTAAAGTCTACGGGTAGCTTTTCGCTTTTGGCCAACATCTCTTGAATGCGTTTGTGCGCAGCGTCGCGGCCGGTGAGCATTTTGCCGTTCAGCAGCAAGGTTTGGCCGGGGGTCCAGGCGGCTACCTGGTCTTTTGTCAGCGTGTTCATATCGACGCGGGTGGACTTTTTGTAGTCGGGTGCCCAATGCACGTCGGGCCACAGGTCTAGCGATGGTGGGTCTAGGTACACCGGGCCACTGCCGTCCATCACCACATGCGCGTGGCGCGTGGCGGCGCAGTTAGGAATCATGGCCACGGGCTTGCCTGCGGCATGCGTGGGGTACATGTTGATTTTGATGTCTAGCACCGTGGTCAGGCCGCCCAGGCCTTGCGCGCCTATGCCCAGGGCGTTGACTTTTTCATACAGCTCCAGGCGCAGGTTTTCAACCCTGGACAGCACTGCGCCGCTGCTGGACTTGGCCTGCAGTTCGTACAGGTTGATGTCTTCCATCAGGCTTTGTTTGGCCAGCAGCATGGCTTTTTCTGCCGTGCCGCCAATGCCTATGCCCAGCATGCCCGGTGGGCACCAGCCTGCGCCCATGGTGGGCACGGTTTTTAGCACCCAGTCGACCAAGCTGTCGGATGGGTTCAGCATGACAAACTTGCTTTTGTTCTCGCTGCCGCCGCCTTTGGCTGCCACGGTAATGTCCAGCTTGTCGCCAGGCACCAGTTCAATGTTGATCACTGCGGGGGTGTTGTCACGCGTGTTTTTGCGGTCAAACTGCGGGTCGGCCACAATGGAAGCGCGCAGTTTATTTTCGGCTAAATTGTAGCCACGGCGCACGCCTTCGTTCACTACGTCGTCTACAGCGCCATCACCAAAAGCGCCGCAGCCTTCAAAGCGCACGTCCATACCGATTTTGAGGAACACGTTGACGATGCCAGTGTCTTGGCAAATAGGCCGGTGGCCTGTGGCGCTCATGCGGCTGTTGGTCAATATTTGCGCAATCGCGTCTTTGGCCGCGGGGCCTTGTTCGCGCTCATACGCGCGGGCTAGGTGGGCAATGTAGTCGGTAGGGTGGTAGTAGCTGATGAACTGCAGCGCTGCGCTGATAGTTTCAACTAAGTCGGTGGCTTTGATGGTGGTCATGGCTCAAGTTCTCCGGTGGGGGCTTAATCGTTATTGGCGCGGCCATCGATTTTTTTGGCTTCTTGTTCGCTGTGCGACATCAGTTTGTCGGTGTACGCAATCGCCATGGCGCTAAGCAAAAACACGATGTGGATGACGGTTTGGTACATCAGCACTTTTTCGGTGTAGTTGTTGGCGTTGATAAATGTTTTCAGCAAGTGGATAGACGATATGCCAATAATGGCGGTGGCCAGCTTTACCTTCAGCACGCTGGCGTTCACATGGCTTAGCCATTCGGGCTGGTCGGGGTGGTCTTCCAGGTTCATGCGGCTAACAAAAGTTTCGTAGCCGCCTACTATCACCATGATCAGCAGGTTGGAAATCATCACCACATCAATCAGGGCCAGCACCACTAGCATGATGACGGTTTCGTTCAAGCCTGTTATCTTGACCTCCGAGACATAGCCGCTGCTTTTTACCAGCACGTCAATATCGGCTTGGCTGCCAAACGCTGCACCCACCAAGTGGTACAGCTCTACCCCAAAGTGAAACACATACACCGCTTGCGCCACGATCAGCCCAAGGTACAGCGGCAACTGCAGCCAGCGGCTGGCAAAGATAAAGTTAGATAAAAGGGGCATGCCGCCTTTGGGTCGGGAAGAGTTTTTGTGGGGTGATGTCATAGTGGGTCAATCAATGGAAGTGCCGGGTTTTTACCGCTGGGGTTTTTACCGACTAATTTGATTGTAATAGCCCAGTGTGGCGGGCCTATGATGGGCAAAGTAGATAGGTTGTACACAGGTCAGTACCTAGTCAGCGGCTAGTCAGTGACAAGTAAGAGCAAACCCTGATATTACAACCCAACAGCAACCCAACAATAACCCCACAACAATTCACTCGCCAGGAGACAAAAACATGAGCAACGCTATCGAATCCGTACTGGTTGAAAACCGAGTTTTCCCACCATCTGCCGCCGCATCCGCAGGGGCACGCTTTGCCAGCATGGCGCAGTATGACGCGCTGTGCAAAGAAGCTGCTGATGATTTTGAAGGCTATTGGGCCAAGCTGGCCCGCGCCAATTTGACCTGGGCCAAGCCTTTTACCAAAACACTCGACGAGAGCAAGGCCCCGTTTTATAAATGGTTTGACGATGGCACTTTGAACGCATCGGCCAACTGCCTGGACAAGCACATCGGCACGGATGTGGAGAATAAAACCGCCATCATTTTTGAAGCCGACGACGGCACGGTGACCAAAGTCACCTACAAAGAATTACTCGCTAAAGTAAGCCAGTTTGCCAACGCTTTAAAAGCGCGCGGCATACAAAAAGGCGACCGTGTCCTCATCTACATGCCCATGACCACCGAGGGCGTAGTGGCCATGCAAGCCTGCGCGCGCATAGGCGCAACGCACAGCGTGGTGTTTGGTGGCTTCAGCGCCAAGGCGTTGAACGAGCGCATTATTGACGCGGGTGCCGTAGCGGTGATCACGTCGAATTTTCAGATGCGCGGCGGCAAAGAGCTGCCGCTGAAATCCATCGTGGACGAAGGCATAGCACTGGGCGGCTGCGAGTCGATTAAAACCGTCTTCGTGTACCAGCGCACGCCCACCGCATGCCCCATGGTGGCGGGCCGCGACATTACTTTTGCTGATGCGCTGAAAGGCCAAAGCGAGGTGTGCGCGCCCGAGATGGTGGGCGCAGAGCACCCGCTGTTTATCATGTACACCAGCGGCTCCACTGGCAAACCCAAAGGCGTGCAGCACAGCACCGCAGGGTATTTGCTGTGGGCCAAGCTGACGATGGACTGGACATTTGACCTGCGCGCAAGCGACATCTTTTGGTGCACCGCCGACATCGGCTGGATTACCGGCCACACCTACGTAGCCTACGGCCCACTGGCTGCTGGCGCTACACAAATCATCTTTGAAGGCGTGCCTACCTTTCCTAATGCAGGGCGCTTTTGGCAGATGATTGAAAAGCACAAGTGCACCATTTTCTACACCGCACCTACGGCTATCCGTTCATTAATCAAAGCTGCCGAGGGTGACGAAAAAGTGCACCCTGCGCGCAGCGATTTGACTAGCTTGCGCATCTTGGGCAGCGTGGGCGAGCCTATCAACCCCGAGG
>JANNCO010000455.1:0-10235 GCA_031386655.1 Polaromonas sp. | reverse complement strand
GCCAGCGTCTTTGACCAAGTCGTGTATGGCGTTGATAGCTACCTTGCTCTGCTCGTGACCAAACACGATACCGCCTAGCATGATGTCCTCGGCCAACTGCTTGGCTTCTGATTCCACCATCAGCACAGCCGCTTCGGTGCCTGCCACGATCAAGTCCATTTGGCTGTCGACGAGCTGGGTGTTGCTAGGGTTCAGCACATATTCGCCGTTGATGTAGGCCACGCGTGCTGCGCCAATCGGGCCTGCAAACGGGATACCGCTGATAGCCAGCGCAGCGCTTGTAGCAATTAGCGCGGGGATGTCGCCCAGCACGTCGGGGTTAAGCGACACGGTATGGATAACCACCTGCACCTCGTTGTAGAAACCTTCTGGGAACAGCGGACGAATCGGGCGGTCGATCAGGCGGCTGGTCAATGTTTCAAATTCACTGGGCTTGGCTTCGCGCTTGAGAAAGCTACCTGGAATCTTGCCTGCAGCGTAGGTTTTTTCAAGGTAATCGACCGTTAGCGGGAAGAAGTCTTGACCCGCTTTAGCGGTTTTAGAACCGACTACGGTGGCCAGCACCACAGTGCCGTCCATGTCTAGCAGTACTGCGCCGCCAGCTTGGCGAGCAATCTCGCCAGTTTCCATTTTGACAGTGTGCTTGCCCCATTGGAAGGTCTTGGTCACTTTGTTAAAAATACTCATCGTTGTTCCTTTAAGTTCTAACTATAACTATTATTTTGATAGCTGCTTGAGCAGTATTCAATTGGGCTGCAAGCAGAAATCATTTATAAAAGTACATACCCTGTACCCATGGGTCGAAGCTTTAAGTCAGAACACGATGCCATCCCAGAGAAAGTTTGTAATTCACACTTTCTTTGGAATGACACAGCTTCAGCCCTGCTTGTATCAACTCCGAAGTAAAAAACGCCTGAGCTAGTGAACTAACTCAGGCGTTCTTATGCAATGCTTGTTTGCAGGCAAGCCACGCCGGTTTACTTGCGCAGGCCTAGCTTGGCGATCAGCGCAACATAACGTGGTGCGTCTTTGTTTTTGAGGTAGGTCAACAGGCTTTTGCGGCTATTGACCATACGCAGCAGGCCACGACGACCGTGGTGATCTTTGGCATGCAGTTTAAAGTGGGGGGCCAACTCGTTAATACGGGCGGTGAGAAGTGCAACTTGCACCTCCGGGCTACCGGTATCACCGGCTTTGCGTGCGTTAGCCTTGACGACTTCAGCTTTGGTTGCTGTCAACATAGGAAATTCCTTTAAATTCAACCACTTGCACGAAATTCGTATAAAGAATTTGCATAGACAAATGGACACTTGCGTACGCCAGTGGAATTACCAGCGCCGTGCTTTTCTCAGTAGGCCGAAACCTACCAAGCCTCGCATTATAGCTTGAAGCGCGTTAAGCTGTATACGTTGCATGATGCACTTGCCAGAGTTTGAATTCTTGCAGTTCTCTTTATCAGCAATTTGACTATTTTTTTCGGTTTAAGATTAACTGCGAAATAGCTAACTACCAAGGAGTTGCCAATGCAAAATTACATACTGTTTATTACCAAGTGCTCGACAGTGGTGTTTCTCGTTGCATCACTTAATGTGCTGGCCCAAACTAAAGATCATGCATTGGTGTCTGGCCCTGCTGGCTACAAAATTGATGGTGACATCCAAGTTAAAGAATTCGCCACTTTGTCTGAGGGCGTATTGAATGGATTTACTTGCGAAAACGATACCCCATGTTCGGATAAAGTACCGGGTTTTAAGAACGGGAAGCTGGCAGTAGAAGGCAAATCTACGCAAATTCGGTATACAAACAGCAAAAACCCAGCCGGGGACTTAGCCATACTGCGCAACTATGAAAATGTCTTCAAGCAACTTGGCGGCCGCAAACTAACCTCTAGAGCATCTGCCTATGGTACACATTTGTTTTTTGTGGAAAAGGACAACAAGCGCACATGGATGGCACTGGATAACGGTAACGATTTTGTATACCTTACTTTCCTAGAAGAAAAAGGAGTCGAGCAGATAGTCACCGCTGGACAGCTGGCTAGCAGCATCAGCAAACAAGGTTTTGCAACGTTGTATATCAACTTCGATAACAATAAATCTGACATCAAGCCCGAAGCCCAGCCAAGCCTGAAAGAGGTCGTCCAATTGCTCAAAACTGACACGGCCTTGAAATTATCAGTTGAAGGTCACACTGACAATGTAGGCAACGCCTCATCCAACAAAACCCTGTCTGGTACACGCGCAGACAGCGTGGTGAAATTCTTAATAGCTGGCGGTATAGACGCCAAGCGTTTGAGCTCAAAAGGCTTGGGCAGCGATGCGCCTGTAGCTGATAATCGGGGCGAAGAAGGTCGCACCAAGAACCGCCGTGTTGAGCTGGTAAAGATGAAGTAAGCGCCCTGCCCAGCTTCAAACTTGAAGCCAGCTTAGCGTGCTTTGCCACCCAAACCAGCGCAGCCCTTTTTCAAATCGCTGGCGCTTCGGCTGGGGATTTCTTTGTAGTAAAAGCTGCTCAACCCAGAGCGCGGCATATCATCACACACCGCAATAGGGCCAATAGGGCATGCCCCCATATAACTTACCTTGCCCGCTGCGCCACCGGACATAGCCGACATTTGGGCCAAACCTTGGCAAGCTTGCTTGAACTGATTTTGCGTCAGCCCACCTTTGTTTTCCATGCAATCCTTAGCCTCACTGGTCGTGCCCAGCACGGTAAAACTACCTTCGATCAAACAAGCCACATCTTTGGCATCATCACTGGCGTTTCCAGTGGGTGATTTGGGCGTTTGCGCATGTAAAGCTGTAGGTATGACCAGGCTTAAAACGCAAGTAGCAAAGTAGTGAGTAGCCGGCATGTATTTTCTTCTTCAAAAAAACTAGACTTTAAAACTTTATAGCCTCTTCTTCAGCCCCAGAGGCCGCACATTTCTCCTGCGCCCAACAGTGTTCAAGTTTCGGCTGGATTTTAGCTGGCTGGCTACTTGGATTTAGCTACATCTAGGAAAACGCCCCATACGAGTTTGTCGGCTGCAATATGTTTGCGCCATACCGCATTGATTTGTTCAAGTGTGAAACTGGCAATCAATTGATCGTTCTTCTGCGCAAGGTCCCATTCCTGATCGAATTCCTGCACCGCCATGACCAAGTCAAACGCGTATCCATCACCGCTTCGTATTCTGCGCCGCTCCAGCAGCCACTGGGCCTTAGCCCGCTCCAGCTCTTGTGCATTGAAACCTTCAACCTGCACTTTAGCAAGCGCATCGTTTATCACCTTTTCTGCTGATACCAGATTTACGGGTGCTATATCGCTATGAAGCGACCAGATTGTGTGTTTTTCGTAGCGGTTGTCCCGCACACTCGTTGAAACGTCATAGCTGTAGCCTTTTTGTTCACGCAAAAGCGTCCATAAGCGTGAACCTGGGCCACCGCCGAAAATACGCGTCGCAAGCCTTAGTTGCCAATTTTCAACCTCCAGTGCCGCCAACGGCAATTGAACGGAGGCTCGCAGGGTAGCGTTGGCATTTCCTTGGGTGTCGTAGACAAGCCTCGCAGGCGTAGGTTGGTAATGCGGGTATGACAGGCGTTGCCACGGTTTAGGCGCTTGCCAGTTTTCAAGCAACTCAATAGCTTGTGACTTAACAGCAGCCGCATCCACCGGACCAATCACCATAATTTGCGCGTTTTGCGCACCATAAAAATTAGCGTGAAATTCGCGTACCTGCTCGTACGTCAATGCCTTGACTTCGCCCAGCCAATCTTGGGATGTAAACGCATACCTTGGATCACCTTTAGAGTAAGGGCTGCCATAGCGGTTGAACGCATTGTTGGCCAAAACGGACTTGTCGTTAAATTCGCCTTCCGCTGTTTTGACCCAGTTATTTTTATTGGCGTAAAAAATGCTTACCGGAAAGTCTGACTCTTTGAGTAAATGCGCAGTCAAATCAAATGCTTGCGCAAACTTATCTTTCTTGGCAGTCAATTCAACTCTGCCGCCTTCGGCATTCAAGTTGATATTCAGCGCAGCGCCAAGCTTGACAAGCTCGTCTTGAATCTGCTGGCGGTTGTATTTGGCAGTACCACTGACTAAAAGCTGGTTGACCATACGGCCAGCGGCTACACGATCCGTTAATGTGTCCAGCGCACCAAACCTGAGCTGCATGCGCAGTTTGACAAAATCACCACGCGAAGGTTTGTTCAAAATACTCAGCTTAATACCCTGTTTAAGATTGTGATTAACTGTAGACAGCTGAATATTGGCAATCGAATAATCAAAATTGTCAGCTGTCGAGCCCTTTTCACTCAACCCAAAATCTTGCATGTAGGTTGCAATATCGGTTAATTGAGGCTCCGGTGCACGTACAGGTGTTTGTGTAGGGATAAGTAGACCAGTCGTGCGGTTGCTGGCTATCAAATATTTTTGGGCTACACGGTTTACATCATCCAGCGTTACTTTTGCAAATCGGTCGCGCATGACAAACAAACTGCGCCAATCACCCGCTACAGCAGCCTCTACTGCATAAGTTGCAATAGAGTTAGCGTTGGCGAAAATTAGCTCTATATTTCCTTGTGTTTTTGCCTTGGCGCGCTCCAACTCGTCTGCCTTAACAGGCAAGGTAGGTACGCCTTCTACAATGTCTAAAAAAGCTTTTTCAAGGCTGGCAGTGTCATCGGTTATGCCTAATTCTGTACCAAAAATCAGCATGCTGGCCTCGCGCCGCAGTGCCGGAACACCAAACACGTTCATAGCCCGTGCTTTTAATTTCTCAGGTATGCGCCCAGAAACACCGTCAGCCAGCACCAGCGCCAAAACAATTAAAGGCTCTGTGTCTGGATGCAAGTTGGGCGGCGTGTGGTACGCACTGATAAATGCTTGCTTGATGGCAGGTCTGCGCAGCACTACACTGCGCTCACCATCTTGCGCTGCATCTAGTGTGTAGGTACGTGCGATGGCACCGGCTGGTGCTTTAAGACCTCCAAACGCTTTTGCAATGCTGGCCAATGTCTTTGTAGGGTCAAAATTGCCAGCGACAAGGACCAGCGCATTATCTGGCCTGTAATAACGTCGATAAAAATTTTGCAAGCTGCCAATATCAACGTTTTCAATATCCGATTTAGCACCAATTACTGTTTTGCCATAGTTGTGCCATATATAAGCCGACGACCTGACACGATCGCCCAAAATTGCCAAAGGATTATTTTCTGCGCGTTCCAACTCATTGCGTACAACCGTCATTTCGGTATCCAGGTCTTTACGCGCTACGAAGCTGTTGAACATGGCATCCGCCTGCCATTGCAAGTACCAATCTATCGCCGCTGAGTCAGATTGAAAATTGGCGAAATAGTTGGTGCGATCCCACGTAGTGGTGCCATTGGAAGCGAACCCGCGCTTGGCAAACTCAGCCTTGGGGTCGGGTGTTTTGGGTGAGCCTTTGAAAATCAGGTGCTCTAGCAAGTGCGCCATACCCGTTTCGCCGTAACCTTCATGGCGTGAACCCACCATATAAGTCACATTAACTGTCACGCGCTGGTCTGACGCGTCGGGAGCCAACAAAATCTGCATCCCGTTGGACATTCTGTATTCTGAGATGCCCTCTACAGTTTCTACCAGCCGCACGTTGGCAGGCCGCGATGTAACGATGGAAGATTGCGCCAAGCCGCATAGCGGTGCTGCGAACAAGGCCAGTAGCCACAACGAAGGCAATGCTGCTGACGCAACGAAATTGTTTTTGACAAAAAAGTAGTTAGTGGTCAATTCCGGCTCCGCTGTAATGTATTTTTACTACAGCATACCTGACGACAATACTACTTACAAACTGTGGCCACCCATACCCGACTACATGCTGCGGACTATCGCTTGCCAGACTCTGGCGCTGGCGATTCTGGGGGCTTTTGCTCTGCATTTTTCTCTTGCTTTTGCGCTGCGGGTAATTGACCCGATGTTCCCACACCAACCGTAGCAGGACCTACCCCTACCCCTACCGAAGCGCCCACGCGCCCGCCAGAGCCGACACCCACGCCGACGCTGCCAAATGGACCGATGGGAAAGCTCACACCTACTCCCACGCTAGCGCAGCCAGTGAGTAAAGTTCCACTAAAAATAGCAATAACCCAGGTAAGTACTGCTCTAGCAGCTATTAATTTCATAGTTATCCTTTGGTGTGCTACGCGTATCCATCGAATAGTGATGCCATGCAAAAATGCATATTCATGCAATTTACTTTACGCCAATCCAGGGTTACCCGCCATGCCCTGCAATGTTGGGTTGTTCAAAACTAGGGGTTTGATGACTTTTTGCGCTTTCAGATACGTTTCCACTACATCCCAGACCGGTGGGCCAGCGTTTTTGCTGGCCTCGGCTACCGGGGCCCAGCCTGCTACTTTGTAGGTTTTGTCGGCCTCTAGCAGCTTGCTGCCCAAGCGCATGTTACTGATGCGTGCGCCTGCTTTGGCGGTGGGGTCACAGGTATATTGCATGCCGCCCACGCGCACCATATCGCCGCCTTGCTGGTAGTACGGGTCGGGGTTAAACAGGTTGTCGGCCACGTCTTCCAGCACGTTTTTAATCGTCTCGCCGGTCATGTCGGACAGCGTAGTCCAGGGGTAGGTGATGGCAGTTTGGTCCATCACATGCTCGCGCGTAATGTCTTGGCCGGGCAGCAGCGATGTGCCCCAGCGGAAGCCAGGCGAGAACGCAATCTGCCCACCGCGCACGTTCATCAGCGCGTCGATGATGAGCTGGTCGAACGTGCCGCTGAAGTTACCGCGTCGGTACAGCAGGCCTTCGGTCGTAGCCAGCGTTTCTTCTAGCTTGGCCTTGAAGGGCGAGCGGATGGAGTCGATCAGCGCTTGCATGGCTTTATCCGCTTGCAAGTAGTTGGCAAACACAGGGAGCAATTTGTAATTGACGGCGACGACTTTTTTGTCTTTTACATCAATGTCCAGCACACCCAGAAATTTGCCGTTGCTGCCTGCGTTGGTCACCAGTGTTTGGCCGCTGGCGTTTTTCACCATTGTGGGTACGGGTACGCCGTCGTGCGTGTGGCCGCCAAGAATAGCGTCGATACCTGTGACGCGGCTGGCCAGCTTCAAGTCAACATCCATGCCGTTATGGCTGAGCAGCACAATGGCTTTTGCACCTTTGGCTTTGCATTCGTTGACCTGCTTTTGCAAGTCGTCCTCGCGGATGCCAAAGCTCCAGTCGCTCACCAGATAGCCGGGGTTGGCTATGGGTGTGTAGGGGAAGGCTTGGCCGATGATACCCACTGTGGTGCCATTCATTTCTTTGATGACATAGGGCTTGAACACGGGGTCTTCAAAGTCTTTGGTTTTTACGTTTTGCGCGATAAAGTCGATGCCTTTAAAGCTTGCACTAGGTGCGAAATCTTTTTCAATAATTTGTTTAACGCGTTCTTCACCATAGGTAAATTCCCAGTGCGCCGTCATCACATCTACCCCCAGCAGCTTGGCAGCATCGACCATGTCTTGCGCCCCCGTCCACAGGCTGGTGGCACTACCCTGCCAGGTGTCGCCACCGTCCAGCAGCAGCGCACCAGGGCGACTGGCTTTAAGCTGCTTGACCAATGTGGCCAAGTGCGCAAAGCCGCCCACCTTGCCATACTGCTTGGCAGCGCGCTCAAAATCCAGATACGTATGCGCATGCGCCAGCGGGCTACCAGCTCGCATCGCTGCGTATTTGACCAAGTGCTCGCCCACCAAATGCGGTACCTTGCCTGCCATGCTGCCTATACCGATGTTGGCACTAGGTTCTCTGAAATAAATCGGTAACAGCTGTGCATGACAATCGGTCATATGCAGCAGGTGCACATTGCCCGTTTTGGGTACGTTGTAGTTGACTGCTGCTTCGTGTGCACTGGCTTCGCGCGCTAACGGGAAGCCAGCTACGGCTGCAGCGGTGAGGATGGATGAGAATTCGCGGCGATTGAGGTTCATGGGGGCTCTTTGTTTTCGAGTTGCAGCTTGGCTTTTGCCATGAAATCATGCAGCTTCGCGCTCAACAGCTCCTGGCTAGGCAGCAGCGTGAGGTATTGTGCGACCCGGATGTTGCTTTTATCGAGCTGCAAAAGCTCCACATGCTCTTGATTTTTATCTGCACAGAGGATCAAACCAATCGGCGGGTTTTCGCCTTCCAATGTATCGTGCTTCTCCAGCCAGCGCAGATAAAGCTCCATCTGGCCTTTGCAGGCTGCGTCAAACTCGCCCAGCTTGAGCTCTATTGCCACTTGTGCTCGTAACCTGCGGTGATAAAACAGCAGATCAATCCGGTAATCACGGTTATCAATCGTGAGGCGCTTTTGCCGCGCAAGAAACGCAAAGTCTGTGCCAAGCTCGCTGATGAATCTTTGCAGCTCATTGAGGATTGCGTCTTCAAGATTGCTTTCGCTGTAGTCGTCTTTGAGCCCCAAGAATTCCAGCACATACGGATCGCGAAACGCCAAATCTTGGCTCATCTCGCCTGTTTCACGCAGCGCCCTCAAATCGTTTGCAATCGTCAATGCTGGTTTTTTAGAGATCGCTGCGCGCTCAAAAAGCATCGACTTGATTCGCTCTTGTAATTGGCGCACACTCCAATGTTCAACTTTCGCCATTTCAAGATAAAACTCGCGTTTGAGCGGCTGGGAGACGTAAATGAGCGTCTTCAGATGCGTCCAGCTCAATTGTCTCCCCAGTGCGGAGACAATTTGACGATCTGGGAATACGCTGTTAAGTTGGGTGCAGTGACGCAGCGTTTTCAGGCTCCAACCTGTGCCGAAATCAGCGGCCAAAGTAGCCGCCAAATTCGCCAGAACTTGCTTGCCATACTCAGCCCGCTCACCCGCCAATATATCCCTATTGATTCGAGAGCCAATTTCCCAATAAAGCATAGTCAACTCGACATTGACGGCCACCGCCGCTCGCTGACGCGCTGATTGGATCAGGCTGCGAATGTCGGTAACGAGCTGATGGTCAGTTGGTTCGCGGCGAGTGAGATTCATGACAGCGTTTCAAACGGAGTGCGGCCATTATGCAAATTAGTAATTCGAGTAACCACACCAGAAGCAACGGCTTTAGGCCCTTCGTGACAAAAGAATCTCGTGCTTACTTGGATTCTCTGCCTGTGGATAGGGACTCGAAAGTCATCATTAAGAATATGCATCCTAGTAGGAAGCTCAACACCGACAGACAATGGTTGATCGTTAGGCAAGGAGTTGCCTAGGGAATCGTAGAAATCGGGATAGATCATATAGAGGCTATCGCTGATCGAATCCCCTTCGTAAGCGAAGTCCCACCGAATGCCGTTGAAGGGTGGATTTTTACGTCGACTCTCGTCTGTGTGATATATGCGAATCACCGCCTTAAAGTCATCTGGCAGGCTACAGAGACGTTGCACCATTACTTATTTACCGGCGAGTCAGGCGACAGCAGCAGTGCCATCACATCCTTGATCTGCGCAGTGGTCAGAATACCTGCATCACCAAAGCGCGGCATGTTGCTGCACAGATTGACGCTATGGGTGTTCCAGATACGCGCCCAGGTGTACTTGACCATCGCTTCAGAGTCTTTGGACGCTGGGTCTTTCACGCCGCGAATGCTGCCATATTTCAGTAGCGACGGGCCTTGGTTGCCGTAACTGATCTCGCTGGGGCTGATTTGATGGCACGCATAGCAATTAGCACCGTTGGGCACGCCCGCTACATCGCTGAACTGCATGCCGCGTCCGTTTTGGGCAATTTTTTCACCCTCTTTCCAGTCGCCTACGTACACGCCGTCTGCGGGATACGGGATTTTCTCGTACAGGGCTTTTTCCAGCTTCTCGCGCGTAGCTTTGGGTACCTCTTGGCCTGCAGCGTTAGCCTCTGAGCAGACTTTTTGAATCTCGGTTTGCTCTAAGCGGTCTAGCTTGGCAATGCCGCGCTCGACAAAGCTGCCTTTGATAGCGGCCAGTGCGTCGGCTGCGCTGGGGGTTGAACTGCAGCTGCTGAGCAATACCAATACCGCGGCCAGTGCAGTTGTTTTTACTACTGATTTCATAGCTGCTTGAGCAGGATTTACTTGGGTTAGTGGTTGTTTTATCATTATTCTGCCTCTTCCTAACGCTTGATAGCCGGTGCAGCCATCTTGCCGCCGTTGGCGTTGACGCCCATGAAGGTGATGAGATCTACCGAAGTTTGCGACAGGTACTGCATCTCTGGAAAACGCTGTTGCCTAAAACAGTCGTACATGCGCCACTGCATGGTG
>JANNCO010000453.1:0-2142 GCA_031386655.1 Polaromonas sp. | reverse complement strand
GGCGAGCGTCATCGCCACTTTCAGCGACGCCAGCACACTGCCCGCTGACCTGCAGATGCGCGTGCCCGTGCCGGGGCGACGCTCCAGCTCCTTCGGGCTGCGCCGGGTGTTCAACGGGCAAGCCCGCAACCCGCACAGCGGCATGGACATCGCAGCGCCCACCGGCACCGCCGTTGCCGCGCCGCTGCCCGGCACAGTGATTGACATAGGCGACTACTTTTTTAACGGCAACACCATATGGCTAGACCACGGCGGCGGCCTGCTGACGATGTACTGCCATTTAAGCGCCACCGACATCAAAGTAGGCGACACAGTGCAAACTGGCCAGCGCCTGGGCGCAGTAGGCGCCACCGGCCGCGTCACCGGCCCGCACCTGCACTGGGGCGTGATGCTGAACCGCACCATGGTCGACCCCGCGCTGTTTGTAGCAAGTTGATGCAACCTCGGCACTAAGCATTTACTATCAATTCAATAGCTACTTGAGCAAGATTTACTTGGGTTAGCAGCTTAAAATAGCATAATTTCAGGCATTAGCGCGTAACGCGTAGCCCTACCCTGCCCTGTTTTAGCCAACAGCCCCACTGCCAGCAACTGCGTTAGCTCGCGATAGGCCGTGGCACGCGAGACTTGGGTCATTGCCACATATTTTTCGGTACTCAGGCCGCCGCTGAATCCACCGGGCTGTGCATCAAACAACTTGTTGAGTGCCTTGCGCTGACTTGCCGTAACTTGTGGATGTGCAGCTTGCACCTGCGCCCAGTAACGTGTTTTTCCCAGCGCCGTGTGCATCTGCTGCACGCTGTAGTCGCAAGCAGCCTGCACGCGCTGTGCAAACCATTGCACCCATCCTGTCACGTTCAGGCTGCCTTTTCCGGTGCATGCTTGTAGCTGGTCGTAGTACGCGTTGCGCTGTTCCAATAGCTGGTGCGACAAGCTAAACAAATGTTGACTGCTTTGCGCGTCTTGTGCCAACGCCAGGTCAGTCAACGCGCGGCCCACGCGGCCGTTGCCATCTTCAAAAGGGTGAATCGCCTCTAGCCACACATGCGCCACCGCAGCCCGGGCCAGACCATCTATCTTGCCTTGGCTATGGTTAAACCAATCTATCAACTGCTGCATATATAAGGGCACGTCAACCGACGCAGGTGCCTGATAGTGCACGATATCTTCTTTGCCAATCTGCGGCGTGACGATTTGCATGGGCTCGGTGTGCGTGCGATACCCGCCCACCACAATGGGCGTCATACCGCTGCGCCCAGTGGGGAACAGTGCGGCATGCCAGTTGCATAACTGCGCCTCGCTCAGCGGCTGGCGCCATTGGCTGACGGCAGCTTGCACTACGTCTAGCGTGGCTTCTTCGCGTGGTGGGGCGCGGTGGTCCAGCTTGAAGTTTTTACGCACTGGTTTGGCAGGGACGGATTTGCCGGGCTTTTTAGCCTGGGCAGCCTGCGCTAGCCCCAAGCGCCGCGCTGCAGATGCACGCACCGACTGCGGGTGCAACACCTCGCCCTCAATTTGCGCGGTGGCCAGCGCCTCGGCCGTGATGCCGTCAATTTGCATGTCAGCCAGCGCCACCAATTGCAACTGGCTAGCCATACCCAGCATACGCCCCTGCGCAGTACGCGCAGCGGCCAGCGCAGGCTGCAGCGCCTGCGCATCAAACTGAAAATTAGGCCATTGTTTGGCTTGCCATATCCACATGAAGCGTATTTTAACGTTATACGCTTTTTATTTGAAGCGTAATTATTTAAAATACGCTTCACTCATTTAAAGCTTAGTTCAAATACAAGCGTAAATCGCTATTAATAAAATAGCTGCCCCGGCAATATTTAAAAGTTCTGGCAGCCTAAATGACATAAAATTTCTAAATTCATGTCGCGCTATCCAACTCCACCCGCAACCACTTCCCCACCAGCCTTAGCCGCTAGTACCCGCCCACCCCGCCTCATCCGCTTTAACAAACCCTACGGCGTCCTGAGCCAGTTCACGCCAGAGGGCAAATGGCAAGGGCTGGCAGACTACATCAACGTGCCCGGTGTGTATGTGGCTGGCCGGCTAGACGCCGACAGCGAAGGCCTGCTGCTGTTGACTGACGACGGCCAGCTGCAAGCACGCATAGCCGACCCCCGCTACAAAATGGAA
>JANNCO010000196.1:0-3114 GCA_031386655.1 Polaromonas sp. | reverse complement strand
CTTGAAACTAACCTACGACGGGCTGGAGGCCCGCGACAGGCGCGTGATGCACTGGTGCTGGCAGCGGCGTATTCCGCTAGCCTTTGCCATGGGCGGCGGCTATGGCACCGACATGGGCACGACATTGAAGGTACAACAGGCAACCTACACCGTGGCAGTGGAGTTTGCAGCCAAGTGGCAAAGCCTCATCAATCAGGTAAAAATGTAGTTACAAATAGTTTTTGCATGCCTATAAATTTAAAGAAATAAGCTGCCAACACAAGTAAAAACTGCTCAAGCAGCTATTAAATATATAGTAGCTAGCGTAGATGTCACAGCCGTAACGCTAAGTTAACGTGGCAGTTTGAAAGGCGGTTTAAGCCAGTTAGACCGATAAACTGAATGCGTGTTTTACAAAACCCAGAGGAACCATTGCATGAATCGTTTAAGTTGTTATGTGGGCGTAGCAAGTGTTGTGTTGTTGGCAGCTTGCGGCGGCGGCGGTAGTGAAGCCCCCGCTACGGGCGGCACATCTGCTGACCCTTCTGCGGTTAGTGCACTACCTAACACTACCACTACGAACAGTACCACGCCAATAGCAACACCTGATCCAACGCCGCCTGCAACAAACCCGCCAGCTACGGGCACGCCACCAGTGGCCGGTACCAGCACTGGCTGCGGCATAGCTAATTTTCAGGCCGACATGCTCGGCGCTGTTAACAAAGCACGTGCTAGCGCGCGTAGCTGCGGTAGCGATGCTAAGCCAGCAGTAGCGCCCATAGCCTGGAACAACTTGCTGTTTAACGCTGCAGCAGCACATTCAAAAGACATGGCCGAGCGCAACTACTTTAGCCACGACACGCCCGAAGGCGTTAACCCGTTTCAGCGCATGCAAAATGCGGGCTATAAATTTAGCAATGCCGGGGAAAATATTGCAGCAGGGCAAAACGGTATCACTAGCGTGATGGATGCTTGGCTAAAAAGCCCAGGACACTGCAGCATCATCATGAGCGCCGATATTAAGGACGTGGGCGCGTCGTGCGTTAAAAACACCAGTGGAAAGCCGTATTGGACAATGGGCGTAGCCGCCCCGCAATAAGCTGGCAACCTGCGCTAGCAACCCGCACTAGCAATTAGTGCTAACAACTAGCGCTAACAACTAGCACTCAGTGCCTGCAGCGGTCTGCCTGTTTTGCTGTCCGTCACCACCACGTTAATCTGGCGCGGGTTATTGGCGTTGCCCGCCAGCGTGTTGATTTTTAGTTTTTGCGTGCCGCTGTAGTTGCCCAGCGGCACATACTGGCGCACCACAAAGTCGTGGGCCAGCGTTTCCCCTTTGTTCTCGCCTGCGGTCACGCGGCTGGTGTGGTTGTGCTCGGTGACCGTGTAGTAGGCGCTCCAGCTGGCTTTGTTGTCTTTGGGCGTGATGGCGGCTTCAAAGCTGTCTTTAGCGGTTTGCGCCAGCGCTATCTGGGCCAGCGCTGGGATGGTGTCATTACCTACCTTGGCATAGTCGCGCACGGTTTGGCCATTGCGTACAAACTGCGGGGTGTAGATGCCGTCCAAGCGGTTAGCCGCTGAGATAGCGCGCTGGCGGGCAGTGTGCACTGGGGCAGCGTAGGGGTCTTTCCAGCCAATATAGTCCCAATAATTAACATGAAACGACTGCGCCACCACCTGGCCCTTGGCCTGCGCGGCTTTCAGCGTGCTCAGCCACTGGTCTGCAGGTGGGCACGAGCTGCAGCCCTCAGATGTGTACAGCTCAATCACTGGCGTCAAGGTGGTTGCCGACTGCGCAACGCAGGTATTTTGCTGTGCAAAAGCGCTTCCAAACCAAGCAAATCCTGCGCAAACAGCTATTATTTTAATAGCTCTATAACGTCGCGGCTTGTTTGACTGTTGGGTGTAATTCGCGCGCGTCAGCGTTTTAGCACGGTGGGGTTTCAATGGCATCGTCAAGCTCCTGCAATACACCGTTGGTCTGCAGCAGTGCGTCTTTCTTACGGCCTGCATCTAATCGCTACCCAACAACGGGTTGCGATATTTGACTGTTACACCTAGCAAACTAGAAAATAGTGCTGGTTTATTTACAATGCAATAAGTAAGTATTCGTATTGGCCAGTAATTATGTTTAAAGGTTCGCATGCAATTTGTTAAACAAAACAACTTTTTTGCGAAGTTGTGCAAGCTGGGTTTATGGTGTGCGGTATTTCTGAGTTTTGCCTTACCGGTAGCAGCGCAAACAAGCACAGTAAATGACGTTAAAAGCACCAGCCCATCGCTGACTCCTGAGCAGATTGCTGCAGATGCCCAATTGTTGCGCAGTTGGCAACAGCAAACCGGTCAAACCATACTGTTTGGCGGCAACCCGGCAGGCACTGCGCAAACAGGCAGGGTGGGCCCACTGGAGTTTCACGGCCAAATAGAGCTTGGCGTGTACAACAGCCGGGTGAGCATTCCCAGCGGTAATGCCGCTTTAAGCTCTGCTAAAAGTGGCGATTTTGGCAAGCTGGTGTTTCAAGGGGATGTACGCACCACCAACGCTGAGCTGGACACCACCTACGCCCAAGGCAGCTTTACCAGCACCGATGACAGGGGCCTGCAGCCTCGGTACGCCACCCAAATCAACAACCTGCAGGCCGGTCGCAGCGGGGTAGGTTACCAAGTTGCCTTGGGCGATGTAGCGGCCAATTTTTCGGGCCTGGGCAGCAACCTGGGGCTGCGCGGCGGGCTGGTGTCTAAAGATTTTGGTGCGTTGACTGCGACTGGCTTTGCAGGCGTAGTGGCCGACAGCTGGGAGGCCATGGCCAATCAAGACCCCCGGGACAACCAGAGTGCACGCACCCGCAATCTGCGCAATGTGGCGGGCCTGAAGGGCGAGTACAAATTTATCGACCAAAACGGCACGCCTGACAGTCAAAATAATACGCAGCTCAGCGCTTACGCTACGTTGCAAAACTACCGTGACAAGCCTGGCACGGCCACGCCATTGTCGTTGCTGGTGCCGCCGCCTTTAGGAACGGTGTTAGTGCCATTGACCACGCTGGAAGGTACCGTAGCCAGTGTGGGCACCAAGTACAGCCAAGGCAACTTGCT
The DNA here is from genome assembly GCA_031386655.1 of Polaromonas sp. Classification (GTDB taxonomy): domain Bacteria; phylum Pseudomonadota; class Gammaproteobacteria; order Burkholderiales; family Burkholderiaceae_C; genus JAAFIP01. Next base: position 39 of record JANNCO010000196.1, on the reverse strand, counting down.
TGTCACGGCCGAGCTAGCCACCAGCCGCACCACTGACCA
>JANNCO010000412.1:0-1718 GCA_031386655.1 Polaromonas sp. | reverse complement strand
CCCAGCTGCTGCAGCTCGGCGGCCATGCGCTGCAAGCGGTCGCGTTTGCGGCTAAGCACCATGACCTGGCCTGCAAGCAATGGCTTGCGTTGAGTGCTGCTGGCCGCTTGGTTGCCTGCTGCATTTGTATTGCCTGCGATCTCTTGACTGCCAGCGACCTCCTGATCGCCTGCAATCCCTTGATCGCCTCCATCCTCTTGATCGCCGCCAGCCAGGTGCTGCGCCACCCAGCGGGCGGCTTGCGCGCATTCGCGGGTGCGGATGTGTTCCTCGGCCTCGTCACGCGGTGTGGTCAGCGTGTCGCGCCACACGGTGGGGTCAGCGTCGTCATCGCCAGGTTCGGCCTGCACCAAAGGCAAGCGCAGCACTTGGCCTGCGGTGGCAGATTCTGTAGTGTGCAGTCGGTAGCCTTCGTAGCCCGCGTCGGCTGCAGCTTGCATCACGCCATTGACAGCGGCCAGCACGCCGCGTGCGTTGCGGCGCGTGTGGTCGCAGCTCAGCACCACGCCGCCAAGGGCGCTGCGTACAAAATCTGTCGCAGCCACAAACACTTGTGGCTCGGCGCGGCGAAAGCGGTAAATGCTTTGCTTGGGGTCGCCTACGATAAACACGCTGGGTGCGCCGCCCGAACCACCTGCACCAGAGCTACCCCCTGCTCCTGCATAGCTAGCAAGCCAGGCCTGCAGTGCCTGCCATTGCAGCGGGTTGGTGTCTTGAAACTCGTCTATCAGCAAGTGCCGGGTTTGCGCGTCTAGCCGCTGTTGCACCCAGCCCGACAGTACGCTGTCGCTCAGCAAATGCAGTGCGGCACGCTCTACATCGCCCATGTCTACCCAGCCGCGCTCGCGTTTGAGCTGGGCAAAACACGCTATCAACGCACGGCCCAGTTGCGCCATGCTGTGCTGGTGCAGCCACGCAACATGCTGCTGCAGCGCAGCGTTGATGCGCACGCACTGTTCTTGCATCGCACGCACTTGCTCGATGCCGGGGATTTTGTCGCTGAATTTGCGTGGTGTGCCGGCTTGCACCACCAGTGCGGCCAGTGCGTCGGCTAGCTTGTCGTCTGTCAACGCCTGCGCTATGTCAGCGGCAGCTTTTTGCGGGATTTTACCGTCGTAGCGGCCCAAGATAGCGGCCACTTCGCTCAGCTGCTGGCGCTGTGTGCTGCCCTTTGCAAACACCTCTAGCGGTGAATCTAACCCAGCCAGCTCGGGGAAAACCAGCCCAAACGGGCGAATGCTGCCTGCCACTACGCCCGCTGCATCGGCCAGGCCAAACTCTACGCGTTTGTCCAGCGCGCTGTGCAGTGCTTTGTCGATGTTAAAGCGGCCATGCGCTGCCACGCACTGGTAGTAAGTGCCTCGCAGCGCATCGTCGGTTAAAAGCTGCGCATAAAAGCGCGGCCACACCAGCGCCACGGCCTCGCTGTCGTCTTCTAGCAGCTCGTACTGCGGGGGAAGATTCAACTGCTCTAGCACGGCCAGTGGCGCGCTGCGCAGCAGTGCGGCAAACCAGCTGTGGAAGGTGCGGATTTGTACCGTGCGGTGTGAGTCGAGCAGCGACTGCTTTAAATTTGATAGCTGCTTGAGCAGGTTTTGCTTGGGTTGCAGGCCTATTTTGCTTGAAATTCCGCGGTCTAAGAGGGCTTTTTCCAGCGTTGCATCGTCTGCGCCTGCATACTCGTTAAGCCATTCTTGCAGCCGCTGGCGCATCTCGCC
>JANNCO010000398.1:0-5550 GCA_031386655.1 Polaromonas sp. | reverse complement strand
GCCAGCTTGATGCCCATAGCATACGGAATGCCCACACCCATGGTGCCCAAACCACCCGAATTGATCCAGCGGCGCGGCTCGTCAAATCGATAGAACTGCGCGGCCCACATTTGGTGCTGGCCTACGTCAGACGTGATGTAGGTCTCGGTATCTTTGGTCATGTTCCACAGGCTTTGCACTACGGCCTGGGGTTTGATCACGTCTTTGTTGCCTTTGTCGTACGTCAGGCAATCGCGTTTGCGCCAATTGTCAATGGTTTCCCACCAAGCGCCCAGGGCATAGGCGTCCGGCTTAGTGGTGGACTCTTTGACCATGGCGATCAATTCATTAAGCACGTCTTTCACGTCACCTACGATAGGAATGTCTACCTTCACGCGTTTGGATATGCTGGACGGGTCAATGTCAATATGAATGATCTTGCGTTCGTTTTGCGCAAAGTGCTTGGGGTTGCCGATCACGCGGTCGTCAAAGCGCGCGCCTACGGCCAGCAGCACGTCGCAGTTTTGCATAGCTTGATTAGCCTCTACCGTGCCGTGCATGCCCAACATACCCAAGAATTTGCGGTCGCTGGCCGGGTAGGCACCCAAGCCCATCAGAGTGTTGGTGACGGGGTAGCCCAGCATGTCTACCAGCGTACGTAGCTCGGTGCTGGCGTTGGACAAAATCACACCACCGCCGGTGTAAATGTAGGGACGCTTGGCGTTCAGCAGCAGTTGCAATGCCTTGCGGATTTGCCCGCCATGGCCCTTGCGCACGGGCTGGTAGCTGCGCATTTCCACGGGCTTTTTATATTCTGCCGCGTCGAAAGGTACTTTGTTAAAGCTCACGTCTTTGGGAATGTCCACCACCACAGGGCCGGGACGGCCCGTGCGGGCGATGTGGAAGGCACGCTTCATAGTGTCAGCCAAGTCGCGGGCATCTTTGACCAGAAAATTGTGTTTCACAATCGGGCGGGTGATTCCCACGGTGTCGCATTCTTGAAAAGCATCCAGGCCAATCGCATGCGTAGGCACTTGCCCGGTGATCACCACCATGGGAATACTGTCCATGTAGGCCGTGGCAATGCCCGTAATAGCATTGGTAGCCCCGGGGCCAGAGGTGACCAGTGCGACACCTACATCGCCAGTGGCGCGCGCATAGCCATCGGCTGCATGCACGGCAGCTTGCTCATGCCGCACCAAAATGTGCTGCATAGTGTCTTGTTTATAAAAAGCGTCGTATATGTGCAACACCGCGCCGCCGGGATAGCCCCAAACGAACTTCACGCCTTCGGCTTGCAGTGCTTTAACTAGAATTTCTGCGCCGCGCAGCTCCGGTAGTTTGCCAGCAGGTGTAGCGGCTGTAGAGGCAGAGGCAGTTGCAGAAGATGCAGACGTGGGACCTGTAGCAACAGAGGCGATTTCAGCTTTGGAGATTTCCATATTCAACCTTTCAGAGTTTCTCTAACGAAACTTGAGTGTTACCCCTCACGCGCTCTTGCAAAGCCGTTGCGGGACTTAAGCGCTCTGACTATGAAGTGCGCTACTGCGCCTTGAATCAGAACCCGTTTGCTGGTTTTAAATAGCAGCCTGACATTATCACACTGCAATATGTGATTTTCATGGCGCTGTCAGCAAAAACTGGGCTAAAAAGCTGAAAAGCTCCCACGCAATGCCATAATTTGTCTATCAAGACGTACCAACTGCATTTCGTCTTTCAAGCCCCTAACAACAAGTCCTCCCTTTGGCCACCGAGCAAGAACTCTCCGATTTCCTGAAAAGCATCGAAAAACGTGCCTTCAAACGATCGGTCTACCATGTACGCGATGAAGAAGCGGCGCTAGACATCGTGCAAGACAGCATGATCAAGCTGTGTGAGAGCTATTCCGAAAAGCCCGCTGCCGAGCTGCCCATGTTGTTTCACCGCATTTTGTCCAACACCACGCTGGACTTTTTCAGGCGCAGAAAAACCCGGGGCGCCATTTTTTCCAACATGAGCGACTTTGCTGTAGCCGGCGAAGACGGCGAATTCGATTTACTGGAAACTTTAGAGGCGCTGAACCCCTCAGAGGGCACAGAAAGTGCTCAAACCAGTACCGAGCGGGCACAAACCTTGCGTGAGATTGATACCGAAGTGCAGCAACTGCCAACACGTCAACGAGAAGCCTTTCTCATGCGTTATTGGGAGGAGATGGACGTGGCTGAAACGGCCGCGGCCATGGGTTGCTCAGAAGGTAGCGTTAAAACGCACTGTTCCAGAGCAGTCCACGCGCTTAGCAAAGCGCTCAATGCCAAGGGAATTCGACTATGAAAAATTTAAATAATATCGTCAACACGCAGCACCTGAATATTCAGCGTACTGAGGCTCTGCAAGACCGTTTTGGCCTGAAGGTTACGGCCCGCCTAAACGAGCAACCACTGCCCCACGATATAACCGAGCGTCTGCGTGTGGCCCGTCAGCAAGCCATCACCCGCCGCCCAAAATCTAGCGTAACCGTCAGCCAAACTGCCCCGTCGATTATTTTTACCGGCGGTGCTGCCGCGCTCGGCGGGGGTTTTAGTGATGACGGTGTGTCATGGCTCAATCGCATTGCGTCTGCCCTGCCATTGCTGGCCTTGGTCGCCGGGTTGATCGCAGTGACCAGCCTGGTTGACAAACAAAATGCCGACGATATTGCTGCAGTAGACGTTCAACTGCTGACCGACGACTTGCCACCTGACGCGCACACAGACCCTGGTTTTGCGCAATTTTTAAAATTTGGCCCTCCCCAGCCTTGAACCCGAGCTTTGAACCTGTTGTAGCCAACCTCACCCGCCCACTATGCCATTACGCGTTTGTTGTCTCACCGCAGTAGCTGCTTTTTGCTCAGCGGCGCTGGCGTGGGCCCTGCTAGGCACGCCGGCACAGGCGCAGACCAAAACACCCGCCACTTCCAGCCCCGCTGCAATATCAGAAGGCGCCACCTGGAGCGCATTAACCCCTGCACAACAGTCTGCATTAGCCCCGCTCAGCGCGGTATGGTCTGCTTTAAATTCCAACCAAAAAAATAAATGGCTGGCGGTGTCAAAAAACTACGCCAGCCTGCCTGCTGCAGAGCAAGGCAAACTGCAAGCGCGCATGAGCGACTGGGCTACATTAAGCCCGCAGCAGCGCGCTCAGGCCCGTATAAACTTTGCCGAAAACCGCGCTTTGACCAACGGCCTAACAGCCGACCAGCGCAGCGCGCAATGGCAAGCCTACCAATTGCTAAGCCCACAGGAAAAACAGGCGTTGGCTGCGGGTTCTGTCAAGCCTGCCAATGTGGGTACTGCAGCCCGCCAAATCCCGGCAGATCCTTTGAAAAACTCTCCCCCTGCGCAGTTTGGCACCGCAAAAGTACTTGAGCGCCAAGCCAGCCAGCCAACAGTACCTGCCCGCACAATTATGGTGGCACCCCATCTGCAAAACAGCAACAGCTTGATGCCTAAATCCAACATTTCGTCTGCCGACATTGCGCCCAGTACTGGCAGCGCACCTGCCACGCGGCCTTAAACCCTGACACAGGCAGCTAGGTTGCATACTGTTATTCTTGGCGTAGCAGGCAACGACTGCACTAAGTCTTCTTTAGCCTTATTGAGCCTGCAAAAGCTATTTTCTAAATGTAAATAGCCTGTCAACCCAAGTAAAAACTGCTCAAGCAGCTATTAAAATAATAGCCATATATTTTTCAATATGACCTCCACCACATCAGTCAACGATGCACCGCAAAGCCCCGCGCTTGCCACGGCAGGCCTGCTCAAGCGCATGGCCTGCTGGATGTACGAAGGCATGCTGATGTTTGCGGTAGCTTTTATTGCTACTTGGCTGTTCAGCACTTTGGGGCAGATGCGCAACGCTATGGACGCGCGCCACCCGCTGCTGCAGGGCTTTTTGTTCGTAGTGTTTGGGGTGTACTTTGTATGGTTTTGGCACAAGGGGCAAACCTTGGCCATGAAAACTTGGCATATCCGTGTGGTGGACTTAAACGGCCAGCAAATAACCCAAGGGCGTGCGTTGGCGCGGTATGTTTTAAGCTGGTTGTGGTTTGTGCCGCCGCTAGCGGCCATGGCGTTTTTTAGACCTTCGGGTTGGCAGATCACTTTAGTTTTGACCGCTTGGGTGTTGGTATATGCCCTGCTGAGTCGTTTCAATCGATCAAAGCAGTTTGTGCACGACCTGTTGGCAGGCACACGTCTTGTTAACCATGCACCCATGAGCAAATCGACACCGGCTTAGCAGTTGTATCGTCACTGCTTTATGCTAGGCTTAAACGCAGGCGAGTAAGCGCGTCAAACCGCGCAATCTTTGCGCGACAATACAGGCATGACCCAACCCCATCACACCAACGCAACGGCAGACAACGCGCAGTCGGTTGAGCGCGAGCCCACAGATGCCCAAAAATCACGCACAGGCCTCACCCGCCTGCTGCATGCTACCGGCTATTCACTGCAAGGCCTGCGCGCTGGCTGGGGTGAGACCGCTTTTCGGCAAGAAGCGATGGCCAGCATCGTCATGCTGCCTGCGGCCTTTTGGGTGGGCAGAAGTTGGCTGGAAGTAGCCATACTGGTGGCCGTGGTACTGCTGGTGATGATTACCGAGCTGCTTAACACGGGCATTGAAACCGCTATCGACCGTATTGGCCCTGAGTGGCATGATCTGTCCAAGCGTGCCAAAGACATGGGCTCGGCCGCTGTGTTGCTGAGCGTGCTGCTGTGCGCTGGCGTGTGGCTGGCAGCCATCTATCATCGCTTTTAAAGCTTTTTGGTAAACATGACAGCACCTGCTTTTTCTTTATGCGTGTATTGCGGCTCACGCGACGGTGTGCAACCTGCCTTTGCCTCCGCCGCCACCGAGGTAGGCCGCTGGATCGGCAGCCACGGCGGGCAGCTGGTGTACGGCGGCGGCAAAAACGGCCTGATGGGTATTGTGGCGCAGGCTACGTTGGAATCAGGCGGTACTGTAGTGGGCATCATTCCCCAAGGCTTGGTCGACCGCGAGTGGGCCAACCCCGCCTGCACCGAGCTGCACATTGTTAAAACCATGCACGAACGCAAAGCCATGATGGCCGAGCGCGCCGACGCGTTTATCTCACTGCCCGGCGGTATAGGTACTTTTGAAGAGTTTTTTGAAATCTGGACACTCAAGCAGCTAGGCTATATCGACAAACCCATCGGTCTACTCAACACCAACGGTTATTACGAGCAGTTAATCGCCTTTTTGCAAACCTCAGTGGCCGAAGGTTTTGTAGGCGACTGGCAAACGGACATGGTGCGCATGGAAGCCGAGGTTGATTCGCTGTGCGAGCATTTGATTGAGGCGGCAGGTATGAACTCGAAGGCGAGGTTATCGGGTATGTAATAGGCTGTGCCAGAAACTATCTGGCTTGGATGGTGTGCGCAACACTTACTTGGATGGTACGCGCGGCAGAACGCAAAGTTAAACTGCTGCCTCGTCTTCTTCGCCAGTGCGTATGCGCACTACGCGCTCGACGCTTGTAACAAAAATTTTGCCATCACCGATCTTACCTGTACGGGCAGCATTGACGATAGCTTC
>JANNCO010000365.1:0-2797 GCA_031386655.1 Polaromonas sp. | reverse complement strand
GCTGCACTTTCAGAACATGCCAATTCGCTAACCACGCGTGTGGAACTGGATGTCGCTTGCTACGCGCAATCAAATGCTCCAGCATCTGCCGTGCCATATCAAAATCTGTCGGCGAGTTGTGGTGCATCATCGCCACCGCCCCCAGCAACAACGTATACCCCTCCAACGTAGGCAGCGCATGGTTCTGCGCTCTGCCTAGCTCGTGCTTCATCACGGCGCTGCTAACTGCAGCGACTATGCGGGACAGCATGTCGTCTTGGGGGTTGAACAGACCTGCAACCAAGCCTTTGAGGTTGTCTGCCCACACGATGCGGCCGCCGTCGGCTTCGGCCAGTTCTACAAACAGGCTCATGTTGCTGCCGATGACGGTGCAGCGGCCCGACAGTACGTAGGTGGCGCCCAGGTGCTGGCGTATGTCGGCCAGGGCGCCTACCCTGCCCGCACCCGTTACGCTGCCGCCATCATTGCCTGCGCGCCCCGCAAACGCGGTGGTAGACAGGCGCGATATCACATGCAGTTCGGCAGTTTTAGACAGTGCTGCTATCAGCTCGTCGGCCACGGCCTCGCCTATCAGCGCGTGGCCGGGCTCGGCACCGCGGGCGGCAAACGGTATGACAGCAATGGTGGGGCGCAGGTCTAGCGGGCGGCTGCTGCCAGGCTCGATGATGGGGGCTGCGCCTGCGCTGCCCACGCGGTAGGCGCGCACAGGGGTGACAAGGTGCTTCATGTAGCAGTCGCCCAGGTCTTCAATGTCGCCATCTAGCGCGGGGGTTAGCTGGTCGCGCACGGGGGCGCTCACAATAATTTCGCCGGGGCCGGCCAGTGTGGTCAGGCGCACAGCCAGGTTGACGTCGGCACCATAAATGTCGTGCGCGTCGGTCACGTACTGCGCGGTGTGAATGCCTGCGCGCAGGTGCACGCGCTGCTGCGGTGGCACGCCGTGGTGGGCGGCGTGGCACAGCTGCTGTATGTGCAGCGCGGCATGTACGGCAGGGCGGGGCGTGGCAAATTCAAGCATCAGGCCGTCACCCAGGCTTTTAAGCAAGCGCCCGTTGTACTGGGGTAGCACGTCGCGCACCACCAGTTGCACCAAGTTTCGCCATCTGCGTACAGCATCTTGCTCGTTAGCCTCCATCAAACGGACTGATTCCACTACGTCAATGATGAGTAATGTTGCTGTTGTTTGCTGGGGGGCAGCAAAGTCAACCGGCGTCTGTTGTGTGGTCATATTAATCAGGCGTGGGTGCTTTGTCGTCATCTGTTTGTAGTAGAAAACGTGTTTTTTTGCTAGCACTTAGCGCACTTAAGTACATTTTGTTGCACACAGTTTTCAACACTGCACACACTGCAGCTACAAACGCTTGAAAACCAAAGTACTGGATTGATCTAACAGCGCCTTTGCCAGCAGGGATAATCAGCCGCATGATCAAACTGTTTGTTGGCCTGGGCAACCCGGGCGCTGAATACGAGGCTACGCGGCACAATGCGGGTTTTTGGTACATAGACGCCTTGGCGCGCGAGCTAAAGTGCACGCTTAGCTATGACAAAAGCTACTTTGGCATGGTGGCCCGCACGGTGGCAGGTGGGCAAACCGTGTGGCTGCTGCAGCCGCAAACGTTTATGAACCTGTCGGGCAAGTCGGTAGGGGCACTGGCCAAGTTTTTTAAAATTGCGCCAGAAGAGATTTTGGTAGCGCATGACGAGCTGGACATTGTGCCGGGCGAGGCCAAAATAAAGCTGGGCGGTAGCCATGCCGGGCACAACGGGCTGCGCGACATTCACGCCCAACTAGGTACAGACCAGTATTGGCGGCTGCGCATTGGCATAGGCCACCCGGGTGTTAAAAGTGAAGTAATTCACTGGGTGCTAAAAAAGCCGTCGGCTGAGCACCACGATGCGATTGCGCAAACGATTGAGCGCAGTGTGCGGGCGCTGCCGCACTATTTAAGCGGTGACATGGAAAAAGCCATGATGACGGTGCATACCAGCAAACCACCACGGCCCAAGCCACCCAGGCCTGTGGTGGCGCCTGTTCCTGTGCCTGTGCCGCCTGAGGTTTGAAGATGTCTTTCATTTAATCTCGCGGTTTGGTGGCGTGGTGCAGGTTTATTAGCTCGGGGATGTCTTTCGTTAGACCACGCGGTTTCGCGGCGCAGTGTGGGTTCATTAGCTCGAGGATGTCTTTCCTTAGACCGCGCGGGCTCGCAGCGCAGTGCAGGCCCTGAGGTTGCGCCCCGGTCGGCGGCCCCATTCGGGGGTAGCATCTGCAGTGCGCGATTCGCGCCCGTCGCCCTGTTTGGGGCGCAACCCCAAGGCCTGCACTGCGCCGCGAATACTGGTTTAGCTGGTTTATCTGTGCTGAAGGCACGCTGGGCTATTTCGGAGCCTGTTTTTTAAGTGTTTGGGGCCACTAACCCAAGTAAAACCTGCTCAAGCAGCTATGGTATTTGTAGTGAGCATGATGCCTGTTTGAGTATATTATTGATGCTGATTGTGTCTGCGTTGTCTCCACCCCGTACAAAACACAGGAATGAAACCTCAAAAAAGTGAAAGCACGCTGCTGCGCCGCTGGCTGTTTGCCACCCGCCCGGCCACGGGCTCGAGGAACGGACAAATGGGGATTAGAAATTTAGATGTTTGAGCGCTTGCGCGAGTTTCTAAATTTCCCCCATTTGGAGTACCGCAGATGCTTGGCCATTGTGCCCGTGGTGTCGGGTGGCAAACAGCCAGCGGCGCAGCAGTGTGCGGTGCATCAAAATCGTACACGACTAAATGCAAAGAAGAAACTACCCCTGCA
>JANNCO010000359.1:0-8110 GCA_031386655.1 Polaromonas sp. | reverse complement strand
CCCAGCAAAGAATAATGTGACGAGCCGGGTCCGTCTCGATGAAAAATACGTAGTAAGGCGCGCGGTGTTGAAGGCAGCGCACTAAAGACCTCAGTTCGCGCGTGTTTGCGAAGTATTTTTGTAGCGAGATGCCCGGCTCGAGTCCAGCTCTCCGACGCGCACGCCAAGCCAGACGACCACTCCTATGCATAAAAAAAGCCCGGCGAACCGGGCTTTTTACAAGGCACTCAGCGCTAGGCTGAGATACTTTGAAATTACTTCTTGGCAGCGCTGGCAGCGTCTTTTGCAGCCGCTGGCTTAGCGTCGGCAGCTTTGGCAGCAGGCTTGGCATCAGTTTTGGCTTTCTTGTCTGCATCAGCCTTGGCTTTTTTCTCTTCAGCAGCTTTAGCCTTGGCTTCGTCTTTAGCTTTTTTGTCAGCGTCTTTCTTGGCTTTGGCTTCTGCTTTCGGGTCGGCTTTTGCATCAGCAGCAGGTGCGGCAGCAGCAGCTGGTTTAGCGTCAGTTGCTTTGGCATCTTTAGCCGGTGCAGCTGCAGGCGCTGCGGCAGATGCTGCAGTAGGCTTGCTGTCTTTAGCATCTTTCGCGGCTGGCTTGTCGTCTTTCTTGGCAGCAGCAGGGGTAGGCGTAGCGGCTACACCTTTGAAGCTGGAACCACCCACGGTCATGCCTTCAGCAGAAAACTTGGCAGCATTGGTCTCGCCCACGCCGTTAACTCGCTTGATCATGTCGTCCCAGTCTTTGAAAGGGCCTTTTTTGCGCTCGTCCAAAATTTTGCCAGAAATGCCGGGGCCGATGCCTTTGACGGCGTCTAGCTCAGCGGCGGTGGCCTTGTTCACGTCAACAGCGGCAAACGCAATAGCTGCGTACAGCATGGCGAATACAACAAACAGTTTTTTCAACATAACTTACTCCTACGAGGGTGGTGGATTTTTGTGTGTGGCCTAGAAAGCTTCTAAGACCGCCACACTATAACGGGCTAGGCAGGCTAGGGTTGACCGTAGACGTTACAAATTGCTAGGCTAAACCCTTGCCATGGGGTCAAGATTTCTAGTTGACGTCGCTTGGACGTGAACTAATTGTCACATTGCTTGGAACTGTGCCATTGACGTCGCGCGGGAAAACCTCGGTTTTTTCAATCGCTCGAACTACTGCCTCGTCCCATTCCCTGCTGCCACTGGATTTGGTGACTTGAGGTTTGCCCAACACCGTGCCGTCGGGTGCTAAGCGCACGTCGATCTCGACGGAGGGGTTGTTGGACAAGCTACCCGAAAACACAATATTGGGTTTGACGCGCGCTGCGACGCGGCTTGCGTAGCCTGAAGAAGGGCCGCTGGATTTGGCGGCTGTGCCGGGCGAATCAGGCGCGCCACTACCTGCAGACTTTAAAGAGCGATCAATCGCGGCTTGGCGATCTTTCTCTCGCTGCTCGGTTTCTGTAGCGGCAACGCGTTGGGCTTCTTTTTGTGCGGCTAGTTTGGCGACAGCTGGGTCTACTTTGGGCACCTCCGGTTTGGCAACTGGCTTAGGCTCCGGGGGTTTTTCAGGTGGTTTTTCGGGTGTTTTTTCCACCGGTTTCTTGAGGGGCTTGTCTTGCTTTTCAACAATATCGGGTGCTTTCTCGGGCAGTGGCGCGGGGGCTGGCTTGGGCACGGGCTTGGGCGGCACTACCGGCTCGGGTGGTGGAGGTGGCGGCGTCACTGCACGCGGTGCAGCTTGCTGGGGCACGCTAGCCCACAGCTCGGCCTCAGCAGTGATGGTGGTGGGCTTACTTTTCCAGTTCACGCCCCAGGTCAGCGCACCTACCAACAGCAGGTGGGCCAATATCGCCAAACCCATAGCGCGCAGCTTGCCGGGCTGCGCAGGCGGGGCAAAGTCAATACGGTCAAAAGCGCTGGGCATGGCGTGTCGGGTAATGGTGTGTGAAGATCGGCGTGAACAACTACTTGGCCAGCTGCACTGACAGGCCCACGCGTGCAATGCCTGCACGCTGCAGGTTGTCCATCACTTTAACAACCGTCTCGTACTTTACTGCTTTGTCGGCGCTGATAACCACAGCTGTGTTGGTGCTGCCTGCTTGCAGTTGCTTGACCTTAGCTGCTACAGTAGTAATAGCTGCTTGAGCAGTATTTTCTTGAGATTTACCGCTTTTTATCTCTAAAGACTCGTCTTTTTTAATGATGATTTGGATCACCGCATCGGGCTGCTTGGCCGCCTTGCCCACGCTGGGCAGGTCAATCATGCTGGGGCTGATCAGCGGCGCGGTCACCATAAAGATGATCAGCAGCACCAGCATCACGTCGATAAACGGCACCATGTTGATTTCGTTGATGGTGCGGCGGCCTCGGCCTCGGGAAACCATTGCGGGCATAGTGTTCTCCAGGTGCGGTGGATGGGGCTGTGGCTACGTGCGATTTACGCGCTAGTGGCGTAGTTTTAATGGCCAGTGGCCGTGCTGGTCTGCGCTACAGTGTTTTGCGAACCCAGGTTGCGCTGCAGAATGTTGGAAAACTCTTCGATAAAAGTTTCCAGCTTGATGGCTACGCGGTCAATGTCACGCGCAAAATTGTTGTATGCCACCACCGCAGGGATAGCGGCAAACAGGCCAATCGCCGTGGCTACCAGAGCCTCGGCAATACCAGGCGCTACGGTGGCCAGCGTCACCTGCTGCAGCGATGCCAAGCCGGTAAACGCATGCATGATGCCCCATACCGTGCCAAACAAACCCACATACGGCGACACACTGCCCACGGAGGCCAGGAAAGACAAGTTACTCTCGGCGGCATCCATCTCGCGCTGGTAGCTGGCACGCATGGCGCGGCGTGCGCCGTCCATCAGGGTGGAGGTATCGGCAATGCGGCGTTCGCGCAGTTTTTGGTATTCCCGCATGCCGCTGGCAAAAATGCGCTCCATCGGGCCCGAGTGCTTGGCGTTTTGCGCCGCCGACTGGAACAGCTCGTTCAGTGAAGTGCCTGACCAAAAGTCGCGCTCAAACTCGTCGTTCAGTGAGCTGATTTTTCGCAGCGAGATAATTTTGCGAAAAATTGCCGCCCAGCTGGCAACCGACACCACTAGCAAAAGCACCATGACAGCCTGCACCACAAAGCTGGCGTTCAGCACCAAGTGCAGTATGGATAAGTCTTGAGTCACTGTAGTATCTCCATGACATGTTGTGGAATTCGGTGGGGGCGCAAATGCAGTGCATCTACCCACGCAATCCGTATGCGTCCAGAACAGACCACGGGCAGGGCATTAAGTTCCTGCTGTGTCCATTCTGTATGCTCTGATTTTAATAGCTGGTTGAGCATGTTATCTGCGGCAAGTAGTCTAATTTCTTGTGTAATGGTAAGCGTAATTCGGGTGGATTCTGCAATACGTGCTGTAACCAATAGTTGGTCGTCCAGCCGCGCGGGTTGCAAATAGTCCAGCTGGGTGCTGCGCACTACAAACATGCCGCCCGGCTGGCCACCTGCCGGCACTTTTGTAGTGAGCAGTACGCTTTGCGCTATGCCCAGCGAACGCAGCCATTCGGTGCGGGCACGTTCCATAAATTTAAGATAGTTGGCGTAGAAGACAATGCCGCCGGCGTCGGTGTCTTCCCAGTACACCCGCACAGGCCAGGTAAACAGCTTGGCTGCCAACTTGGTTGATTGGGTCAAGCCAGTACCTTTTGCATGCGGGCCACGGCGGTTTGCAGATCAGCCATCGAGCTGGCGGTAGAAAAGCGCACAAACTGATGCGTAGAGTCGGTACCAAAGTCACGCCCAGGTGTGATGGCCACATGCGCGCGCTGCATCATTTCAAAACAAAAATCCCAGCTGCCGCCGATGCCTGCATTTGTATTTGTACTTGCTCCGTTACCCAAGGCGGCCTGCACACCCAGTTTGCTCAGAATTTTGGAGCAATCAGCGTACACGTAGAAAGCGCCATCAGGCTCAACTGGTACTTCAAACCCCAGGCTGCGCAGGGCGGGAATAAAGTAGTCGCGCCGGGCTTTGAACTCGGCGCGGCGCTTTTCATATTCAGTCATGCTAGCGCTTTCAAAACATGCCAGTGCCGCATGCTGCGATACAGTACTGGGGCAGATGTACAGGTTTTGTGCCAACCGCTCGACCACGCTAACCAAGGCATCGGGCACCACCAGCCAGCCCAATCGCCAGCCTGTCATGCCGAAGTATTTGCTAAAGCTGTTAATGCTGATGATCTGGTCGTCAATCTCCAGCGCGGTTTGGCCAAAGGTGGCATCGTGGCTAAGTCCTAGATAAATCTCGTCGATCATCGTCACACCACCGCGCGTACTTACCACGTTGTGAATGCGCCGCAGCTCATCAGGATGGATAGACGTGCCTGTGGGGTTGGAGGGAGAGGCGAGCAAAACCCCGCGGGTTTTTACGTCAGCATCGCCACGCGTTTTAACGTCAGCATCGCCACGCGTTTTTAAGTCAGCATCGCCACGGGCGTTGTCGGCCCATGCCGCTTCCACCTTGGCCGCCGTCAGTTGAAAGCGCTCTTGCGGTGTGCAAGCAATCAGCTTGGCCGTACCCTCTGCAGCACTGACAAATTGGCGATTGCAAGGGTAGCTGGGGTCGGGCATCAATATTTCATCACCAGCCTCAACCAGCGCCAGGCAAGCCAGCTGCAAGGCCGCTGATGCACCGGCGGTCAGCACAATGCGCCGCGCGGGAACCTGTACATTAAACCGGCTGGCGTACCATGCGCTGATGTGTTCGCGCAGCGGGGCCAGGCCAGTGGCTTGTGTGTACTGGGTATGCCCTGCGCGGATGGCGCGCTGCCCAGCTTCCTGCACCAAAGGCGGGGCCGAAAAATCAGGCTCGCCAATGTTCAAAAAAATCATCGGCTTGTCGGTCTGCGCCGACTGCGCTGCTAAGGCAGAGGCAGCCTTGGCAACCTCCATCACATAAAACGGCTCAATTTTTTGGGCGCGCTGGGTTATTCGCATGGGCGGCGCGTTCACTGGCTAGCTTGGCTTTTTAACTGGGTCTACATCATCAGCTTTGGCTGATTTGCCAGTGTGTTTGTTGCTGGGCGCTTTGTCGTTGGCCACCTCTATTGCGCGCAGCACAGGGGCTAGTTTATTGAGCACGCCATTGACATATTTGTGTCCATCGGTACCGCCAAAAGCTTTGGCTTGTTCAATATATTCGTTCAGCACCACGCGCCAAGGCACGTCTAAGCAATGTTCCAGCTCGTATGCACCTAACCACATCACCGCGCGCTCTACCGGCGATATTTCGGCCAAGGGCCGGTCCAGGTGCGGCACAATCGAATTGTCCAGCGCTTGCGCATTGTCTACACAGCCATGGAATAGCGCGTCAAAATGTGCTGCGTCTGCTTTGCTAAAACCTTGCAGGTCGCGTGTGAAAATGTCGATTTCGCCAGCTTCGTTTTTGCCCACAAGGTGCTGGTACAGCGCCTGAATGGCAAACTCGCGCGCGCGGGTGCGGCCCGAGCGCACAGGGGCTTTGGGCGCCGTAAATTTATTGGCAGCTCTGTTAGCAGATACCCCGGCAGATTTACCAGTAGGTTTATCAATAGGAGTCACTGGCTGGCTGTTGTCTTGTGCGGCAGGGGCCGCAGCCGGGCCTGCTGGTGTGGTGCTGATCATGCGAGCTCGTTCAATAAATTGGCCATCTCCACTGCCACACGCGCAGCCTCTTGGCCTTTGTCGGTTTGGCGGGCGATGGCTTGGGCCATGTTCTCGGTGGTGATGATGGCGTTGGCAATCGGCAGCTTGTAGTCTAGTGACACTTTGCTCACACCTGCACCAGACTCGTTGGCCACCAGTTCAAAGTGGTAGGTTTCTCCGCGCACAATGCAGCCTATGGCTATCAAGGCGTCGTATTTATTGTGCTCGGCCAGCGCTTGCAGCGCTACAGGCACCTCTAGCGCGCCGGGCACAAAAACTTGGGTTATATGTCTTTCAATCACGCCCAGCGCAGCCAGTTCTTTTTTGCAGGCAGCGGTCAGCGCGTTAGTAATGTCTTCGTTAAAGCGCGCTTGTACTATACCGATGTACAGCTTGCGGCCATCCAGCATGCCGCCTGCGGCTTTACCTTTATCTGCTCCAAACATGGGGGCGGGTCCTTGTGTGATTTTTTTGATCAGTTTTATTGGGCGTTGGCAATAAAGCCAGCCACTTCCAGGCCGTAACCTGCCATGCTGGGCATACGGCGGGGTTTTCCCATCAGCATCATGCGGGTGACACCCACTTCGCGCAGAATCTGTGCGCCAATGCCGTAGGTGCGCAGGTCCATCTTGCCACGCACTGGCGCTTGCGATGCAGTGGCGACGCCTTCGAACTGCGCTACTAACCCAGCAGCATTCTCACCGCAGTTCAGCAGCACTGCCACACCGCGGCCCTGCGCAGAAATGTACTTGAGACTGGCGTCCAGGCTCCAGCTGTGCATAGGGCGGTTGACCTCCAGCGCGTCCAGCACGCTCAGCGGCTCGTGCACGCGTGCAGCAATGGTGTCACCAGCATCCCACTGGCCTTTGACCAGTGCCATGTGCACGCCCTGGCTGGGCTTGTCTTTGAAGGCGATAGCAGTAAATACACCGTAGTGGGTGTGCATGGTGCGCTCGCCTATTTTTGTCACCAGGCTTTCAACGCGGCTTCGGTATTCGATCAAATCGGCAATGGTGCCAATTTTCAGCCCATGCTCTGCTGCAAACAACTGCAGGTCGGGCAGGCGTGCCATGGTACCGTCGTCTTTCATGATCTCGCATATCACTGCGCTGGCGCTGCAGCCTGCCATAGCCGCCAGGTCGCAGCCCGCCTCGGTATGGCCTGCGCGCATCAGCACACCGCCGTCTACAGCCTGCAATGGAAAGATGTGGCCGGGTTGCACCAAGTCGTCGGCTTGGGTGTTTTTGGCTACCGCAACTTGTACGGTACGTGCGCGGTCAGCAGCGCTGATGCCGGTAGTCACGCCCACTGCAGCTTCAATCGACACCGTGAATGCGGTGCTGTGCTTGGTGCCATTGCGCGTGGCCATGGGTTGCAGCTTTAAATATTCGCAGCGCTCTTTGGTTAATGTGAGACAAATCAACCCGCGGCCAAAACGCGCCATGAAGTTGATGGCCTCGGCGCTGACGTGGTCAGCAGCCAGCACCAAGTCGCCTTCGTTTTCGCGGTCTTCCTCGTCTACCAAGATCACTATTTTGCCCGCGGCCATGTCGGACACGATATCTTCTACCTTAGAAATGGCAACCGGTGTGAGGGCAGATTTAATAGCATGCAGGGCCATGGTGTGTGTCCTTTATTTGAAAATTTAATATGCCTTGGCGGCACTTTTGGCGGCAGCATTGGGGGCAGAATTGGCGGTGGTATTGGCGGCGGTATTGGCCGTGCCAGACAATGACAGCATGCGCTCCACATAGCGGGCCACTGTGTCAATTTCTATGTTCACAGCCGAGCCTGACCTCAGCGTGCCCAACGCCGTGTTGTCCACCGTGTGCGGAATCAAATTAATGCTTACTTCGCAGCCGCTGGCGATGTCTTGCACGCTGTTCACAGTCAGGCTCACGCCATTAATCGTGATAGAGCCTTTGTAGGCTAAATATTTAGCCAATGCGGGCGGTGTGGCAACGCGCAGTTCCCAGCTTTCGCCTACTTGGGCAAAATGGCTGACTTTGCCCACGCCGTCTACATGGCCGCTGACGATATGGCCACCCAAACGGTCGTGGGCACGTAAAGCTTTTTCCAGGTTGACTTGGCCTTGCGTGTCCAGACCCGCCGTTTTGTCCAGCGATTCGGCAGAAATGTCGATGCTAAATTGCAGCGCAGTGGGGTCCAAGGTGGTCACTGTCATGCACGCACCGTTGATCGCAATGCTGTCACCCAAACCTACGTCGTCCAAATACCCACTGGGCGCAGCAACCGTCAAGCGCTTGCCGTGGAAAGAACTGCTGCCGAGAGGGTGGATAGCGGCGATGCGCCCCACACCGGTAATGATGCCTGTAAACATGCCTGTATTTTCGCAGGGTTTGGGTTGGCTTGCCCTGCCACCACAGCATAAATCTGTAATTTAGCAGTGAAGCCTTATTGGAAGGGCATTTTTAATAGAGAAACAGGCTGATAACCCAGGTAGAA
>JANNCO010000345.1:0-4044 GCA_031386655.1 Polaromonas sp. | reverse complement strand
ATGTGCTGCAGCACGCGCATCATGTCGTCTTTTGGTTCGCCCACGCTCAGGCCGCCCAGTGCGATACCGGGGAAATTTAACGCTTCCAGTGCGGCCAATGATTCATCACGCAAACTTTCGTGCATGCCGCCTTGTACGATGCCAAACAGTGCGTTGGGGTTGGCCAGGCGTGCAAATTCTGTTTGGCAGCGCTGGGCCCAGCGGGCTGACAGTTCCATCGACACGCGGGCTTCACGCTCGGTGGTGAGCACGCCCTTAGTTTCGTACGGCGTGCATTCGTCAAACTGCATGACGATGTCGCTGTTCAGCACGGTTTGAATTTGCATGGAAATCTCAGGCGTGAGAAACAGCTTATCGCCGTTCACGGGTGAGGCAAAGCGCACACCTTCTTCGCTGATCTTGCGCATCTCGCCCAGCGACCATACCTGGAACCCGCCGCTGTCGGTCAAGATAGGTTTGTGCCAATTTTCAAACTGGTGCAGCCCGCCAAACTGCTGCATCACGTCTTGCCCCGGGCGCATCCACAAATGAAACGTGTTGCCCAAAATAATCTGCGCACCCATCTCGTGCAGGTTGCGCGGCATCACGCCTTTGACCGTGCCATACGTGCCTACGGGCATAAAGATGGGCGTCTCCACCACGCCATGGTTCAGCGTCAGGCGGCCACGGCGGGCGTGGCTGCCTAGATAGCTGCCTTCGGGCGTGGCTTTGGCAGGGTCGGTGGCAAGTAGGTCAAATTTCAGCATTGTTAATCTTCAGATGTTAGGAGCGTTCTGGTACATAAGGCATATCAACGCCACCAGTGCGCAACTCATTTTGAATACGTACGAGATCAGAAGTATTTTTGTGCAGCAGCATACTATCGCCATAGCTAAAAAAGCGGTATTTTTGAGTGATGGCGTGCTGGTACAGCGCCATGACCTGGTCGTAGCCCGCAAAGGCGCTGACCAGCATCATCAAGGTGCTTTTGGGCAGGTGAAAGTTGGTAATCAAAGTGTCCACCACTTTAAATTCAAAACCCGGTGTGATAAATATATTGGTATCGCCGCTGGCATGGCCGGTGCTGGCCCAGGTTTCTAAACTACGCACGGTGGTGGTACCCACGGCAACTATGCGCCCGCCGCGTGCCTTGCAGTCGGCCGCGGCTTGCAGCGTAGCGGGCGGGATGGCGTAGCGTTCAAAATGCATCACATGGTCGGCAATGCTGTCAGATTTAACCGGCTGAAACGTGCCTGCGCCTACGTGCAGCGTTACGCTGGCACGCTGCACGCCTTTAGCTTCCAGCGCGGCGAGCAAAGCCTCGTCAAAATGCAGCGCGGCGGTGGGTGCGGCCACAGCGCCCGGGTGCTTGGCAAACACGGTTTGGTAGCGCTGCGCGTCTTGGGCTTCGTCGGCCACGTCGGTGGGTGATGGCGTGCCGCTTTGGTGGCGCTCTATATACGGCGGCAGCGGCATGTGGCCGTGCTGCGCCATCAGCGCGTAGGGGTCATCTGATAATTCAAACCGAAACAGCGGGCCGTCGTCCACCGGCCAGCGGCCTACCAGCGTGGCGGTAAAGCCGCCCACCATGTGCAGCACGCCGCCCAGTTGCGGTTTTTTGCTGACCTTCATGTGTGCTACTACTTCGCGGTCTTGCAGCACACGTTCAATCAGCAGTTCCAGCTTGCCGCCGGTAGACTTTTCACCAAACAAACGCGCTTTAACCACCTGCGTGTCGTTAAACACCAGCAAGTCGCCCGCATTTAGCAGGGCAGGCAGGTCGCGAAAAGTACGGTCAACGGGCTGTGCCGCACGGCCGTCTAGAAGGCGCGACGCGCTGCGTTGCGCTGTAGGGTGCTGGGCGATTAATTCAGAAGATAAATTAAAGTCAAAATCACTGGTGGCCCAATGATTATTTGCTGAGGTAGCTATAGATTGCATAGTACTTGAGGATGGAACACATCCGTGCCAAGGTGAAAGTAGGGCACAATTATCCCATGCCCCGAACCGCCAAGCCGCGCGTTGACAAAGCCGCTGCACACTCACGACCGCCCGCAGCCCAGCCCGCCAAATCTGCCCCGCAGAAAGCGCTGGACAAGCTGGGCTTGGTGCGCGACATTGACCTTGCGCTGCACATTCCGCTGCGGTATGAAGACGAGACGCAAATCCTTAAGCTGGCTGACGCGTGTGATGGCGACAACGCGCAAATTGAAGGTGAGGTCACCGCTTGCGAAGTAGTCATACGCGGCCGCCGCCAGCTGGTGGTCACGCTGCAAGACGGCACCGATGTGTGCAGCCTGCGGTTTTTAAATTTCTACCCGTCGCAGCAAAAGCAGCTGGCGGTGGGCCAGCGCATTCGCGCACGCGGCGAGCTGCGTGGCGGCATGTTTGGCTGGAGCATGCTGCACCCGGTGTGCAAATCTGCCGGTAGCGCGCTGCCTGTAGCGCTCACGCCGGTGTACTCTACCGTGGCCGGTTTGTCGCAACCGTACTTGCGCCGCGCTGTGCTAAGCGGGCTAGAGCATGCCGCGCGTAGCGGAGCTCTGGACGAGACATTACCCAGCCAATTATTAGACAAAAATGGCAGCCAACCCACGTACAACCTGCAGAGCGCGCTATTGTTTTTGCACTACCCGTCGCCCGATGTGTCGGTAGCGCAGCTGGAAGACCGCAGCCACCCGGCATGGCAACGCCTGAAGCTAGAAGAATTGCTGGCCCAGCAACTGTCGCAGCTGCAGTCTAAACGCGAGCGCGACCTGCTGACTGCGCCAGTGCTGCTACGCCAAAAACCCTCACAAAATTTCTCGCTGCCTGTAGCCAATGCCGCGCGTTCTGCAGAGAAATCATTTCAGTCTACATCCAAATCTGTTCACACTACATCCAACTCGGTTCACCCTGAGCCTGTCGAAGGGGTCACCAAACCGCAGGCAGCGCAGGCAACGCCTTTAGTAGACCAGCTGCTGGCCGCCATCCCATTTCAGCTTACCGCCGCGCAGCAGCGCGTGTGCGCCGAGATAGCACACGATATTGCGCAGCCCGTGCCCATGCACCGCCTGCTGCAGGGCGACGTAGGTTCGGGCAAAACGGTGGTGGCCGCGCTGGCCGCCGCAGTGTGCATGGGCGCAGGCTACCAGTGCGCGCTGATGGCTCCCACCGAAATTTTGGCCGAGCAGCATTTTCGCAAATTGATAGGCTGGCTAGAACCGCTGGGCATCCAGGTAGCGTGGCTGACGGGCAGCCAAAAAACCAAAGAACGCCGCGAGATGCTGGCGCTGATTGCTAGTGGCGCAGCCGGGCTGGTGGTGGGCACGCACGCGGTCATTCAAGACAAAGTGCATTTTCACCACCTGGCGCTGGCCATCATCGACGAGCAGCACCGCTTTGGCGTCAAGCAGCGCCTGGCCTTGCGCGAGAAGATGAACCTAAACACTCTGGAAGCACCAAATTTAGAGGAAAACATCCCTCTAGCCCAAGTAAATCCTGTTCAAGCAGCTATTAAATTAAGAGTGACTAGCAGATATTTAAGCCACAGTATCCAGCCGTAAAGCCCCCGAAATCAGGCGCGGGAGCAGGGTGTCGCGGAGGGTGGCTAGGGTTTGGGCAGTCTGATGATTCGCTGCTATATTTTTCTGAATTAGCGTAACGACCTCTGAGAACCTTGACGTAATTTCACTGCCAGCCAAGGCTAGTTGGAATCGCCCAAGCACATCGTTTTGGATACGCTGGCGACCACTGGTACCGACCATGCTTTGAATGGCGTATTCCCGAAATATAGGGTGCCTACAAAGTAAGTATCCAAAATATTCGGGCAACGGTGCTTTGGGACGCAAAACTAAAAATTCAGTTGATCCCCAGCCAATTTCATCATCAATTAGAAAATCTACGAAGGCGGATTTACCGTTTTCTAAACATGGAGTGATGCGAGCCAGCAGTGTGTCACCATTGCGAAACTTTGCACCAGAACCCATTTCACGTTCGACGGGTGCATCAACGCAATGACCGCTCGTAGCTAGGCTCGCCATATCTAAATAAGATGCCAGCGAACCTTTTGCAAGCTTTCGGGTT
>JANNCO010000308.1:0-3801 GCA_031386655.1 Polaromonas sp. | reverse complement strand
GATTTAGGCTTTAAGCCTACGGGTGTGGTGCGGGTGGAATAGCAGCGAATCTACTGACGCTGTAGTTAAGCGTGCGAGCTTTAACGACTTGACTCTATTGCGTGGCTCAATGGATACGTTTGCACCATGACATTAAAAATGACTGTCAAATTTGACAGGGGGTAACCACATATTCGAATGTACTTTTCGTAGCATCTATCCTTTAAATGTAAATATTAAATACTAATTTTCCGCATGTTTGTTGGTGCCGCAGTGCAATACCAATAATTCGAGCGGCAAATTTTTATGAAGCAGCCATGACATCACTATCCACTGCACAAAGTTTTCTTCGCGTTTGTTACTCTATTGCAGCGTTATTTATTTTGGTGTTTGCAACCATCGGCCCTGCGCAGGGGCAAACCATCTACGGTGTAGGCGTTGCAGGCACCACCACAGTTTCCCTTCCAGCGTCAACTGCGCTTTTTACGGTCAATCCCACCACAGGCGCTACTACGGCTATTTGCACCTTGGATGGTCCGTCTACTGCGAATGCTGTGTCTAGTTTGGATGGTTTGATTTACTACATTACTCGCGAAACCCCGGCGCGGCTCCTTACTATCGACCCGGTAACTTGTGTTAACACCTTTGTGGGCAACACAACATTAGGTAACTCGGTTCTGAGACAAACCTCTTGCCCCAATGGGCGAATGTATGCCATGAGTGCGACGGCTGATTTTTTTGAAATTACCCCCAGCACAGGTGCCATAGCAAGAACGTTGACATGGACTGGCTTGCCCACAGGAGGCAGTGGTGATTTTGCCTGCACAAGTAACGGTGACATGTACATCATTGCGCAGGACGGAGTTGCAGGGTACAACCTTTATTTCGCAGCAAATGCCAGTTTTGCCAACGTAGCTACCGGTACCAGTGTGGCCGTAGCAAACAGGGGCGACTTGGTTTTGACAGGGGCACCCAATGGCCTTTCAGAGGCTCCGTTGGGGCTTGCTGGCTGCGCTGCATCACCTGCGCCTTGCTTGGTGGCCAGCACTGGGGCTATTGGTCAAATCTGGCGTGTCAACTCTACTACAGGCGCTGCGACGAGTGCTGGAAACACAGTCAACGGACTTACCGACCTGTCCCGTTCATTCCCCGTCAATTTGTCAGTGTCTAAAACCGTAGCGCCTGCAGTTGCACTGCAAGGGCAAACGGTTGTCTACACCTTGACAGTAGGCAATCCAGGGCCAGCGGTAGTGACCAGCATTACCGTGACCGATGTGCTGTCGCCCGGTATCGCCTCAGCATCGTGGACATGCTCTGTGGTTAATGCAGGCAGCACCACATTGGTGGCTACCACGTGCGGTAGCTCCCCTACAGGCACTGGCAGCATTAACAACACGGTATCGCTGTCTATCAACGGCTCCATCATCTACAACATTACCGCCACACTGGCCAGTACGTTTACCGGCACCTTAACCAACGTGGGCCAGGCCTCCATTTCATCGCTGATCACCAACCCCACACCGGGCAATAATTCATCGACCGTGACCAATACGGTGGCACCCGCTGCGGCGCTGGCCATTACTAAAACTAACGGAACCGACACGCTGGTGGCAGGGCAAACTACCAGCTACACAGTCACAGTGTCTAACTTTGGCCCGGGCGATGCGCCAGGCTCGGTAGTCAAAGATCCTGCTGCTGCAGGGCTGGTGTGCACTGCAGCTACGTGCGCAGTAGGCAGTGGTACCGCCGTGTGCCCTGTGGCAACGCCGTCTGCTCTGCTAGCGTCGCTTCAAGGTGCAGGCGCTACGCTAAGCACCTTCAATGCAAACTCGAGCCTTAACTTTACGGTGGTGTGCAGTGTGAATGCCACCGGTATTTAGGCGTGTTTGGCTCATTGAAGTCGCTGGCCTACGCTAGCAACTAGCTCCTAGCATTTAACTTTCAGCTTGCTTTGTGCAACTGTGCTGTTGCGCTATTTGCCTAAAACAATCGCTTTGACCTCGGCGCCCAAGTCAATCACGCTCATGGCGTAGTAGCTGCTCCAGTTGTAGCGGGTGATGGCGTAGAAGTTCTCGGTGCCTGCCACGTACTGGGGTGCACCGTCGCTGCCGTTGAGCAGTTCAATCAAGGCTAATGGGCCAGGATGGTTGAGCGCATCACCGCGCAGCACCGCGCCTAGAGCGGTGAATCGTTCTACCGTGAAAGACGGCAGTATGTCGGGGCCCATGAGGGTGTCTTTGTCTAACCGCGCTGCGTCAAAGCTCACGGGGTAGTGGGTGGGTAGGCCCGGTTTCCAGTTAAACGCTTTGAAATAGTTAGCTACCGAACCGATAGCGTCTGCTGGGCTGTTAAATAAGTCTACTTTGCCGTCGCCGTCAAAATCAATAGCATATTTGGTCCAGCTGCTGGGCATAAACTGGCCTAGACCCATGGCACCGGCGTAGCTGCCGCGCAAGCTAAGCGGGTCAATGTTGGTGCGGTTGGCTAGCGACAGAACTTGCTCCAACTCGTCTTTAAAAAACTGCGTGCGGTCGCGCTTGTCGGTTTTAGGAAAGTCAAAAGCTAGCGTTGCCAGTGCGTCCATCACGCGAAAAGTGCCCATGTCGCGGCCATAAATAGTTTCCACGCCGATGATGCCCACGATGATCTCAGCGGGTACACCAAACTCAAGCTCAGCGCGCGCCAGTGTGTCGGCATGGGTGCGCCAAAAGCGCACGCCGGCTTGTATGCGCACGGGGTCGATAAAGCGGCTGCGGTACACACGCCAGTTTTTTACAAATGTCGTGGTAGCTGGGCGCATCAGGCGCTGCACCGTGGGGATAAATTGTGATTGGCCGATGGCTTGGCGCACCCATTCGCGGTCAAGGTCGCGGCGCTCGGCTACGTCGTCGGCAAACAGCATGGCATCTTGGCGGCTGCTGTAGGGCTCGCCCACGCTTTGCGAGCTGGTAGAACTTACTTTTTTATAAGACTTTTGGGCCAAAGCGCCCGTAGTAACTGCTTGGGCAGCTATCAAAATAATTGCAATAAAAAATGCTTTGGAAGCAGGGGGCGGCTGGAATAGCGAATAACGCATGGTAAGCATCGGTAGTAATAGCGTGATTGAAAGCGTTCAAAACAATTATGACAGCTAAGAGCAGTTTGGGGCAGTTAGGAGCGATGGGGCGGCGTAGCTGGCGAAGGCACCACGGGCATCGCAGGCAAAGCGGGCAACTTGGAAAACTGTGTGCGCAGTGCAGCCAATGTTGTACTACGCGCGCCAGGTGGTGCGTAGCGTTGCAATTCTAGTTGGTGCAGCCAGTCATGCAAGGCCTGCGCTGCGCTGCCCCAGTGGGCCTTTTGGGCCACTACGCGGCGCGCCAGTTCGCGTGGGGGCGTGGCGTCGTCACTGGGCAAGCCTGCAGCTTGCAAACGCTTGCGTGCGGCCCACAGCAGGCGCAGCCACGGGTCGTGCTGGCTGCGGCTGTACAGCGTCCAGGCGGCACCCAGCAAGCTAACCGTCACAATAATGCCAATCAACACGTAGCTTAAATCTTCCCAACTGGGTGAGGTAAAGCCCATGTTTTTAAGCAAATCGAGTTGTTTGCTTTGGCTGTAGTTCAGCACCCATTGGTTCCAGCTGTTGTTGACTGCCTCCCACGCAGCGCGCAGCTGGGCGGTAACTGACGGGCTGAGCATGGTGCCAAAGGCCGCAGCTACCGCGCCCTGTGGTGGCGCCAAGCGCTGAAATTGCCCCACGCGGCCAGGTGCTACGGCGCTGGTGGGGTCTACGCGCAGCCAGCCGCGCCCGGGCTGCCACACCTCGGTCCACGCGTGCGCGTC
>JANNCO010000295.1:0-1864 GCA_031386655.1 Polaromonas sp. | reverse complement strand
TAAAAAGCTTCAGCCCAATACAACCTGCGACACAATATTGCGCTGCACTTCGTTGCTGCCGCCATAAATCGTAGTTTTGCGCATGTTGAAGTAGGTAGACGCCAGCGGCGCGCAGTGCACGGCGCTACCGGGGTAGTCGCCTTGCCAGCCTGCCGCCATGGCATCGTGAATCAGCGGCACGGCGTACGGCCCGGCGGCCAGCATCATCAGCTCGCTGTAGCGTTGCTGAATCTCGCTGCCGCGAATTTTTAAGAGGCCTGCAATGTCCAGCGATTGTTTGCCCGCTTTCTCGGCACTCAGTACGCGCAGCACCATCATTTCTAGCGCTACCACATCCACTTCCAGCTTGGCAATTTCGTCTTTGAAGCGCGTGTCGTTATACACGCCTTCCAGCTTTGCAATTTTCTTCAAACGCTCCAGCTCGCGTTTGCTGCGGTTCACATCTGCAATATTCGTGCGCTCATGCGCCAGCAAATATTTGGCGTAGTTCCAGCCTTTGTTTTCCTCACCTACCAAGTTCTCGGCGGGCACCTCAACATTGTCAAACCACACTTCGTTGACCTCGCATTCGCCGTCCAGCAGCTTGATGGGGCGCACGCTTACGCCCTTGCTGGCCATGTCGATCAGCAAAAAGCTGATGCCGGTTTGCGGCTTGCCTTCGTTGCTGGTACGCACCAGGCAAAAAATCCATTCGCCGTACTGGCCCAGCGTGGTCCAAGTCTTTTGGCCGTTGACGATAAATTTATCACCCACGCGCTCTGCCTTGCATTTGAGGGACGCTAGGTCAGACCCTGCACCCGGCTCGCTGTAGCCTTGGCTCCACCACACATCGCCACTGGCAATGCCGGGTAAGTGGCGTTTTTGCTGCTCGGGCGAGCCGTAAGCCATGATGACGGGGGCCACCATCACCGGGCCAAACGGCACCACGCGCGGTGCGCCTGCCAGCGCGCATTCTTCTTCAAACAAATGCTTTTGCACCGCGTTCCATCCGGGGCCGCCAAACTCTACAGGCCAGGCATGGCCAAGCCAGCCTTTTTTGCCCAAAATCTTGGCCCAGCTTTGCATATCGTCCCTGGTGAGGTGCAAAGCGTTGTGCACCTTGTGGGCAATGTCTGCGGGTAAATGCGCATGCACCCAGCCGCGTACTTCTTGGCGAAAATTCTCTTCTTCAGTTGTAAAAGCTAAGTCCATGCGGTTCTCCGTGGCGTCATCAATACAGTACCTAGGTTTTAGCACGAATGTGCTTTTCCTTGTGTCAGAGGGGTGACAAATCTACGGCTTCTGTTTGCTATGGTAGTCGTAGCTGGTTGAGCAGGTTCTACGGGCTACAACGGTTGAAACGTTTGATAATTTGTGTGTTTGAAGATGATTTTTCTTCGACTTCGCGGCTTCACGGCGTGGTACAGGCTCTTGCATTGAAGATGTCTTTCCTGCGACCGCGCGGTTTCACGGCGCAGTGCAGGCCTTGGGGTTGCGCCCCGGTCGGCGGCCCCCTTCGGGGTAAGCTTTGCAGTGCTCAAAATGGGGGGAATTTAGAAACTCGCGCTTTGCGCTCAAACATCTAAATTCCTGATCCCCATTTTTCCGCGCTTCAAGCCCGCCGCCCTGATTGGGGCGCAACCCCAAGGCCTGCACTGCACCGCGAATACTAGATTAGTGAGATTATTTGAGGTAAAGACACGCTGGGCGTGTCCTGAGGCCTGTTTTCAGAGTTTTTAGGTCATTAACCCAAGTAAAACCTGCTCAACCAGCTATGGTATTAATAGTAGTGTGGTGCAAACTACATCGTTCGCCCTGAGCCTGCCTGCGGGCTCGCGAACCCTTCTACAAGCTTAGGGCGAACGGACATGGGGGCGGGCGGGTG
>JANNCO010000290.1:0-3217 GCA_031386655.1 Polaromonas sp. | reverse complement strand
GGCATGGCTGGCTGGCCAGCGCTGCAAGTGGTGTCGTCCCACAGCCGCGCTGCTTGCAAAGCCAGCGTGTGCGATGCGTCTTGGGTAGACCATATCAGCGAATGCGGCGCCAGCTCGGGCCGGCAACGCAAGCAAGGCCGGTAGCCAGCGGCTTCTGCTTGCGCAGCATGGGTTACAAACCGGCAGTTCGCAAGCTTTGGCGCTTTCACCCGGCACACCGGCCGGCAATAGATACGCGTGGTAGTTACGCAGGTAAAAAAGCAGCCATCAAACCGCGCGTCATGGCTAAGCAAAGCTTGGTAATAGATATTGGACAGGCCAGATATGTCAGGCATGCCTTGCATGTCAGCTCTATCGTTGGAGGCATTATCAAAATTCAGCGTCATAGAGGCATGATACGCCGAAGCAAGATTTAAATTAGCCGTTTTCGGACATGCGATTGATGCAGTGCGCATGCTTGGGCAACGAATGCAGCTGCTAGGTCTAACTTTAGCGTGCAATACAGCACTGTTTTTCTAGTGTTTTAGCCGTTCTAGGTCGTAGAACCTGCTCAAGCAGCTATGCAATTAATAGTGCTATCACTCAATAGTACGCCTAATGCTTCGCCGACTCTTGCAATAGCAGTGCTGTAAACCCTGCTTGGTCAAAGTGGTGGTCGGTTGATAAAGCTTGCGTAATGCCCATTTCTTGCATCACCACAAAGCTGGTGCAGTCGCACAGGCTCCACTCTTTATCGGGGCGCTGTTCAAACAAGCCTAGCGCCTTGTTCATGCGCACCGCATCGCTGGGTAATACTTGCACAGACGTGTCTGTGAGTAAAGATCGCATCAGCGTGGCACTGTCTGCGCGAATATCCAGTTTAGACAAAGCCGCGCCTATTTCTAAAAGCACTGCATGTGTAGTGACTAACTGTGTGGCATTACGCTCTATCTCGGACGCTAGCAAAGCCGCTTTGGTATGAAATTTATCGCGGCGAACACACAGTGCAATAGCAAAACCCGTATCAATAAACCAGGTAGCCATGCTTTAACGACCCCGGATATGTTCTTCGTAGCTAACCGAATAATCAGCAGGTAAATCTAAGTTCATACCCAGCGCTGTTTTCAAAAAACTTTTGTTCGCCTTCTGCGCAGACCGTACTATCACCTCTACCTCTTCGCCCGGCACCAAGCGTGCGTCAACAACATGCACACCGTGGTGTGCATCAACTCGGATTCTTTCGGTAATAACAGCGTTCATAGTGATTCTCCGGGCCACAGTTTACATTTGTCTGTGCTTAATTGTATGCCTCATGCCCATGCAGCGTTACATGCGCTGTTTTAAACTTTAGGCGCAACGGTCAAATTATCTGCAAAAATATTCTTGTACAGAACCGATATTTTGTGCAGAAAATTGTCTGTAACTGCTGAATACTGATAAGTTGTGTGTTCAGCTTGCAATACAAGCCCTTGAAATTACCGCTTTCAGGCTTATTTTTTATTTTTATAAGTGCATGACATGTCTATTATTTAGACAGAATTAGACAAGCTAATAACTAAAATCTACTCATGAAAAGCGAAACGTCACACCTTTTGCAAAAAGCGGTTTTGCTAAGGCAGCCAGCCAAAAGCATAGATTTTTTGCAAAATGCTTCGTACACACATATAAGCGCAAGCGCGCAAGACAGGCAAAACGCACAAAACGCACAGCCATGAGCGTTAAACCCACCGAAACCTGGGCCACCCTGAGCAAAAAAGTATTTTGGGACCGCGACGTGCCCCTTGCCAAGTGGCGCCAGGGCATAGCCTCAGGCCACCGCGCCTACTTGCCTGCCTCCATCGCCACCATGAGCCCTACCCAGTTCATCAGGTTCTACGGCCTAGACGCTTTTAAGCTGGGCTGGCCCACCCTGCGCGCCAGCTTGCCAGCCGCCACAGTGCAGCACGCCCCCATGTTTGACCTGGCCTGGAGCCAAGCCGTAGGCGGCGGCTACAACCTGGTGCCCACACCCGACTATTACGCCCTTAGCCCCAAGCGCCGCGCGTTTTTAACCCACATTGCCAAAACCCCAGGCCAAAGCATCTACCAAGCGGCCAAAGACCTAGGCATGCAGTACCGCCGCGCCCACGACCATGCCCAGTGGCTAGCCCAAACAGGAAAAATCCGCACCGTAGAAGCCACCCACAACGGCCGCCGCCAAAAACAGCTGTTTCCGCAAGGCAAGGGCACAAAAATCGCAGTGTTTTAGCCGTTCTAGGCCGTAGAACCTGCTCAACGAGCTATGTAATTAGTAGTGTAAATTACTAAAAATATACCGATAGTGCTGATCTCTGCACTTCTAACTCAAAATTCGCCAAATATATTACAAAGTTACAGTTATTCCATTTAATACTTAAAAAACGCTCACCAAATAGTGGCATTGCACAAATAAGTCACAGACAAGTTGTTGCAAGTCGTCATAAAATTTACACAAATAGATATCTAAGTCTGAAGATGTAAATTTTCTAGCAATCTGATGAATAGCTCTAGCACTTTAAACAGCCCAACCGTAAAGCTTGTTAGCCACAATATTAGCTGGCACGCGCCTGTGGTCAACCGCGAAATGCGCGAGGCGCAAAACGCACACAAAAGTTTCGTATTGTGGTTTACCGGCTTGTCTGGCGCAGGCAAATCCACCTTATCCCACTACATTGAAGAACAGTTGCACCACCAGGGCTACCGCACCTGCGTGCTAGACGGCGACAACGTGCGCCACGGCCTGTGTGCAGACCTTGGCTTTAGCTTGCACGACAGACATGAAAATATCAGGCGCATAAGCGAGGCATGCAAACTATTTGTACACAGCGGCATTGTGGTGCTAACCGCCTTCATATCCCCATTGAAAGAAGACCGAGATAAAGCCCGCGCCTTGGTAGGTGACCAAGACTTTGTGGAAATTTATTGCAACGCTAATTTAGCAGTGTGCGAACAGCGCGACACCAAAGGCCTGTATAAAAAAGCGCGTGCAGGTTTGATAAATGACTTTATAGGCATATCGTCTCCCTACGAAGCACCAGTCGACGCAGAGCTAGTGATCAACACTGCACAGTGGTCGCTGGCTGAGTGCGCAGATGCAGTGTTAGCTTATTTGCAGACTAGCGGCAGACTCAACCCAACTGTTTTAAGAATCGTGCCCATTGCGGCATGATGGCATCGTGAAGGTGGCACAACGATACATACTTTGTAGATGATCGTTGGA
>JANNCO010000280.1:0-3040 GCA_031386655.1 Polaromonas sp. | reverse complement strand
GGCTGCCGCGTTCAGTGTGCCGGGTTCGCTGCCACTGTCTTCATGCCCAATCTCTCGCCCAAAGGGCACACAGGTGGAAAATTCAAATTGCGCCATGATTTTTTGCAGCGCTGCGCGCGCGGTATGGGCAGTATCTTCAGGCAGCCATGCTACAGCCAGCAGAGTCCAGGGCAACTCAGCTTTAAGAATTTTGACTGCGGCGTGCTTGAGTTCAGGCTGTTGGCTGCTGGGGCAATAGGCGCTGGTGGTCAGGGCGTTGATGCCCGCTAACCTTTCGCCTGTGCTACTGCGTCCGCTTAAAAATTCGCTGCCCCAATGCATGGCGATAAAGGCTTGGCTGAGGCCAATTTCTTCGCTGGCCTGCACAGGCAGCATGATCGAGCCGCGCTTGCTGGTGACGTGTACCAAATCACCTTCTTTCAACAGGCGACGTGCCATATCTTGACGGTTCATTTGCACATGCGGTTCAGCCACATGGCCAAACAGACGGCCTAGCGTGCCAGTGCGGCTCATGCCGTGCCATTGGTCTCGCAAGCGGCCCGTGTTCAGGCTAAAGGGGTAACGCGATTCGCGCTGTTCAAAAGTAGGTTTGTACGGTGTATTGACGAAGTTGGCTTTACCGCTGGGGGTGGGGAAGATGTAGTTTTCGTAGAGGCGTTTCTTGCCCTCAGTATCGCCAAGTTTGAAGGGCCATTGGGCTGGCTTGGCTTCTAGCATAGCGTAGGTTAGGCCCGTGATGTCGAGGTCGCGGCCACGGGTGGACTCGCGGTGTTCTAGCCAGATGTGCTCGGGGGTGGGGTAGGGAAAGAGGCTTGAGTTCGCTTCGGAGGCAGAGAAAAGTGGGGTCAGAGCAGAATTTCGTTCACCATTTTGAGTCCGCGGCATGACGGTTTTCCTGAATTCTGAGCTGACCCCTTTTTTCTCCATCATGGTCTCCAGGCGCCGTGCAAAATCCACCACGATGCTCCAGTCATGCCGAGCCTCGCCAGGGGCCGGCACCGCAGGCAGCACACGGCTAATGCGGCGCTCGCTG
The DNA here is from genome assembly GCA_031386655.1 of Polaromonas sp. Classification (GTDB taxonomy): domain Bacteria; phylum Pseudomonadota; class Gammaproteobacteria; order Burkholderiales; family Burkholderiaceae_C; genus JAAFIP01. The sequence goes on along the minus strand of JANNCO010000280.1, from coordinate 2,007 downwards.
TTGGTTACCGTGCCATCTTTTTCGCCCCAAGTAGTGGCAGGCAGCAACAGGTCGGCATAGTGGCAGGTTTCTGTCGTAGCAAAAGCTTCTTGCACAATGACCAACTCACAACGCTCTAGCGCGCGGCGCACGGTAGCTTGGTCGGGCAAGCTTTGCGCCGGGTTAGTGCAGGCAATCCACAGCGCTTTGATTTCGCCGTCCGCTGCGGCTTGGAACATGTCGACTGCGGTTTTACCGGGCTTGCTGGGCACGTCTGCCACACCCCACAGGGCAGCCACTTCGGCGCGGTGTACGGGGTTAGCCATATCGCGGTGGGCGCTGATCAGGTTAGCTAAGCCGCCCACTTCGCGCCCACCCATCGCGTTGGGCTGGCCAGTCAACGAAAAGGGGCCTGCGCCGGGTTTGCCGATTTGTCCTGTGGCCAGGTGCAGGTTAATCAATGCTGCATTTTTGGCAGTACCGCTGCTGGACTGGTTCAAGCCCTGGCAGTACAGGCTGAGGGTAGAGTTGCGCCTTGCAGCGCCGTGGTTTGGCGCATGTGCATCTTGTTTGGCATCCGGCAAAGGACTGTTAACACTGGCGAGACCTGCAAAGAGTTTGGTTGCTGTAAACAAATCTTCTTTTTTAATGCCACAGGTTTGCGCCACAACGTCTGGCGTGTAGTCACGCACGGTATTTTTTAAATCATCAAAACCCTGCGTGTGGTGTGCGATAAAAGTGTTGTCGGTCCAACCCTCCCACAGCATGATGTGCAGCATGCCGTTGAACAGCGCTACATCGGTACCGGGCAACAATGGCAGGTACAGGTCGGCTATCTCAGCGGTGTCGGTCTTCCTGGGGTCCGCAAAGATAATTTTCAACTGCGGATTTTTCTTTTTAGCGTCTTCGATACGGCGGAATAAAATTGGGTGTGCATAAGCCGTGTTGCTGCCCACAATGAAGATGCAGTCAGCATGCTCAACGTCGTCATAGCAATTGGGTGGCGCATCGGCACCCAATGTTTGCTTGTAGCCCGCAACTGCGCTGCTCATGCACAGGCGCGAGTTGGTGTCGATGTTGTTGGTGCCAATCAGGCCTTTGGCGAGTTTGTTGAAAACATAATAGTCTTCAGTCAGCAACTGGCCGCTGACATAAAAGCCCACGGCGTCTGGCCCATGCTGTGCAATGGTGCGTGCAAACGCAGTGGCTGCAAAGTCAAGTGCTTTGTCCCAACTGATGGGTTGGGGTGCTTCGCCTCGCTGCTCGCGCCGCATGGGTTGCAGCAGCCGTGTTTGCAATGTGATCGGGGCAGTGGCTGTTAAATGCAGCGTAGAGCCTTTGGTGCACAAGCGCCCAAAGTTGGCTGGGTGGTTTGGGTCACCGCGCACGCCGGTAATCTGCGCGCCATGGCTTTTAATAATCACACCGCAGCCAACACCGCAGTACGGGCAGGTAGATTTTGTCTCTTGAGTGGTCATGCCGCCAAAGACGCTTTCAACTCGGGGCCTGCCAGCGGCTTGGCAAGATCAATCGCGTGGGTTGCCAGCTCGTGGCAGTTTAAAAAAACTTCGCCCTCAATCACCTGCACAGCAAACTTGGGTGTGCAACCCTCGTCGGGCGCTTTGGCGCAGCCATCGCCCAGGCCTATGCTCCAGTTATGCAACGGGCACGCCACGCTCTCGCCATGCACAATACCTTGACTTAGTGGTCCGCCTTTGTGCGGGCATCGGTCTAGCAAGGCGAATATTTTGTCTTCGCTGTTTCTAAAAATTGCCACATCCATGCCTTGCCTGCGCGTGATGCGGCGCGAGCCTAAAACGGGGATGTCACTGACAAAACAGATTTTTTTCCAAGTGGTCATGGGGTCGGTTATCTAAAGGGAGAAATCGGGTTCCGGACGCGACGGGCGCTAAGGTTGCGCGAAGGACGCGAAAGAAGAAAATGAAAAGAGAAAAAATTAATAAAAATTAAAATTAAAATTAATTTGATTCATTAGCTTGCATCAAGTATTTTTTGTATTCCCTTCGC
>JANNCO010000268.1:0-3436 GCA_031386655.1 Polaromonas sp. | reverse complement strand
GACCAACGCCGCTCTAGACCCCGTAGGCAAAATCCCCGAGTTTAAATACTGCGCCGTGGCTATCCGCCGAGGCGGTGATTTAGCCAAGACGGCGGGGTATGCGGCGGGGATTGGGCTGGATGCCAGTAACCAAGCACTGGCACAAGAAGTTTAAGTCTTCGATAAGCTGTTTGAACATGATTTAACTGATCAAGCAGCTATTGAAGTAATAGCACGTATGTCATCATTGCAGCCTGTACTTAGCCATGCTAGTGCGCCCCTCACACATGAGATCGCCACCGTCAACGAGCACGGAGAGCAAGGCACCGCGTCTATTCCTGCTGAGCGGGACTTGACGGTATACGTTGACAAGCGCGAGCTGGTCACTTTGATGACGCTGGGCGCGCAGCCGGAGCTGCTGGTACTAGGGTTTTTGCGCAACCAGCGCCTGGTGAATGTGGTGGGCGATATTGCGTCTATCACGGTAGACTGGGACGTGAATGCGGCCTCGGTTGTCACGCACAGCGGCATCGACACCTTCGAGGCGCGCACGGCTAAAAAAGTAGTCACCACGGGCTGCGGGCAGGGCAGTGTGTTTGGTGGGTTGATGGACGAGATTGACAACGTTAAGTTATCTGACACACGCATTACTCAGGCAGACTTGTATGCCATGACTAACGCTATTCGCGTGCAAGAAACTACGTATAAATCCGCAGGGTCGGTGCACGGTTGTGCGCTGTTTGCGGGCAGCGAGATGCTGATGTTTGTAGAAGACGTGGGGCGGCACAACGCGATTGACACCATTGCGGGCTGGCTGTGGATGCAAACGCCTGACGTGCAAAACCGCACCGACAAAGTTTTCTACACCACGGGCCGTTTAACAAGCGAGATGGTGATTAAAGCGGCGCAAATGGGTATTGCGATCGTCATCTCGCGCAGCGGCATTACCCAAATGGGCCACGAGGTGGCCGAGCGCGTGGGCTTGTGCACTATTGGCCGGGCTATGAGCAAGCGGTTTTTATGCTACAGCGCGCCGCAGCGTTTACAGCTTGACCCTGCGCTGGCTGGGCCTAGACCATCAGCATAGCCACAGTAACGTGATGTTAGCTCAGGGTGAGCGGATGACGCATTAAACCCTGTCACTGCCAGCGAAACTACCGCGCGCTACACTGCGCACATGAAAATATCTTTCTACCAACTAGGCTGGACCACCCTGCGCCGTGACCTGCGCGCAGGTGAGCTGCGCTTGCTGCTAGTGGCGGTGACGCTGGCAGTGGCCGCGCTGACAGCAGTAGGCTTTTTTGCCGACCGTATCAAAGGTGGTTTGCAGCGCGATGCCAAAGCGCTGCTGGGCGGCGACGTAGTGCTAAGCAGCGACAACCCCACGCCCCAAGCTTTTAGGGACAAAGCCGCCGCGCTGGGCCTGCAAAGTGCTAGCAGTGTGGGGTTTCCCACCATGGCACGCGCGCCCGACGCGCAGGGCGGTGCCACCAAGCTGGTAGCGCTGAAAGCAGTCAGCGCAGGCTACCCGCTGCGCGGCAACTTGCGCACTACCAAATCACCCGATGCCGCTGATGCCAAAGAAGGGCTATCAACACGCGACCTGCCAGCTAAAGACGCCGTGTGGGTAGACGCATCGCTGCTCGACTCGCTGAACCTCAAAGTAGGCGACAGCCTGCTGCTGGGCAACAGCACGCTGCGCATTGACCGCATTATTGTGCAAGAGCCCGATCGTGGCGCGGGCTTTATGAGCTTTGCTCCACGCGCCTTGCTGCACACCGACGCGCTGGCCGCCACTGCGCTGGTGCAGCCCGCCAGCCGCATCACTTACCGCGTGGCGATGGTGGGCAACCCAGGCAAGGTCAAAGAATTTACCAGCTGGGCTAACGAGCAAATCAAAACCAGCGATGTGCGCGGCCTGCGGCTAGAGTCGCTGGAAGGTGGCCGCCCCGAGATGCGCCAGACCATGGACCGCGCAGAAAAATTTCTCAACCTGGTCGCGCTGCTTGCTGCATTGCTCAGCGCAGTAGCTGTGGCCATCGCCGCCAGAGGATTCGCAGCAAGGCATCTAGACGACTGCGCCATGCTGCGCGTACTGGGCACCAGCCAGCGCACCATTGCACTGGCCTACACGTTTGAATTTTTTGTGGTGGGCTTGGTGGCAAGTAGCCTGGGCATAGCGATAGGTTTTGCGGTGCACTACGGCTTTGTCGCGCTGCTGGCCGGCTTGGTAGAGTCGGCCTTGCCTGCGGCGTCGCTGTGGCCAGTGGTATTTGGTTTGGGCATGGGCATCACGCTGTTGTTTGCGTTTGGCCTGCCGCCGGTGCTGCAGCTGGCCCAGGTACCGCCGCTGCGCGTGATTCGGCGTGATGTGGGCGGGCTAAAGCCTGCGTCATTGGCCGTGCTGCTGATTGGCATTGCAGGCTTTGCCGCGCTGCTGCTGGCAGCCAGCTCTGACTTAAAACTGGGCCTCATTGCCGTAGGCGGCTTTGCAGGGGCGGTGGCTGTGTTTGCAGGCCTGGGCTATGTGGCAGTCAAGCTGCTGCGGCGCAGTGTCAACGAGGCCACCGCACCGCGCTGGCTGGTGCTGGCCACACGGCAAATATCGGCGCGGCCTGCGTATGCGGTAGTGCAGGTCAGTGCGCTGTCGGTAGGCTTGCTGGCGTTGATACTTTTAATCTTGCTGCGCACTGATTTAATTGCTAGCTGGCGGCAGGCCACGCCAGCAGACGCGCCCAACCGTTTTGTCATCAACATCATGCCCGAGCAGGGAGATGCGTTTGTAAAAAACCTGCGTGACAACCAAGTTGCCAAATACGATTATTTCCCCATGATCCGTGGCCGTTTAGTCGCTGTTAACGGAACCGCCACCTCGCCCGACGCGCAAACCGACGACCGTGCCAAGCGCCTGGTCGACCGCGAATTCAACTTGTCGCACAGCGCTGCCATGCCATCGCACAACCAAATCGTTGCAGGCCAGTGGAACCCAGAGGCCGCGGGCGAAGTGAGCGTAGAAGAAGGCATTGCCACCACGCTGGGCCTAAAACTAGGCGACAGCATGACGTTTGACATAGGTGGCACGCAAGTGACTAGCAAAATTACCAGCCTGCGCAAAGTAGACTGGGGCAGCTTTCGGGCCAACTTTTTTGTCATGTACACCGTCAGCCAGCTGCCCGACGTGCCTGCCACCTACATGAGCGCCTTTAAAGCGCCCGACACCAAAGGCTTTGACAACGCCATGGTGCGCGCCTTTCCCAATGTGACCAATGTCGATTTAAGCCTGACCATCAACCAAGTGCAAAAAGTGCTAGACCAGGTGATTCGCGCGGTAGAGTTTTTATTTGGCTTTACGCTGGCTGCGGGCCTAGTGGTGCTGTTTGCCGCTGTCACGGCCACGCGTGAGGAGCGCGCGCGTGAGTTTGCCATCATGCGCGCGGTGGGCGCACGTGCCAGCCTG
>JANNCO010000248.1:0-1772 GCA_031386655.1 Polaromonas sp. | reverse complement strand
GTCTATGTAGGCGGTGTCTTGTTCGCCGCTTTGAATAATGTCATCTACCGCCACGTTGGCAGCCTGAATGGCTTGCCGAAACAGCGCCGCTATCTGTGGGGCTAGCTGTGCAATAGTGTCGGTCATGCCGCATCCTTTGCGGCCACCACAGGCTGAACTCGCACAAATGTGACGTACTCATTTTGCACGTCTAACGCTAGCGTTTTACCCGCTTGAAGTGCTGCCAGATGCTCAGGGGTGAGGGTGTAACATTCACCGCCCCAGCGTTTGCCAAACGGTTGCTCTGTTTCGTCAACGCTGAATGGCTGGTCAACGATGGCTATATTAGAAGTCTTTCGTTCAAATGCGGGCGATGTACTAAGCGCGCCAACGAAGTGTCTCCAGTCGCTTGGCGGTGTTGTGTCGTGCATATCGTTAGAACTCATAACCCAGCCCTCCCAGCTTCTGCTATATCACCACCAACATCCAACCCCAACTCCCGCTCAATCGCCTCAATACTGGGCAGCTTGTCGCGCAGGGCTTCGGGCAGGGTGTGGGTTAGAGTGTAGGTGGACAGGCCCATGGGTTTTTGAATGTCGCTCAGGGCGTATTCGGCTACCAGCCGGTCTTTGCTTTTGCACAGCAGCAGGCCGATGGTGGGCTGGTCGCCTTCGTTGCGCAGTTGCTCATCCACGGCTTTGATGTAGAAATTAAGCTTGCCTGCAAACTCGGGTTCAAAGTCAACAGTTTTCAGCTCTACCACTACATGGCAGTGCAGGCGGGTGTGGTAGAAAAGCAGATCTAAAAAGAAGTCGCGCTCGCCTACTTGCAGGGGCACTTGGCGGCCTATGTAGGCAAAGCCTGCGCCAAGCTCTAGCAAAAACTGGGTGATGTGGGCTATTAGGTCTGTTTCTAGCTCGCGCTCGGTGTGTTCTCTGGTAAGTGATAAAAAGTCAAATTTGTAGGGGTCTTTCAGCATTTGGGTGGCCAAATCTGACTGCGCAGCGGGCAGGGTTTGCGCAAAATTGGTGATGGCTTTGCCTTCGCGCTGCCACAGGCCGCTCTCTATTTGGTGCGTTAGCACGCTGCGGCTCCAGCCGTGGGTTTGCGTGGCTTGGGCGTAGTACAGAGCCTCGGTGTGCTGTTTACACTTGGCGAGAATGGCCAGGTTGTGGCCCCACGGTATCGACAGAATTTGCACCACAGGCTGTGGCGTCAATTGGCCAACAGCTTGTAGGCCAATTGCAGGCAACGCTGCGTAGAACACATGCCATTGCCGTATGCTTTTTAAATTGCTAGTAGAAAACCCAGTGACATCTGGGAATTCGCGCCTTAGATCATCACTGAGCTGTTTTAAAAAACCGCTGCCCCACGCAAACTGCGTTTGCTTGGCCACCATGTCAGCGCCCAGATCCCAGTAAAACTGCAGCATGGCGGTGTTGACGGTAACCGCCGCTTTGAGCTGAACTTGCCGAAAACGAGTTTTTAGTTCGATCAGCCATTTACCGTAGTCGGCTGATTGGATAACTAATTCAGAACTCATAACCCAGCCCTCCCAGTTTCTGCCGTATCAATTGGTCCAGCTCTGCGCCTTTGGCCATTTGCTCGCCCAGCTTGTCGGTCAGTTGCTGCATTTTGGTAGCAAAATCTTCGTCGTTGTCTTCTACCGCTTCTGCGCCTACGTAGCGGCCGGGGGTGAGGTCGTGGCCGTGTTGGGCTATCTCGGCCAGGGGCACGCTGCGGCAAAAGCCGGGGATGTCGACGTATGTACTTTGCCCTTCGACAAGCTCAGG
>JANNCO010000224.1:0-3132 GCA_031386655.1 Polaromonas sp. | reverse complement strand
TGCGCACCAGCGAGCCTGGTGACGCCGCGCCACGCATCTTGCAGCCTAAGCCGCTTAGCAAATGGGGAAGAGAGAAACGGTCAATTTCTAGTTAATAGAACAGTATTGGCCGCGAAGCTGAGTACGCCGCCTGCCAGCTCCCGTACAAGACCTACACAGTTCCCGGGGACAGCCGCGCAGCTGAGCAGCCTGCCAGCTCCCGTACAACAATAGCAATCGTTATGCATCAGGCAGACCGATTACCAATAGCAAAAGCCCGCTCACGATTCTTATCGTTCCATGATTGGCCGACAAATTTGCGCATTAAACCATCGGCTGTGCGGATATAGATAACGTTGTACAAAAAATTGAAAATATGTTTTGGGTTACGCGGCAGTGCACGTAAAGTCATGGAAAAGCACATGTCGTCATACACCACATAGTGCCAAAAACCCGGTGGAATATACAGCGTGTCGCCGTGTTCAAGCTCGGCCATGTAACCGGTAGCATGCCGCAGTGCTGGGAATTTTTCAAAATCTGGCTTGTCCACATCAATTTCAAACAAGCTGCTGTAAGAGTAAGGCACACGGTAGAGGTATTTTTCCTGGTCAGGTGCAAACAGGTACACCCGTTTTTTGCCGCCGAAGTGAAACATCAGTAAATCAGCCCAGTCAATGTCAAAGTGCATTTGCACCTTGGCACCACGCCCGCCAAAGAACAGCGCAGGCAGCTTGGTAAACATTTTCAAGCCAATGTTAGGAAAGTAAAAGTCTTTCATCAGCTCAGGTGCTTGGGCCAAGATGTTGTAGAAAAACATGCGCAGCTTGCTGTTGCCATGGTTCAGCTCGGCAATGAATTCGCGAAACGTCATTTGCGCTACGTGCGCGTGCTGGTGTTTGTGGCCCTTGGCTTCTGCACCACCATATAAAGGCACCTGCTTGTCACCCACCACGCTGCACAGATAATCTACCGTCCACTTCTTTTTGGCAGGCCAATCGTTACACACGTTGTTAAATATAACCGGGCGGTTGTGCGCCTTGTAGGTCGCCAGAAAAGACTGGTTATCAGTGAACTGCGCTTTTTCAACGGGATTGATTTGCATAATGCATTACTTGGAAATAGTCTGTGAAGGAAGCGATGAAGGTTTGGCCATTTGTGTGGCCCGGTCATACAGCCAGTTGGGCACCAGGCGCAGCAGCTTGGCGGGCAGCCCCATCTGCCACGGAATAACGCGGTACGAGTCGCCTCGCGCAATGGCTTTGATCGCAGCCTTGGCAAAGGCATCAACCGGCATGAAAAATGGCACTGACTTGGGTACGTGCGTGGTCATGGGTGTTTGAATAAAACCGGGTGCCAAGGTCACCACGGCAATGCCTGATCTGCGCAAATCAAGCCGCAATGATTCACAGTAGCTGATGACGGCCGCTTTGGACGCGCTGTAGGATTCAGACCCCGGCAGCCCCCGCACCCCAGCAATGCTGGCAATGCCTACCAAGCGGCAAGGCTGCTGGTGGGCGTGGGCCTTCATGTGGGCTATGAAGGGGGTGAAGGTAGCTACCGTAGCCAGTACATTGGTGTTCATCACCTTGGCAAAAATGGCAATGTCTTTGTGCGCGCCAGTGGGTTTGTTGTGCGCAATGCCTGCGCTGGCGATCACCGCGTTGACGACACCAGTGGCACGAATAAAGTCTTCTGCCGCCGCCGCCAGCGCCTCGTGGTCGTTCACATCCAGCGGGTAGATTTTGTGTTTGTGTGGGTCATGCAGTTGCAGCCGCAATTGCGTTAATGCGTCCGAACGCCTGCCCACCAGGCCTACTGTCGCACCTTGCGCGGCGTACTGCTGCGCAAGCGCTGCGCCTATACCCGATGACGCGCCAGTGATAAAGACTGATTTCATCCGGCGATATTAAGCCAGTTTTGCTACTTTTTGAGGGAAATTACGCCAAGTTGGCGACCAAGCTGCTGACATAGGCTGCAAGCCTGCCCCAAGTGCAGGGCAGACACTGCGCTGACACGGCACGATGTCAGTTATTTTGCGACCCGCGGTGTGCCCACGCGGTAGTGTGCTTTTCTACATAGTCGAACAGCTCATACATTACCATGGCCATCGCGCCCACAACCACCAGGCCACCAAAAGCCAAGCCCATTTGCATGGCGCTGCCCGCGCTGATCAGCAGGTAGCCAATGCCTTCATTGGCAGCGGTCATCTCGCTGACAGTGGTGCTTACGAAGGCGAGGGTGATAGCTACTTTCAGTGAACCAAAAAAGTAAGGCATAGAGCGCGGCATGCCTACTTTGGTCAGCACGTCCCAGCGTTTGGCACCCAGCACCCGCAGCACGTCTTCCAGCTCTGGCTCTGGCGTAGCCAGGCCTGTGGCAATGTTGACCATGATGGGAAAAAAGCTAATCAAAAAAGCCGTAAGAATGGCCGGGCCCGCGCCGATGCCGAACCACACTACCAAGATGGGCACAAACGCGGCCTTGGGCAGCGCGTTAAAGCCGGTCATCAGCGGGTACATGGCGGTGTAGGCTACACGCGAGCTGCCCATCAAAAAGCCTAACAGTACGCCCACTACGATGGCAATGCCAAAACCCACCATCGTCACCCAAAAGGTACGCCACGCGTGCCCTGCAATCACTTCCTTGAATTCCCACACCTGGGTTGCGATGCGTGATGGGCTTGGAAAAATAAATTCGGTGACATTGAAAATGCGGCAAACGGCTTCCCACAGTACCAAAATAGCAATCAGCAATAGCCAAGGCGAGTAGCGTTCAATAGATTTTTTCATAGCGCTAAGTTTATAAATATCTCGCTTCCTACCGTTACAAATTGATCCGCTCAAAACTTACGTGCTAACTGCCGCACTGGTTTTGCGAATCGCACCAATATGCCCACGCAGCTCCTGCACGATGTCGGCAAACTCTTTGGCGTAGGTGATTTCCAGTTCGCGTGGGCGCGGTAGATTAATGTGCTTTTCTACCATCAGGCGGCCGGGTGATTTGCTCATGACATACACCTTGTCAGCCAAAAAAACACTCTCGCGCAAATCATGGGTCACCAAGATAACGTTAAATTTTTGCACTGCATGCAGGTCGCGCAGAGTGCACCACAGCTCTTCGCGCGTGAAGGCATCCAGCGCGCCAAACGGCTCG
>JANNCO010000369.1:0-1613 GCA_031386655.1 Polaromonas sp. | reverse complement strand
GCTTTGCAGTGCTCAAAATTTGGGAAAACGTCGAAACTCGCGCAAGCGCTCAAACAACGACGTTTCCTGATCCAAATTTCTGCGCGCTTCAAGCCCGCCGCCCTGATTGGGGCGCAACCTCAGGGCCTGCACTGCACCGCGAATACTGGGTTTATGGATTTATCTGCTGTGGGGCACGCTGGGCGTATTCTGAGGCCTGTTTTTAGAGTGTTTTGGGCCACAAACCCAAGTAAAACCTGCTCAACCAGCTATGTAATTGATAGTATTTACCCACCCACCCAACGAGCTCACCGAAACGCGGGCTGCCCCAAACCCAGCAAAGAATAATGTGACGAGTCGGGTCCGTCTCGATGAAAAATACGTAGCAAGGCGCGCGTTGTTGAAGGCGGCGCTCCAAAGACCCCGTTCGCGCGTGTTTGCGGAATATTTTTGCAGCGAGATGCCCGGCTCGAGTCCAGCGCTCCAGCGCGCACGCTGACCATTCGACCAACGAAGCCGAAGCGCACACCATCACAGCAACAAACTACACACAAGCAACTATTCAATAAAACCCAGAGTACTACAAAATCAATAGCTGCTTGAGCAGGTTTTACCTGGGTTACCAGCCCAAAAAGCATAAAAAGCACCCCTTCCAATACGCCACACACCAGCCAGAAAGCCAAGCCACCCATTCCGCCCGGTTACACTGCCATCCCCACCCACGCAATTCACAAAGCTAAGCCTAGGAGCCACACACCATGACCGCATCGTTCTTCGGCATTGCCGACTACAGCGCTTTCGTCATTGCCGTGTTGCTGTTTTTGCTGATCCCCGGTCCCGGCAATTTGGCTCTCATCACCTCCACCAGCAAAGGCGGCTTGCGCGGTGGGCTGGCGGCCACGCTGGGGGTAATGGCTGGCGACCAAGTGCTCATGTGGTTGGCGGTAGCTGGCGTGGCAGCACTGCTGGCGGCATACCCCACCGCTTTTAAAATAGTGCAGTTTGCAGGGGCGGCTTACCTTGCCTTTTTAGGCATCAAAATGCTGCTAGCCAAGCCCGGCGACGCGCCTATTATCAACATGGACTCCCGGCGTTTTTTCTTCCAGTCGCTCACCATCACTTTGCTCAATCCCAAAGCCATCGTGTTTTATATGGCGTTTTTTCCGCTGTTCATCAATCCCGCCCAGCACCAAGGCCTGCTGACTTTTGGCGTCATGGCCGCTACGGTGGCGGCGTTGACCTTCGCCTACGGCCTCACGTCTACGCTGATCACCCACTTCGCGGCTGAACGCATTCGCGCCAACCCACGCATTACCAGTGCGCTGAACAAAATTGCGGGTTTGTTTTTGATCGGCTTTGGTCTGAAGCTGGTGGCTTCAAAGTAAGCGCTCCCTCGCCTGGTAAATTATGCCCACATTCAAATTAGAACTATAAACAATGAAAATCTTTTGCGTAGCCAACCAAAAAGGCGGCGTGGGTAAAACCACCACCACTGTCAATCTTGCCGCTGGCTTGGCAAAAATAGGCCAGCGCGTGCTGATGGTCGACATGGACCCGCAAGGCAACGCCACCATGGGCTCAGCCGTAGACAAACGCAAACTCGAGCTGACGGTGTACGACGTGCTGCTGGAATC
>JANNCO010000211.1:0-8078 GCA_031386655.1 Polaromonas sp. | reverse complement strand
CTGCCTGCCAGCACAGCGACCATGTTAGGAAATCCACCGCTGTCATCACACTTAGCCAGTACGCAGCCTTGGCGCTTGGTGTGGACAGCGCAGCGGCATAAAGGGGGAGCCCGCAGGGCGGAGGACAGCCGCGAAGCTGTTCACGCCAAGTGCCAAGGCGTGCACAGAACAGGCATTGAAGGCACGCTAAGCATATTTTGAGACCTATTTTCAGAGTGTTTTAGCCGTTGTAGTCCGCAGATACTGCTCAACCAGCTATGCAATTGATAGTATCTAGCATTCCAAACAATCCAACCAAACCATGTGCTGTTCCAAACCAAGCAAAGAACAATGTGACAAGTCGGATCCGTCTCGATGAAAAATATGCAGCAAGGCGCGCGTTGTTCAAGGTAGCGCACCAAAGACATCAGTTTGCGCGTGTTTGCGGAATATTTTTCGCGAAAGAGATGCCCGGCTCGAGTCCAGCTCCCCGGTGCGCGCGCTATGCCAAGCGACCAGCTCTCCGGCGCGCACGCCAGTCAAGTTACTTGCTTACCGACGCAAAAGCGAACCCAGCGACCAACTCCCCAGCGTGCATGCTAGCCAAGTGACCAACTTATCGACGCGCAAGTTGACCCACCGATCAACCCATAAGAAGCACACGCAACCTAACAGCAGACTCTGGCGAACGAAAGGAATTTTTAGCACTAGCCGTAGTAAATCTTGAATCCATTACCCCGCATACCGCGTATCACCAGTTCCACTATGAACTTAAAGGAACACCATGCTTAAAAGTATTCAAATTTTCGGCTCGGTAGCCGTCGTCACCTTGCTGGCCGCTTGCGCCAGTCAACCCATGATGGCGGCTAAGCCGTTTAACCAGTCTGCCTTGGCGGCTGCCGTACAAGTGCCCGCAGGCCATGCCGTGGCGCTGGAAACCGTAGGCGCGGGCACCATTACCTACGAATGCCGGGCCAAGGCCAATACCACCGACCAGTTTGAATGGGTATTTGTCGGGCCAGACGCCAAGCTGATGGACCGCGCAGGCAAACCTGTGGGCACCTACTACGGCCCACCGGCTACGTGGCAAGCCACCGATGGCTCCAAAATCACCGGCACACAAGTAGCAGTGTCGCCTGCCGCTACAGGCGCTATCCCGCTGCAGTTGGTCAAAACCAACCCCGCCATGGGCGAGGGCGCCATGAAAGGCCTGGCCTACATTCAGCGCGTGGCTACTGTGGGCGGTGTAGCACCGGCCAAGCCGTGCAGCGCAGCCACGGTGCGCAGCAAAGAAGTGGTTAACTACCAAGCTGACTATATTTTTTACCGTGCGGTGTAATTGCGTTTTATAGCTGATCCTAAAAATAGCTCTTCTAGGTTCGCCCGCAGCCTTGCTATGGGGTTGATGTAAATCATTGGCTTGGCTGAGTGCTACTTCCTTTTGCGCGACTTTGAGTTGGTCGCTTGAATTGGGGCGCTTCTTTAGGTTGGTTTCTAGGCTAGCGTTGCTTCCGGAAAGCTGGACTCGAGCCGGGCATCTCTTTCGCGAAAAATACTTCGAAAACACGCGCGAACTTCAGTTGCATTTGGCTAGCTTTTGCACCGCGCGCCTGTCGTAGTATTTTTCATCGACACGGACCCGACTCGTCACATTGTTCTTTGCTTGGTTAGCAGCCCGCGCGTCGGTTGGATGCACACTCGCCTGCTCAGGGCGAAAGGATACTGTGCCAGTATCACTATTAATTGCATAGCTGGTTGAGCAGGTTCTACGGCCTAGAACGGTTAAAACACTCTGAAAACGGACCTTAAAATACTATTAGCGTGCCTTTAATGCTTGAGCTGTGCTCGCCATGGCACTTGGCGTGAACAGCATCAAAGCTGTCCTCTGGCCTGCGGCCTCCCCCTTTATGCCGCTGCGCTGTTCACGCCAAATGCCAGGGCTGCGGACCGGTTTAGTGCCAATACAGCGGTGAATCGCTACCAAGTCACTAACCGCGAGGTGGTTCATTCGCGCCAGTGATTAGCCCACCAAGTTTACAAGAGCTGGTCGGCGGTGTACTCAGCGCAGCGGCATAAAGGGGGAGTAGGCTGCCCTAGGCAGCTACGGAGGACAGCCGCGAAGCTGAGCAGGCCGTCGACCGGCTCTTGTACACAACGAAGAAAGAAGTCCCCAATGACAGCCGCGGAGCTGAGTAGGCCGTCGGCCGGCTCCCGTACAAAAGTAGCAATCTTCATGATCGCATTCGCTAGTGCGCAGTTAAAAAAGCTCTGGGTGCAAGTCTGCTTTGTCTGCTACTGATTGCATAGCTGGTTGAGCAGGTTCTACGGCTTGAACGGCTGATTTGGCTACTAAATTACCTACCCGCACACCTAGTAATCGAAAGCGCAGCCGCAGGTCAGCGCGTTTGAGCGCCAGGCCTGCGGTGTGGCGAATCAGTGCGGCGTCGTCGGTGCCTGCGGGCAAGCTGATGTCGCGTGTGACAATTTTAAAATTGCCGTAGCGCAGCTTGATGCCGATAGTTTTTCCCACATAGCCTTTGCGCTTTAAGTCGGCGGCAACGCTGTCGCACAGCTGGGTAAATATCACTGACAACGCGGCTTTGTCGTGCACGGCGTGCAGGTCGTGGTCAAAGGTGGTTTCGCGGCTCATGCTGACGGGCTCGCTCTCGGTCACCACCGGGCGGTCGTCTCGGCCCCAGGCCGCGTCAAACAACCATGCGCCGTAGCTTTTACCAAAATGTTCTACCAGCTCGTGCGCAGGCTGCGCGGCCAGGTCGCCAATGGTGTGGATGCCGCGCGCCATCAGCTTGGCTTCGGCTTTGGGGCCTATGCCGTTGATTTTGCGTACATTCAGTGGCCATATTTTGCTCTGTACATCTTGCGCGTAGACAATCGATATGCCGTTGGGTTTATTGAACTCGCTGGCCATTTTGGCGAGCAGTTTATTAGGCGCTACGCCGATAGAGCAGGTAAGCCCCGTCGCAGAAAAAATAGTTTTCTGCAATAAGCGGGCCAGCGTGTGCCCGCCCTCGCGCTGGCCACCGGGCACATCGGTCAAGTCAATATACACCTCGTCCACGCCGCGGTCTTCCATCAGGGGGGCTACTTCGGTGATGATGCTTTTGAACTGGCGTGAGAATGCGCGGTACTGGTCAAAATCTACCGGCAGCAGTATGGCCTGCGGGCACAGCTTGGCCGCTTTCATGGTGCCCATGGCCGAGCCCACACCAAACTTGCGCGCCGCGTACGTGGCGGTGGTGATCACGCCGCGCCCGGTGTAGCTGGCCAGTGTGGGGAACACGTCTACGGGGATGTCGGCCAGCGGTGTGTTGGCATACTGGTCACGCAGCGCATCGTCTAAGCGGCTGCGGCCACCGCCTATTACTACGGGCAAGCCAGTCAGTTGTGGGTAGCGCAGCAGCTCTACCGATGCATAAAAAGCATCCATATCCAGGTGGGCAATGCGGCGCAAAAGCATGCTGCAAGCGTAGCATGCTTTTATGAGTTTTCAAGGCCGTTTTAAGTGCATTTAAGGCCTGTAACCCAAGTAAAACCTGCTCAAGCAGCTATTTAATTAATAGCATACTGCCTTACTGCCATAGTACCGGCCGCCAGTTTAACGAGTGTTCACATAGTTGGATGGCGCAGCAGTCTCTGCGCGTTTTTTACGCACTGCGGCTTGAAGTTGTACATTGGCTTTAGTGGGTGCTGCGCCGACCACACTAATTTGCGTCGGTGCGTCAATGAGCTGGTCGGCCTGCCATACCTTGATGCTGACTTTGCCATCAGGCACGTCGTCAAATACTGCTACGCCGTCGGCATTGGTTTTGAGCGTCCAAGCAGAGTCGGTGACGTACACATGCCCGCGCATGGACCCATGCAAGTAGCAGCCCAGCAAAGTAGCACTTTGCGGGCCTGCTTTGTCCATGGTGACCTCGGCAGACTTGGCAGGCTTGCCATCGCTTTTGCCCTCCAGGCGCAGGTCGATGCCTTTGGCTGGGACGCTACCAGCCGCACCACTGGATGCACCACTGGACGCACTGGCAACAGCGTTAAAACTAGCCGCGCCCGCTGCGCTAGAGCGCACATGGTGATCCCACGGGTCGTTGTTGATAAATTTAACCTTGGCCCCCACCGGCACAATGCTTACAGCGGGTATGAACTGCATTTTTTCCTGTGCAATGGTGGCGGTAGTGGGCAACGCAATTTTGGCCGTGCCTTTGGCCTCGGGTACCAGCACCACCACGGCGTCTTGGGTGGGCTTGCCTTCACGGTCTACTACCGTCACGCTCAGGCTGCCTGCAGTGGCCAGGCTTGCGGTGCATAGCAGCAGGGTGGCAAGGCAAGTGGATTTATAAGTAGATTGAATAGGCATTTTCATTTATTTCACCGTAATAATGTCGCGGTTCATCGGGGCTAGCTTGGCCAGCAACTGGTTTTGCACGCTAAAAGGTACGCCCCGCGTATCCATACTAAATTGTAACAATTCTACTAACACGTTGAAGTGCGTTTTGTTAATGTCCAAGTTACTGTGCCCCGTTTTCATGTCGGCACCTTTGTACTGGCACGGGCCGCCTGCCACTTGGCACAGCTGGTCAACCAACTGCGCTTTAAAGTTGGCTTGGTTGGTGTCTTTAAAAAACGGTTGCATGCGTGCGTCCGCCAGCAGGCGCAGCATAAAGTCGTCCATGATGGCGACCAAGCCTGGCTTTTGGCCCAGCGCTTGATACAGCGCATCGTTAGTTTGTGCCATGCTGGCTGTTGCGCACGACAGCAACAGGGCGGCGATAGTGATAAGTTTTTTCATAAAGATGTTTTTTAAAATTGGCGGGCTTTAAAAGGCCACTTGGGCCGACAGATAGGCACCGGTTTGGCGGCGCTGCTTGGTAAAACCCGGCACGATGGTGCCAAGGTCTACATACGCCAATGTGAGCGACAAGTTTTTGCTGGGTGCCCACGCAATGAAAATATCTTTCCAGTTTTGCGCGCGCAACGCGTCGCCCAGGCCAGCCGCTTGGCCCGCAGCTTGCAGATTGTTGGTCATCTTGCGGTATTCCACGCCAATGGCTACGTTTTTGCGCAGCAGCAGCGCTACAGATATTTCGGGCTGTAAGCGGTAGCGGTTATTGGCGCTGCCCAAGGTTGCGCCAAAACCCAGCAAGCCGTTTTGGTTAGCTTTAGTAGCGCGCAGCGTGCCGTTCACCAAAACACCGTGGGCTAAAAAAAGCTTGGTCGCGCTGACGTACACATCAGCGCCTGATTTTTTTGCACCCAGCGCATCCAGCGTGGGGTCCAGCCCGCTGGAATCCAGACTTTTAAGCTCTACGCCGGCGGCTATTTGCGGCACCAAGCTGTCGCTGTCCAGCACAGCATCACCGGCTAATTTGACCTTTGCACCCAATATGGTTTGGCGCAAATGCAAGCCAGGCAGGCCCAGCGAGGTGCCGGTAACGCCGGTAGAAAAATCTTGGCGTGCTAGCGATACTTCTACCCGGTCGTACACGCCCACAGCGGCACCATACGTGGTCAGGCCATAGTCGCGCAGGTTAACGCGCGTGATGTGGCTGCTAACGCCAATTTCGGTTTCGCTGGCGTTGCTGCCAATGACGGCCCAAGGCGTGAGCCCGCCGCCTGCTGCGCCGTCGACCGAGCTGACGCCGCCCGTGAGCAGTAATTTGCCAGTGTCGGCGTGGGCCAAGCCAAAAGCTAGCAAGCCAGTTGCGGCATATAAGTAGTGGTGAAAGCGCATGGTGTTTGAATTATTAAATGGGTAACACTTTGTTTACGGCTTTGCGCGGGTTTTGGATTCAACAGGCGCAGAAAATAAATTTATGCCAGCCGAATCCAAAAACTAAAACTTCTACGTATTAAAAGTAGTTGCAGCAGTTCTAGCAGTTGCAGTCATGCGCTTGGAGCGTTTTATTCAAAATAAAAAGCAAGTTTGCCTGTATTTTTTTGTAGTGACGTAGTGGTCCTGCTTGACCCGCTGCTACTTTTTAAAAGTGCAGCGGGTTTTTTTTGAATCTAAAAAAAATACCACCGCGTATCCATTGCGGCACAACGCCAAATCAACTTTATTTCAATGGAGCCAACATGCATATCAAAAAATTCGGCCTGGGTGTACTGGCAGCTGCGGCTGCTTGTGCTGCAGGCCTGTCTATGGCGTCTAGCCACCGCGAAGCACCCTTTATCACCACCAGCCCCAAAGTAGACGGCACCGACTTTTATATGTTTCGCAGCTACGAGGGCGTGACCCCCGCAGGCGCAGGCGGACGCAGCGACTATGTCACGCTGATCGCCAACTATATTCCGCTGCAGGCGCCGTACGGCGGCCCCAACTACTTTTCGCTTGACTCCAACGCGCTGTACGAGATTCATGTCGACAACAACGGCGATGCCAACGAGGACATTACGTTCCAGTTTCGCTTTAACAACAAACTCAATAACGTTGTATTACCCATCGGCCCAGCAGGCGCGCAAAAGACCGTGGCGATTCCTTTGATTCAAGCCGGTGCAGTGGCCAACGTCAACGACGCAAGTTTGAACCTGAGCGAAAGCTACAGTGTCAACATCGTGCGCGGCGACCGCCGCAAAGGCGCAGCGCAGGCCGTTACCAAAACATCTGGCAGTGCCAGTTTTGAAAAACCAGTGGACTACATTGGTGTAAAAACTTTAGGCAATGCCACAGCTTATGCCACTTATGCCGACAAGCATATCCATAACGTGAACATTCCGGGCTGCCCTGCGGGTAAAAACACAGGCCGCGTGTTTGTAGGCCAGCGCCAAGAAGGTTTTGCAGCCAACTTGGGGCCTATTTTTGACTTGGTCAATGCAACAGCAGCACAAGTGACCAACCCTGCATTGATAGGTGCCTTTCAGGCCAACTCGATTCAAGACTCCAACGTTACGTCGATGGCCATTGAAGTACACAAAGACTGTTTAACCGCAGGTGCAGAAACCGTCATTGGCGGCTGGACCACGGCCAGCTTGCGCCAAGGTCGCTTACTGTCGGGCAACCCGGCGTCTGGCTACCAAACCTCTGAAAAGGTAGGCGGTGCCTGGACCCAAGTCTCGCGCCTGGGCCAGCCTTTGGTTAACGAGGTGGTGATTGGTTTAAAAGACAAAGACAAGTTCAACGCGTCCAAACCTAAAAATGACGGTCAGTTTCTAGACTATGTGACGCACCCTACCTTGCCAGCTTTGCTAGGTTTAGTGTTGACCAATAATGCAGCGGGTTTAGCGCCTACCAACTTTCCCCGTACTGATTTGGCCACCGTGTTCTTGACCGGTATCACTGGGGTGAACAAGCCTGCCAACGTAACGCCGTCTGAGATGCTACGCTTGAACACGGCGATTGCACCAGTGCAATTCCCTGACCAGAACCGCTTGGGTGTGGCGGGCGAAGTGCTGCGGGTGGGTGGTGTAGCCAATCTGGCCAATGCCAAGGACTTGGCTGGTTTCCCCAACGGTCGCCGTCCCAAAGACGACGTGGTGGACATTGCCTTGGTGGCGATGTTGGGTGGCTTGTGTGTGATCAACGGTGACAACAACGCGCTGGGTTTGAACGGCATCCCCGTGCCTGCTCTGTCGGGCGTCACGTCACAATGCAAGCCTGCCAGCGTGCCGTTAGGTGCAGACTCTGCCAAAGTGCATGACGGTGTAGATCAAGCTGTAGTGCCGTTTTTGGCCAGCTTTCCGTACCTCAACACGCCCAATGCTGGTTCACAGTAAGCCGAACTTTAAGGAGAAATTTTCATGAAACTATTCTTAAATGGACGTGTCATCGCCAGCTTGCTGGGGATGACTTTCTACCTCGCCGCGTGTGGTGACGGTGGCTCGTTACCCGGTGCAGGCGGGCCGATAGCTGAGGTGGACCCGAAAGTTACGGGCACTGACGTACCCACCTCAGCCACTACCAGTGCAGCTGGCGCATTCACCTTTGTGAAAACCGTGGTGGAGTCGTCAGCGGATGCCCAGGAACCTTTGGTGTTGGGTGACGCCGTGTTGGCCACCACCGACACCGAAGAGCCTGATCCTAGCGTGTAAAAACGCTGTGTAGAAGCGCTGTGTAAAAACGCTTTACACAAGCGCTTTATAGA
>JANNCO010000177.1:0-2950 GCA_031386655.1 Polaromonas sp. | reverse complement strand
GAAAGAAAACCAAAAAATACAGAAAGTTTTTAAAGATTCTTTTCAAAGTTTGAAACGCTTGTTGGTGCTAATCCCGCCTTGGATTTTATTTTTTTCTTGTCCCCTTTCCGCGTCCTTCGCGTAACCTTAGCGCCCTTCGCGTCCATAAATCCGCTTTCGTCCTCAAAACAGCCAACCAACCAAGAACAGCACAGTGACCACCCCAGTCCGTCTACGTCCCACCATGCAAAGCGACTTGGCCTATGTGCTGTCGCTGGAACAGGACGCGCAAAATTTGCCGTTCATTACGCCGTGGGACCGCACCCAGCATGAGGCGGCGATACGCTTTCCAGACATGCGGCATTTCATTATTGAAGCTGGCCAGGGGCTGGAACCTGCAGGATTTATTATTTTGATCGGCTGCCGCAGCCAGCACCAGTCGCTAGAACTTAAACGCATGGTGGTGCAAACTAAAGGCCAAGGCTTTGGCCGCGCTGCACTGCGGGTAGCTAAGCGTGTGGTGTTTGAAGATTTGCATGCGCACCGTTTTTGGCTAGATGTCAAACAACGCAACGCGCGGGCTAAAGCGTTTTATGACAGCGAAGGATTTGTTGTAGAAGGTACTTTACGTGATGCAGTCAAAGTAACGCAAGACAATGGCAACCCGGGGTTTGATTCGCTGGTGGTGCTGTCTATGCTGCGGTCTGAATATGTAGCGCGCCGCAGCAGTGCGCAAGAGTGAGCTTAAAAATAATGCTCTGTATAGTCAATATTATAAGTGTTTTAGGGCTGAAATGCCCTAAATACCTGCTCAAGCAGCTATGTAATTGGGAGCGCAATGGTGGTGCTTCTGGCATGCACACTGCCGTGCGTTCCTTGGCGCTAGCAGCTTGCGCGGCAACGCTGATGACTGTCAGCATGCGCACGGCCCATGCCGATGTGTGGGGCTATGTAGATGCCAAAGGTGTAGCCCACTTCGCCGCAGAAAAAGTGGATGAGCGCTACGAAATTTACTTCAAAGGTGGTACCAGCTTCGACACCAAAGATGGCTTGCCAAGCGCCTCTGCCCGACCCGGTGGCGTAACCGATGCCATGCCGCACCCTGTTAATGTGCCCAAGCTAGCGCCTAAGCTGATGGCTTTTTTTGAAATCTCACCCAGCTTTAAATCAGTCAAACACCACTTGCGCGAAGCCGCTAGCACCCACAAGATTGATTTTGAACTGCTGCAAGCGCTGATTGCTACCGAATCTGGATTTGACACCAACGCCGTCTCGCCCAAGGGCGCTGTTGGCCTGATGCAGCTCATGCCACCCACAGCGCAGCGCTACGGAGTGCAGGCCGATGCCAAAGCAACTGTTGAAAAAAAATTAACCGACCCTAAAACCAATATCAAAGCAGGCAGCCGTTACCTGCGCGACTTAATGGCTATGTTTCCGGGCAAGCCCGAGCTGGCTTTAGCCGCATACAACGCAGGCGAGGGTGCAGTCAAGCGCTATGGCAATAAAATACCGCCTTTTGCCGAGACGCAAAACTACGTTAAAACCGTGATGCAGATCTACACCACTTTAAAGCCGCCCAACATGCTGGCTGCAACATCCACGTCCAGCGATAAGCCACCTGCACGTGTGCGCATGGAGATAGGCGCTGGGTCACAGACAGCCTCCGGGCCACAGACAGCCCCCGGCGGTGCCTTGGGCCGTGGCAATATGGTGCCGCCGCTGGCTGGCATGGGCTCACGGTCTGCCCCTACACCGTCGCCTGTGTCATTGCCGGTACCAAAATCTGCTCTTGCATCTGCGCCCGCAAGTGTTGCAACCTCTACCCCCACATCCGCTCCACTAGCTGCTGCAATACCCGCCAGTGCCGTACCGTCTGGCAAAGCGGTGACTCCATCTGCTTCAGATTCCAAATAAACGCTGCGCCCACGACGCATCCCTACACACCCTTACGCTGTGCTACCGACTCTATGAACGACCAACCGAATTTAGAATTTTCCTCAGGCGAGACCGACGACAGCCTAAACCTGGCCACCTACGCCCAGCGTGCTTACCTTGAATACGCGCTCAGCGTGGTCAAAGGCCGCGCGCTGCCCGATGTGTGCGATGGCCAAAAGCCCGTGCAGCGGCGCATTTTGTACAGCATGTCGCGCATGGGTTTGGGCTTTGGCGGGGCCAACGGCGCTAGCGGTGCCAAACCCGTTAAAAGCGCGCGTGTGGTGGGCGATGTGCTGGGCCGCTTTCACCCGCATGGTGACCAGGCTGCGTACGACGCGCTGGTGCGCATGGCGCAAAATTTCAGCCAACGCTACCCGCTGATCGACGGGCAAGGCAACTTTGGCAGCCGCGACGGCGACGGTGCCGCCGCCATGCGCTACACCGAGGCACGTTTGTCACGCATCACCTCGCTGCTGATGGACGAGATCGACATGGGCACCGTCGACTTTATTCCCAACTACGACGGCAGCACCGAAGAGCCCAAGCAGCTGCCTGCCCGCTTGCCGTTTAATTTGCTGAACGGTGCCTCGGGCATCGCCGTGGGCTTGGCCACCGAAATACCCAGCCACAACCTGCGCGAAGTAGCCGACGCCTGCGTGGCGTTGATCAAGCAGCCCAAGGTCAGTGATGAAGAACTCTTTGCCATCATCCCCGGGCCCGACTATGCCAACGGCGGCCAGATTATCAGTACGCCTGCCGATATTGCCGATGCTTATAAAACCGGCCGTGGTTCGCTGAAAGTGCGCGCCCGCTGGAAAATTGAGGAACTAGCGCGTGGCCAATGGCAACTGGTGGTGACCGAGCTGCCGCCCGGCACCAGCACGCAAAAAGTACTGGAAGAAATTGAAGAAATCACCAACCCCAAAGTCAAAGCTGGTAAAAAAACCCTGAGCCTAGACCAAACCCAGCTCAAAGCCAGCATGCTGGCGCTGCTAGACGCCACACGCGACGAGAGCAACCGCGAAGCCGCAGTGCG
>JANNCO010000110.1:0-3793 GCA_031386655.1 Polaromonas sp. | reverse complement strand
TCCAGTACTCACTCCGGGGGAAATTTAGAAACTCGCGCAAGCGCTCAGACATCTAAATTTCTTGTCCCCTGCGTTCCGTGCTTCGAGCCCGTGGCTCAACGGGTGGCAAAAGGCCTAGGCCACAGCCGGTCGCTTGTAGAGCGCTGGGGTTTCGCTCGGTGCAAGTCACGACGAATTAGAACCGTACTTAATTGAGATCGCTACCCATCTGCCAGTCACCACGCCAGTGGAGCGCAGCAACGTTCGGTGTGCCTATGACAAACAATAAAGGGCCGCTAGGACCGTTGGGCATGGGCCTACCGTGCGTTGCAGTGTGACCGCGAAGTGCTAGGACAGGAAAAAAGTTTCGCTGAACCCAATTGCACCTCACCAGCGCGCGGGTTGCTTAAACCAAGCAAAGATTCATGCAGACCTCATAGCAGCATCATGCCAAACGAAGCAAAGACATTTTTGGCAACAGCTTGAGCATTAAGTGGAAGCAGTCTTTCTCCGTTGCTGCCGCGCCAGATAAATCGTGTACACCAGCACGGCCAGTGTTACCACTACCATCAGCAAAGTAGCTGCTGCATAGATGGAAGGGTTCACCCCGCGCCGGGCGTAGCTAAAAATCACTTGCGGCAACGTTGTCACGCCCGGGCCTGATAAAAACTCAGACACCACCACATCGTCAAACGACAGCGTAAATGTCAGCAGCCACGCTGCCATCAGCGAAGGCACAATATTAGGCAGCGTGACAAGGAAAAAAACCTGTCCCGGGCGGCAGCCTAAGTCCATGGCTGCTTCTTCCAGCGAACGGTCCATCTCTGACAGGCGCGACTGGATCACCACCGTGGCGTACGCCATACCCAGCAGAATATGCCCCAGCACAATGGTCATGGTGCCGCGTTCAGGCCAGCCGACGGAGCGCTGTATGCCCACCATCAACAGCAGCAGCGACATGCCCACGATGACTTCGGGCATGACCAAAGGCGCATTGACCATGCCAGAGAACAGCATACGCCCGCGAAACTGCCCCATGCGTACCAGTGCATAGGCTGCCAATGTGGCCAGCGCGGTGGCTGCACTGGCACTGACCAAAGCAACTTTAAGCGACAGAAAAAAGCCTTCGACCAAGCGCGGGTCTGAGGCCAGCGCTTGGTACCAACGGGTTGAAAACCCAGTGAACACACTGTCCTGGCGCGTGCTGTTGAACGAAAAAATCACCAGAAATAGCAGCGGGGCGTACAAAAACAGGTAGATCGCCAACATCCACAGTTTGGCAATATGCCGCTGCATGAAACGCGAATATGTGCCCATGCTAACGTGCCTCCTGCGCTAAGCGCTGGCAAATTTGGTGATGGTGCGGTGCTGGTACCACAGCAGCGGCGCTATCACCAGCACAATCATGATAATGGCCAAGGCGCTAGCGCGCGGCCAGTTGTTGCTGCTGAACATTTCGTCCCACACCACACGGCCAATCATGATGTTCTCGGCCCCACCCAAGAGCGATGGAATGACAAATTCGCCCACACAGGGGATAAACACCAGCATGCAGCCCGCTACGATACCGGTGCGGCTGAGTGGCACGGTAACCAGCCAAAACGCCGTGAATGGACTGGCACCCAAGTCGTAGGCTGCTTCCAGCAATCGCAGGTCCATTTTGACCAAGTTGGCATACAAAGGCAGCACCATGAATGGCAGGTACACGTACGTCATGCCTACCAGCATCGACACATCGGTGTACAGCATTTGGATAGGCTCGTTGATGATGCCCAGCGCCAGCAGCGCCGCATTGACCACGCCTTGGTCAGCCAGAATACCCTTCCACGCATACACACGCAGCAAAAAAGAGGTCCAAAACGGCAGCATGACCAGCATCAGGTACACGGGCCGGTGGGCAGGCTTGGCGCGCGCGATAAAGTAAGCAAACGGATAGCCCAGACCCAAGCACAGCACCGTGGTCAAAAGAGCATATTTCAGCGACAGCAGGTATGCATCGGTGTAGATGGTGCTGCCCCACTGGCCATCGCTGTCCCTGAAGACCGACAGATAATTTTGCACTTTCAAAATCAACCGCCACTTGCCGTCGGTATTGGTCAGCATGGTGGCAAATGGGTCCAAGCCATCGCCCATGTCGGTCAAGCTGATGCGCAGCAAGATGAGAAAAGGCAAGGCAAAAAAGACCAGCAACCACACGTAGGGAATGCCCAGCGCCGTGCGGCGGCCTATATCGAGTTTGCCCAGCTTACCCATCAAGCCCGGCAAGCCCAAGCGCTGCCACCAAGTTTTCACAATGTTCATGGTGTCAGCCCGTGCGGCTTACTTGCCTTTTTTAAACGCTGTGTAGATGTTGCTGAGCGATTCACGCGCCGCGTTGTTAAAGCTGGACGGCGGCACCATCGTAGCCAATGCCGCTGGCTCTAGAAAGACAGATTTGTTGGCCACGACTTCAGGCGTTACTTTGGCCACGCTGGCTTTGTTGGCTGTGGGGTAGCCCAGCTCGTTGGTGAGCGCGGCAGACACGTCAGGCTGCAAGAAATAGTTGATAAAGGTAGCCGCATTGCCAGGGTGCTTGGCGTCTTTGGTAATGGCCAAATTGTCAAAAAAGATCAAGCCACCGGTTTTGGGCACCAGGGCTTCAATCTCGACACCTGATTTATTTTCTACCGCACGGCCCTTGGCGATGTTGATGTCACCTGCCCAGCCCAGTGCTACGCACGCTTTGCCACCGGCCAGGTCGTCAATCATGGTGCTGGAGAACAAACGGATGTCTTTGCGTACTTTGGCCAGCATGTCGCCTGCCGCTTTGTGGTCGGCTGCATCGTTGGAGTAAGCGTTTTTGCCAATGTAGTGCAGGGCTGGCGGAATGACCTCGGTAGGCGAGTCGAGGTAGGCTATGCCGCATGATTTGAGCTTGGCGGTGTAGGTGGGGTTAAACACCAAGTCCCAGGCGTTCTCAGGCATGGGCGTGCTACCCAGTGCTTTGGCGACCTTGGTCTTGTTGATGCCTACCGTGGTGAAGCTCCAAGCCCAAGGAATCAGGTAAGCATTACCGGGGTCAACAGTGGTTAGCTTGCCCATAATCTCAGCGTCTAGGTTACTGGTATTGGGGATTTTGCTTTTGTCTAGCTTTTGCAGCAAGCCGGCCTCAATTTGGCCTTTGGCAAACACGGCACCGGGCACCACAATGTCGTAGCCGGTATTGCCTGCTACCAGCTTGGCGTTGAGCGCTTCGTTGTTTTCAAAGGTTTGGTAATTGACCTTGATACCCGTTTCTTTCTCGAAGTTGGCAATCATATCTTTGGCAATATAGTCAGGCCAGTTGTAAATGTTGAGTACTTTTTCTTCAGTATTGGCCGGGGCGGCGGCCGCGGCTGAGGTTGCGGCAGCGGGCGCGGCAGCCGCAGAGGCCGGGGTGTCGTCTTTTTTGCTGCAGGCGACTAGAACCACGGCACTAAGGGCCAGAATCCAAAGGTGTTTTTTCATAACGGCTAAGATTTAAAGTGAAGGGTTGGCAACACGGGGCGGGGCAAAGCAAACTTTGGTCGCTTGTTTTGCCCATTACCCAGCAGAAATTGTAGGGTAGCAGCCGCCCCAAGGCCAGAGGTGAGAAAGGTTTTTTTCGCTCGGGGCTTTATAATGGGAGGTTTTGCAACATTTGCCCACGCTCCATGCCTATTTATGCTTACCGATGCACCTCCTGCGGCCATGCCAAGGACGTTTTGCAAAAAATCTCTGACCCCTTGCTCACGGTGTGCCCAGCGTGCGGCAGCGCTAGCTTTCAAAAACAGCTCACCGCTGCGGGCTTTCAGCT
>JANNCO010000108.1:0-15883 GCA_031386655.1 Polaromonas sp. | reverse complement strand
CTACGCGGCTGTCCTCCATGGCGGCCTATGGCCGCCTACTCCCCCTTTATGCCGCTGCGCGGAGTACACCGCCTGCCAGCTCTTGTGAACATGGTGGGCGATCCACCGCAGTAATCGCACTTAGCCATTACGCAGCCTTGGTGCTTGGTGTGGACAGCGCAGCGGCATAAAGGGGGAGCCCGCAGGGCGGAGGACAGCCGCGGAGATGTTCACGCCAAGTGCCAAGGCGAGCACAGAACAGGCGTTGAAGGTACGCCAGGAATATTCTGAGACCTGTTTTCAGAGTGTTATAGCCGTTGTAGGCCGCAGATACTGCTCAAGCAGCTATAGTTTTTGGAGCAAATTAGCCAGCTCAACCGCCGACTTCACGCCCATTTTGTCAAATACGCGGGCGCGGTGTACTTCTACGGTGCGCACGCTGATCGACAGTTGGTCGGCAATGAGTTTGTTAGGCAGTCCGCGGATAACCAAGGCCATGACATCGCGCTCACGCTCGGTCAGCTCGGCGTGGCGTTGGCGCAGCCCGTGCACTGTGTGCACGTCTTGCACAACTTTAGCGCTGGCCGCCAGCGCCTGCTCCACACGGTCTACCAGTGCATTGTCAGAAAATGGCTTTTCACAAAAATCAAACGCGCCCCGCTTGACCGTATCCACCGCCGTAGGCACATCGGCATGCCCGGTCAGAAAAATAATAGGCATTGCTAGCGCCCACGGCTTGGCTTGAATAGCGTCAAACAGGGCCAGCCCGCTCATGCCCGGCATGCGAACGTCCAGCAGCAGGCAGCATGCTTGGCCAGGCGTAAAGTGCTGCGCCACTTGGGACAAAAACGCCTCGGCACTGTCGAATGTGGCGTAGGGCAAATGGCGTGAGCGCAGCAGCCATGCCAGTGCGTCGCGCACGCTGGCGTCATCGTCCACGATGTACACAGTAGCGTCTAGGGTCGGTTGCATGGAAGGGATTGTCTGCCAAGCCGGTGTGGTGCAGGCTAGGTAGTTGCCGCTACCGTTGAGGCCGCAAATGCAATCGGCAAGATTGGGCTGGCCATGGGCAGCGTAAATTTAAACACCGTGCCACGTGGTGCATGCGGCTCAAACGCCAGAAAACCGCCGTGTTGTTCTACCACGGTGCGGCATAGGCTAAGCCCTAGGCCCATGCCCTCGGCTTTGGTGGTGAAAAACGGGGTAAACAAGCGTGCTGCTGTTGCCGCGTCAATGCCGCTGCCCAGGTCTGCTACCGAAAATTCTACCCAATGCCCTGCATGGTCTGCCGGGGTTACCAATGCGCGGGCTTGCAGCGTGATCACGCGCTGGTGCACAGGCGCACCGTCCATGGCCTGCATGGCGTTGCGGGCTAAATTGAGCAGCACTTGCTCAACCATGGTGCGGTCGCAGTGCACAGCAGGCAGCGTGGGGGAGCAGTGCACGCGCATGTGTACACCCAGCTTGCGCGCCTGCAGGCTGACCAATGGCATGATGGCATCCAACAGCAAATGGGGCGCTGTAGCCTCATGCGCTTGGTCGCGGCGGCGCACAAAGTCGTGCACCGACTTGATCACCTTGCCAGCACGCTCAGCCTGCTCGCTGATGCGCAGCAAAGCATGCTGAATATCTTGCGGATTCGTATGGCCCGAATCTTTGAGCATATTGATCGACCCTGTGGCGTAGCTGGAAATAGCTGCCAGCGGCTGGTTCAGCTCATGGCTGAGCAGCGAGGCCATCTCGCCCACAGTGGCTAAGCGCGCACTGGCTTGCAGGCGTTCTTGGCTGGCGCGCGACAGCTCCTCCATGCGGCGCTGGTCGGTAATGTCCAGAATGGCGCTCATCCAGCCGGTTTGCACTTGTTGGGCGTTGATCAGTGGGGCCTCGATAATCAATACTGGAAAGCGCGTACCGTCGCTGCGCAAGAAGACTGATTCAAAGCCCTCGCGGCTGGGCAGCTGGCCCATCAAGCGTACGGTTTGGCGCTGCTGGTATTCGTCCACCAGCTCGGGTGGCCAGTAAGGCATGGGCGAGGTAATGCCGGTCAGCTGCGCCGCACTAAAGCCTGTCATTTGGCAAAAAGCCGGGTTCACATACGTAATGCGCCCCTGCAAGTCGCGCGCACGCATGCCGGTGACCAGCGAGTCCTCCATGGCTTTGCGAAAGGCCAGTGCGTCCGCTAAATCACGCTCGGCGCGCAGGCGTTTGTTGACGTCTTTACCCAGCAAAAAAAGTACCGTCATCAAGGCTAACGACATCAGGGCTACCAAGGCGGTAAGCACATTGGGAAACAAATCGGGCGCTGCACGCCAGCTGTCCATGCGCAACACCATGGTGTTGCCTGATAAGTCCAGCAAATGCTGCGCTGTGAAAACGCGGCTGCCCCGCTGCGCGGCACCGTGCACTGCCAAACGGGTGCCGTCGGCCTCAGTGAAAGAAATTTCCTGGCTGCGTGCAATTTGTTTACCCACCAATTCGGTCAGCATACTTTGCAGCGCGTAGGACGCCACAAGATAACCGTTAATTTGCCCTGCTGTAGACACCGGTAGGCACATTTCAATCAGCTCTACCCCCAGCCCATCGGCAATAGGCTGGAAATGACTGGATGAGTACGCTGGGCCCGTGGTGCGGCGTGCGCTGGCGCAGGCAGCTTGCACATCTGCAAATGTATTGCTGCGTGCCAGCTTGGCAAACAACGGTGCGTGGTACGCAGAATCTACCGCAGCTATGACGTTCAGCGCGGTGTCGCGCCATTCCATACGCACTATTTCGCGGTGCTGGCGCAACAAGCTGCTGGTGTCTTGTGCCCATGCTTTGGGCTGCTCTGCATAGGGGGGTAACGCCTGCATATTTTGCACATTGCGGATCAAGGCAGCGCGAATATCACCTACCGCTTCAGCGGCATCGCGCTCTACGCGAACCTGCACCTGGCTGGCCTCGTAGCGCCCGGCCAGCCACACCAGCGTGGCCAATAACGCCAGAAGCAAGACCAACAGCGCAGCCCAAAGCATAGCCCTGCGTGTGATGCGTATTTTGCGCAAACCTGGCAGTGAAGGCCTACCTTCATCCTGCACACCGCCTGCGCTCACACGCTGTGCGCTCACACGCTGTGCGCTCATACGCTGTGCGCTCATACGCTGTGCGTCACAGGCGGCAGCGCCTGGTGGTGCGCCAGTGCTGGCAGCTGCGCACGCTGCTGCTGCAGCGCAGTCATCGAAATGTCTGCCAGCACCACGCCAGGCCCCTGCGCATGCTGGGCCAGCACTTCGCCCCAACTGCCCACTACCATGGTGTGGCCCCACGTGGCGCGACCGTTGGCATGCTGGCCACCCTGCGCAGGGGCTACGACGTAGGCTAGATTTTCAATCGCACGGGCACGCAGCAGTGCCTCCCAATGGGCTTGGCCTGTGGTGTGGGTAAAGGCACTGGGCACCAGCAACAGGTCGGCCTGCAGTGCGCTGTACAACGCTGCAAACCGCAGGTCATAGCACACACTTAAGCCCACGCGCCAGGTATGGCCGTCACGCGACGGCAAGCTAAAGCATACGGGTGTTGTGCCAGGTTCAATGACGCGCGATTCGTCATAACTTTCCTGCCCATTGTCAAACGCGAACAGATGAATTTTGTCATAGCGGGCCACTTGCTGGCCCTGCGGATCGAACACCAAACAGCTGTTGCGCACGCGCTGGCGCTGCGCGGTGGACAGCGGCAACGTGCCGCCCACCAGCCATACTTTATGGCCTCGTGCCATATTGGCCAGAAATGTTTGAATAGGCCCATCAGATGCCTGCTCCTGGGCCGCTAGCTTGTCTGCATCACTGGCTGCCAGCAGGCAAAAATACTCTGGCAGTGCCACCAGTTCAGCGCCTTGTGCAGCAGCCTGGGCTATCAGTTGGCCGGCTGCCTGCAAGTTGGTTGGTACCTGCGTATCAGACACCATTTGAATAGCAGCAACTCGCATATGTTTTCAAGGTGTGCCGTTGGAAGCTGGGTTGTCGGTGCTGTTGGGGGCGAATTTACGAGCCACTTTAGTGATTTTAGGATCGACCCAAGAACCAGTAATTTGAAACTCCTGCGTAGCGGCTTCAATGATCGGCCCGCGCAAGGCCAGTTGCGCTAAAAAGGTGGTTAAACCGATTACTGGATTAATCACCGCCGCAACTATCGAAGCGGTACCAGCATTGATCTCGGGCACCACCACCACTTTGAGATTTTGGGTTTCTTTGGCAAGATTGGCGCTGCCCTCCATGAGTACGGCAGCATTTACACCCTTCATTTGCAGATTGTTCGTAGCGGCTACGCCTTGCTCTATTTTGACGTCGCCGCGCACAAAGTCAAACGAGAAACCTTCCGTAAAAACATCTCGGAAATCCAAGGTCAAGCGCCTGGGCAATGACTGCAAACTCAGCACACCCAGCAGCTTGCCCAAGCCAGGGTCAGCTTTGAGGAACTGCCCACTTTCAATGTTGACATTGAAGTTTCCGCTCATGCTGGGGTAGTCAAGCGCCAAAGGCGAACCAATCCAGGCTACTTGACCTTCCATTTTTCCTTTGCCTTTGGCAATGACTTGGTCCATGCCAAGGCGTTTGAGTAGCTCGCCTGAGTTAGCAATGTCTAGCTTGAAATTCATTGCCGTGCGACGGCGTTCGCTGCCGATTACCGCCGTGCGGCTGCCTAAACCTGTGCTGCCCACAGTAGTCCAATTGCCTGTGGCCGTAAACTGCGCCTCGGGCATGATGACGTTCAGTTTATTCAAACGCCACTCACGCACTATGGTGCTGCGCTCGGCGGTGTTATTCTGGATGGTGCCTGCTGGCGTTGCAGTACTGCCCTGGTTAGTAGCTTCCACCTCAATGCGGCCCAGTTTTTTGCCGCGCAACTCAAAGTCTTCCACTACGATGTCCAGTGCTGGAATGGCGGTGGGTTGATTGTCCAACACCGCTTCTATTTCGGTGGCTGCTGTTTGCGCCAGGCTTAACCGGGCTAACCGAGCGTACACCCTGCCAGCATTCAGCCCACTGGGTTGGCTGTACTCGACATAACCATTGAGCTCGCGCGCATCCAGGTTGGCACGCCAGTTAAGCCCGTCGCGCGACCCACCCACCACCACATTGTTGAGCGTGCGGCCCTGTACAGTAAGCTCTTGCGCGCGCACAGCCATCACACTGGGCAGGTAACCACTTAGCGCTGAGTCTGTTGCACTGCTGGCGCCACCAGCGGGGCTGCTTACGTCCTGCGTAACACTGGTACTTGTATTGGCACTGGTGTTGGTGCTGGTGCTAGTACTTGTATTGATGCCTGTGCTGCTGGATGGTCCTGTCAACAGTTTTTGCCAAGCGTCCAAATTAACCTGTGCAAAATTGATGTTGGCCACAACACCATCTTGAATAAAAGGCGTAGTCTCGCCCTGCGACAAGCCCACGCCAATGCCACCGCGCAGCACACGCGGCTCTGTGCCTGAAATATCGCGCACAAATACGATGTTGGCAATGCTGCCCAAGTCCACATTGATTTGGTCTTGCAGTTTTTGGTCTGCGGCCAAAGATGCGGGCACCAATGCACTGCTGTAGCGCATTGGCAAAATGGCATTGGACGCTTTGTTCAATGGTGCAGGCAGGTTCAGCCCCATGCCTTGCAAGTCACTGTTGACGGCAATCTCGGCGATACCTTTGCGAAACGCCAGCGTGGCCGTGTAGGCTGCCCCGCCTGAGGCATAGGTGCCCAAGCGCGAGGCAAACCCCAGCTCTTTAGCTTGCGCCAGCGCCAGGGCTGTCATATTGCCTTGTGCACGAAATACCAAGCCAGCATCTGCAGGCCCGGCGTTGGCGCGTGTGCCACCGTCAAGCCGTATATCCCCCCCCAACATGCTGGCTTGGATGTCTTTGAGGCTAAAGCCTGCCTCATTGAAACTGATCAACCCCTTGGCATTGGCCAGCAGCGGCGTGTCGGGTTTCATTTGAACATCATTGCCAGTCAGCGTTACGCTGCCAGCTACCGTGCTACTGGACAGGTTGCTAAGGGGCAAATTCAGCTTCAGTTTGAGGTCTGCACTACCACTGGTTTTTGCTGTGGCCAAGGCTTGGCTGGTAATGCCAAATAGTGGTGATGTGTTGACGATGGCTACCATGTCTTGCAATGCGCCTCGGGTGTCAGCGTTCACCTGCACTGTAGTGACGCCCTCCTTGAGATCGGCTATGTCAGCGTTGGCTTTGGTAATTTGCACCGTGCCTGTGCCGCTGCCTAAACGACCGGTAGCGTTGTTAACGGCCATGGACGCGCGGTCAAACACCAGCTCGGCATTAACTTGGGTCAGCGGCGGCCAAGGCAAGCTGTCTGCAGGCTGCGTGCTGGGCGGTACATAGGCAAAATGGATGTCGGCCAATTGCGCTGCAATGCGAAACTCTCCCAGCTTGGGATTTTTAAAAGGCATGTCAAACAGGTCGCCCTTGACGGTAAATTTGGCCTCCTTCACATTGCCTTGCACCACCGCGTTGCGTACGTAATCACGCACAGACTGGGGTAGTACCAAGGGCAGGTAGCGGTGCACGCGGGTGCCGTTGGCACGCTGCAAGCTGCCTTGCAAATCCAGCACGCCAGGAAAACGCGACTTGGCGCTGCTTTTGGCGGGGTCGGCTGTGCGCCACTTAACCTTGACCTCGCCTTGCATATCAGCATTGGCAAACGTCAAAGCGTCTGATTGCACCTCTATTCGCTCGCCCTCTTGCGTCCATTTCACGTTGGTGCGCAAAGAATCCAGCAGCACGGTAGGGTCTTCAAAAGTACCGGGCAAGACCAATGCGCCTTGGTCAACAGCCACTGCGGCTTGGCCACCACGCTGGTTCAATTTAAAGTCGATCGTTGCACCACGTATGCCGGGGCGGCTGGCTCTGGTGTTTATTTTGGCGATACCATCCAGCGCAGCTTGCGGTGGGCCAAAGTCTGCGGCTACATTGAAGTTTTTAACACGTCCTTGCGCGCTGTAGGCAGTAGGCGCGCTGTAATGGCCTTGCCAAGACCCACGCACCACCTCTACCAAACCTGCAGGTGCCAGGCTGCGCAGCAGCACATGGGTAGCGGTAGCCATCGGCAGGCGGTCGGCAATCTGCGATAGCGCGGCTAAATCTAATTTATCTGCTGTGAGCTCACCTGCAGACTTGGTGGTGCCTTCCTGACCTGTTTGCAGAAAACTCACATCGCCGCCTGGCCACTGCACACCTTCTTGGGTGCGAAACGCCAAATCTTGCGTGGCAACTCGCACCCCGCCTGAGACAACCTCACCCGCCAGTCTACCGCTTAGGACAGGCATGACCAGAGGTTGCAGTTTGGGGCCTAATGTCACTTGTACATTGGCCAGTGCAACGTCTGCAGTGGCCTGCGTGATCTTGCCTTGGCCCAGCCCAGCCCACGCGCGCACAGCGCCATAGCCACGCGCCACGTCAAAGTTAAGGTCGACATAGCGTTTGAGGTGCTGCACGTCTACGCGCGCAAAGTCAGCATGAAGTTCGCCCTGCCAATCACGCCACTGCCCTGCACCGGAGCGCAATAAAGGACTGCGTAAATCTCCCACCAGACTAAAGCGGTCACCCCACTCTGGCGCAGGGGTGGCGTCCAGCCGAATCTGGTGCGTGCGCCGGGGGTTGCGCACCACCAGGTCTACCTGGGTCAGTTGCACGGGTGGCAAGCCGCGCAACTCATCGGTCCAGTTGACGGTGCCTGAACGAATGGCAAATTCGCGCTGGGAAAAAAACCAATCGGTGGCGGGGCTGCTGCCTGCGGTGTCGGCTTGTTGCGAGGGTAGTGCAAACCCTGCCACCGTGATCGTACCTTGCGGGCTGCGCCGCACATCCAGCAGCGGCTGTTCAATCACCAGTTGTTCAAACCCCAGCTGCAGCATGGACCGCGGCGACACAGTGGCAATTACTTTTTGCAGCACCAAAGCATCACGGCCCAGCGTGTCTTTTAACCGCACATCGGTCAGCTCAAACGAGGGCGCCAATGCGTTGGACTGCGCCGTGATAGCACCAATACGCACTGGAACGCCCAGCATGCTGGTGAGCCGATTTTCCAGCGTTGGGCGCAGATCGCCGATTCGCGGCACAATCAGTCCATGAAGCGCGCCCCAAGCCAGCGCAAATAAAATCGCAGCCACTACGCACAGCCACCAAATAATGGCGGCTAATCTGCTGAACCAACGCAGTTTGCTCGAGGGCGGCACAACGGGCATCGGTTGATAGCCGGGCGCAGTAGTGGAGTTAGACAACAATAATTCAGACATAGGCAGTAATGGTAGGAATTATGACCCGTAGACAGCAGATCGGTTCGCCGCAAGGATGTGAAGTTTTGTATGGCGCTCCTCAAACGATAAATTCGCCGGCCCCATGGGCGTACCCTCCTACATCACCCGTCCTTTCGTCACCCACCCCTTTGTCGCCCACCCTTTTGTCACCTTCGCTCTTGTCTCACCACCCCCGCTACGCCCAACGTGTGCGGCGCAGGTACGCAGACTGCTTGGCTTTTTTACCCGCCGGCATTATCACACCAGAGACCTTGCAGGCATGCTACCAACGCCTGCTGCACACACCGTACGACTCTGGAGCTGCGCTGCGCATCACCCGCGCACTGGTGCTGGAACGCTTGGTGCAGCGCGACTGTGACGCACATTGCGGGCTGGGTGAAGTTACCGCCACGATGACATGTCTGGCTGAATTTGCGCTTGATACGGCCTGCCAGCAGGTGCAGGCCGCGCTAGACACAGTGCACGGCGCACCTACCACTGCTGCGGGCCAGCGGGCGGTACTGTGGGTCGTGGGCATGGGCAAGCTGGGCGCGCGCGAGCTGAACGTATCGAGTGACATTGACCTTATCTTTGTCTACGACGAGGATGGGCGCACTGCGGGCAGTGCGCAAGGGCGTGGGCAACTGTCGAACCACGAATACTTTGCCAAGGCCGTGCGCGGCATCAGCACCCTGCTGGCGGATGTGACCGAGCATGGTTTTGTGTTTCGGGTGGACCTGGCGCTGCGGCCCAACGGTAACTCGGGGCCCAGCGCCGTCGCGCTGGACGCGCTGGAAGATTATCTGGTGGCACATGGCCGCGAATGGGAACGCTTTGCGTGGCTAAAAAGCCGCATGGTGGCACCGCTGGAGGCACGCGCCACGGCACCCCAGCTGCGTGCTGTGGTGCTGCCGTTTGTGTTTCGTAAATATCTGGACTACAACGTATTTGACGCGCTGCGCGTGCTGCACCGCCAGATTCGCGACCACGCCACCCAGCGCGCGGCGGGCCGACCCGAGCGGGCCAATGACATCAAACTGTCGCGCGGCGGCATACGCGAGATTGAATTTACCGTGCAGTTGCTGCAAGTGGTGCGCGGTGGCCAGTTCCCTGAGCTGCGCACGCGGCCTACATTGCAGGCCTTGCCACGCTTGGCCAAAGCGCAGCTCATGCCGCAGGCCACCGCCGATGTGCTGGCCGCAGCCTATGTATTTTTGCGGCAGCTAGAGCACCGTATTCAATACCTGGACGATCAACAAACCCATATTGTGCCCACTGACGACGCCGACCTGGACTGGCTGGCGCGCAGCATGGGCCTGGCAGGCAGTTCTAGCCTGCTGGCCACGCTGGACACGCACCGCGAGTTGGTGGCCACAGAGTTTGACCGATTGCTGGGCAACACTGCGCCGTGCAAAGGCTGCCATGGCGGTGCAGCGGTTGCGCCCGAGGTCAGCTTTGACCAGCTGCTGGCCCAGCTGCCCGCGCGCTTTGGCCAGCGTGTGGCGTTGTGGCGCGAGCACCCACGCGTGCTGGCCCTGGGTGATGTTGCACGCCAGCGCCTGGTGCGCTTGGTGCAGCGCACTGGCCAGTGGCTAGACGAATCCAAAGTCAGCGAAGACGCCGCATTGCGCATAGCCGACTGGATTGAGCCCCTGCTGCGCCGGGAGAGCTATTTGTCGCTGCTGCTGGAGCGCCCCAAGGTGCATCAGCGCCTGCTGCGCGTGCTGGGCACTGCCCGTTGGCCTGCGCGCTACCTGATGCAGCACCCCGGTGTGGTAGACGAGCTGGCCAGCGATGCGGTGCTGGTTGAGCGGTTTGATGCAGCGCAGTTTGACGCCCAGCTGCAGCAACGCGCCGATGCCCTGAGCATCACTGGGCAAGACGACGAAGAAACGCTGATGATGCTGCTGCGCCGCGCGCAGCACGCAGAGGTGTTTCGTATTCTGGTGCGCGACATTGAAGGCCGCGCCACGGTAGAGCAGGTGGCCGACGAGCTGAGCGCACTGGCCGACACGGTGCTGCAAGTGACCGCACGCTGGTGCTGGCGGCACCTTAAAAATCGCCATGCTGAGCACGCGCAGTTTGCCATTATTGGCTACGGCAAGCTGGGCGGCAAAGAGCTGGGCTATGGCAGTGATTTGGACATTGTGTTTGTGTATGACGACGCGCATGAGCACGCTGGTGTGGTGTATGCCGCGCTGGTGCGCAAGCTGATCACGTGGTTGTCTACCAAAACCGCTGAAGGCGACTTGTATGAGATTGACACCGCGCTGCGGCCCAATGGCAACTCTGGCCTTTTGGTCACCTCGATGCAGGCCTTTGAAGACTACCAAACCCAGCGCGGCAGCAACACCGCATGGGTGTGGGAACACCAGGCCATGACACGCGCGCGCTGCGTGTTGGGCAGCCCCGCGCTGCACGCGCGCTTTGACGCGGTACGCGCCGCCGTGCTGTGTGCACCGCGTGACGCAGGCCAGCTGGCAGACGAAATTTTGGCCATGCGCAACAAAGTACGCGCCGCGCACCGCGTGCCTGCCGGCAAGTTTGATGTCAAGCACAGTGCGGGCGGCATGGTAGACGTAGAGTTTGCCGTGCAAACCCTGGTGCTGGCCCATGCCTGTGCGCTGCCTGCGCTGCAGGAGAACGTGGGCAACATTGCGCTGTTGCTGCGAGCGCAGGACGCGGGTTTGCTGCCCAGCGGCGTGGGCGAACGCGCGGCCAATGCCTACCGCACCTTGCGCCACACACAGCACGTAGCGCGCTTGAACGAGGCCCCCACGCAGATGGGCGACGGCGATGGTGCGCTAGCTGATGAGCGTGCTGCGGTGCTGGCATTGTATTCCTGCGTGTGGCCGCACTATTAATTTAATAGCTGCTTGAGCAGTATCTGCGGCCTACAACGGCTAAAACACTCTGAAAACAGGCCTCAGAATATTCCTGGCGTGCCTTCAACGCCTGTTCTGTGCTCGCCTTGGCACTTGGCGTGCACAACTCCGCGGCTGTCCTCCGCCCTGCGGGCTCCCCCTTTATGCCGCTGCGTTGTCCACACCAAGCACCAAGGCTGCGTACTGGCTAAGTGCGGATTGCAGCGGTTGATCGCTCACCATGTTTGCGAGAGCTGGCAGGCGGTGTACTCAGCGCAGCGGATAAGGTAAGCAAGTAAGCAAGCGATAGATCGCCCACCATGTTCACAAGAGCTGGCAGGCGGTGTACTCGGCGCAGCGGCATAAAGGGGGAGTAGGCGGCTATAGGCCGCCATGGAGGACAGCCGCGAAGCTGAGTACGCCGTCGGCCAGCTCCCGTACAAAACTTAAAATAGTCATCCCCGAATACAGACGCGAAACTGAGTAAGCCGCCGACCAGCTCACGATGCAGGAATATTAATCTTCAAGCCGAAGCAAACTACTTAATCGCCGCAGCTTACATTACTGGAACATCAATCTTCAAAGCCAGCGCCACACATTAATCGTACGTCTCACGCTCAGGATCATTGGCTTCCAGCTCGTAGCTGGCCGCCAGCATGGCCAAGCGGCCGATCACGCCGTACATATAAAAGCGGTTCGGTTCGCTGGCACCGGGTGGCATGCCGGGCTGGGGCATGTGGGCGGATTTGTTGAAGGCTAATGGTACAAAACTAGCGCCCGGCGCGTTCAAGTTCTCGTCCACACCGCGTTCCGAGTGCACGCGGTAAAAACCGCCCACCACGTAGCGGTCCATCATGTACACCACCGGCTCGGCCACGGCGTCGTTCATGCGCTCATTGGTCAGCACGCCTTCCTGAATGATCACATCGCTGACTTGCTGGCCATCTTTGATGACGGACATTTTGTTTTTGGTTTTGCGGTTGACCTCGGCGAGGTCTTTGACATCACGCACTGTCATGATGCCCATGCCATACGTGCCGTTGTCGGCCTTGACGACGACAAACGGCTTTTCGTTGATGCCGTATTCTTTGTACTTGCGCTTGATCTTGGTCAGCAGTGCGTCCACATTGGTGGTCAGGCATTCCATGCCGGTGCCCTCGGCAAAATTAACCTCACCGCATTGCTCAAACATCGGGTTGATCAGCCACGGGTCAACACCCAGCAGCTTGCCAAAGCGTTTGCTGACCTCCTCGTACGCGGCAAAGTGCTGCGACTTGCGGCGCGTGTACCAGCCTGCATGCAATGGCGGTAACAAGTGCTGTTCGTAAATATCTTCCAGTATGCCGGGTACGCCTGCGGACAAATCGTTGTTGAGCAAGATAGTGCAGGGGTCGAAGTTTTTTAATCCCAAGCGGCCTTTGCCACCGCCATTGCCTTCACCGCCTGTGCGGATCACAGGTTCTAGCAGCAGCGTCTCGCCGCTGGTCAGGGTAATAGTGGTGGGTTCTTTGATCTCGGGGTTGATGGAGCCAATGCGTACATTCAGCCCGGCCATGTTGAAGATGCGTGACAGCTGCGCCACGTTGGCCAGATAAAACGGGTTGCGTGTGTGGTTCTCGGGCACGATCATCAGGTTGCGCGCTTCGGGGCATATTTTCTCTATCGCCGCCATGGCTGCCTGCACCGCCAGAGGCAACATTTCTTGTGTCAAATTGTTCCAGCCGCCGGGGAATAAATTGGTGTCGACCGGGGCTAACTTGAAACCCGCGTTGCGCACGTCGACCGAGGTATAAAACGGTGGCGTGTGCTCCATCCACTCCAGGCGAAACCAACGTTCAATGGCGGGCATGCTGTCTAAAATGCGCTGCTCCAGCTCGTTGATGGGGCCGTTAAGCGCTGTGATGAGATGAGGGACCATATTGTGTAGATAGTTGTGAAACGCAATTGTAGAGAGATGGGGGCTGCAAAGGCATCTACAAGGTAACAGGCTGGTTATTTGACAAAGCTTTTTTTTGCTATGCGCGATGCCCCTAAAATCAAGCCACTTTAATTTTGTGCGGAAACTTTTGTATGCAATTTATCCGATTCTCTGACCTTTGCAGCCAAGGCACTGTAGGGCAAAAGCGCGTCTTTATCCGCGCTGACTTGAATGTGCCCCAGGATGAAACTGGTCATATTACCGAAGACACCCGCATCCGCGCCAGCATAGCGTGCATTCAAATGGCGCTAGACGCCGGCGCGGCAGTGATGGTGACCTCCCATCTTGGCCGCCCCAAAGAAGGCGAATTTAAACCCGCAGACTCGCTGGCCCCCGTGGCAGCACGCATGGCCCAACTGCTAGGCCGCGCCGTACCGCTGATAACTGACTGGGTTGACGGCTTCACCGTGAACGGCAAAGCATTACAACCCGGCCAAGTAGTGTTGCTGGAAAACTGCCGTCTGAACAAAGGCGAGAAAAATAACGACGACGCCTTGGCGCAAAAAATGGCCAAGCTGTGCGACATCTTTGTGCACGACGCTTTTGGCACGGCCCACCGGGCTGAGGCCACCACCTACGGCATTGCGCAGTACGCACCCATAGCCTGCGCAGGGCCGCTGCTGGCAGCCGAGATGGACGCCATCAGCAAAGCGCTGGCCAACCCCAAGCGCCCGCTGATTGCGATTGTGGCAGGCAGCAAAGTGAGCACCAAGCTGACTATCTTGCGGGCGCTGGCCAGCAAAGTCGACGGCCTGATTGTGGGCGGCGGCATTGCCAACACGTTTATGTTTGCAGCAGGCATGCACATTGGCAAGTCGCTGGCCGAACCAGATTTAATCGGTGAGGCCAAGGCGGTCATCACGGCCATGAAAACCCGTGGCGCTGAAGTGCCCATCCCCACCGATGTGGTAGTGGCCAAGCGTTTTGCTGCCGATGCGCCCGCCACGGTCAAAGATGCCACAGATGTAGCAGACGACGATTTGATTTTGGACATCGGCCCGCAAACCGCCGCCAAGCTGGCCGAGCAGC
Organism: Polaromonas sp.; assembly: GCA_031386655.1. GTDB lineage: Bacteria > Pseudomonadota > Gammaproteobacteria > Burkholderiales > Burkholderiaceae_C > JAAFIP01. Next base: position 1,758 of record JANNCO010000108.1, on the reverse strand, counting down.
TGATGCAGGCCGGCACGATCGTGTGGAACGGGCCGGTGGGCGTGTTTGAGTTTGACGCCTTTGCCCACGGCACCGAAACCATCGCCCGCGCAATTGCCGCGTCCCCCGCCTTTTCTATCGCCGGCGGTGGCGACACGCTGGCAGCCATTGCCAAGTACGGTATTGAAAAAGACATTGGCTACATCTCCACCGGTGGCGGTGCTTTTTTAGAAGTGCTGGAAGGCAAAACCCTGCCAGCGTTTGAGATTTTGCAACTGCGGGCTACGGCGGGTTAAAAGACCGCAACGGTTTGAATTTAGCTGCCTGTACCGGGACCAACACCGCAGCTTTCACCGCAACCAGCAGCGCGTTGTTACCACATGACGATCTACGGCGCGGTGCTGCTGCGCGAGGCCAAGTAAATAGCGGGCAATATCACCGCTGCGCCCACCAGATGGTAGGCGCGAATCGGCTCGCCCAACACAGCCCACGCCGCTAACGCAGCGTACAGCGGGCCCAAATACAGCGTAAGCGACGCCCGCGCCGCACCCAGTTGTTTTTGCACGGTGGCATAAGCCAAATACGCCCCCGCACCGGGCATGAGCGCTACGGCCACCACCAGCGCCGCGGTTTTGGCGTCCCACACGGTGTGGGTCATTGGCAAACCAGAGGCCAGCTCCACCAAAGCCAGCGGCAGCAGCAGCAACACGCCGCCTGCGATGATGAGCACCAGCCGAGCCAAAGACGATAAATCACTAGGCCAGCGCTTGAGCAGCAGACAGTACAGCGTCCACGCAATGGTGCAGCCCAAGATCCACACATCGCCCACCACAAACTGCACTTGCGACAGCTGGCCCCACTGCCCCTTGATCACCACATGCACCAGCCCCGTCAGCGCCAACGCAATGCCCAGCCACTGCAGTTTGCCTAGCTGTTCGCGCAGCCACAGGGCAGAGGCCAGCGCAATAAACACGGGCGACAGCGCATAAATCAACGCAATATTGGTGGCCGTAGTCGAACGCGCACCGATGTACACCCACGCACCGCACATCCACATACCCAAACCACCCAACACCAGGTAATGCCAAGCATGCCGCGCCAGCAGCGCCCGCTTGGCCCGCAGCTCTGGCCACGCAAACACTGCCAGCACCAGCCCCGCCAGTGACCACCGCAGCAGCGCCAGCATATGCGGCGCCACCTGGCCAGGCGCCATGCGACTGACCAAATAATTGACCGACCACAACGCTGGCGTGATGAACAGCAACGCCACAGCCCAGCGGTGCTCGAAAGTTGACGACATGGTGCGCGGGCTTAAAAGTTAAGACACGATGATAATCATAGGGTATAAGTTTACTATAAATTCCATAGCTGGTTGAGCAGTATCTGCGGCCTACAACGGCTAAAACACTCTGAAAACAGGCCTCAGAATACGCTTAGAGTGCCTTCAACGCCTGCTCTGTGCTCGCCTTGGCACTTGGCGTGCACAGCTCCGCGGCTGTCCCCCGGCCTTTGGCCTCCTCCTTTATGCCGCTGCGCTGTGCACACCAAGCGCCAAGGCTGCGTACTGGCTAAATGCGATGACAGCGGTGGATCACCTACCAAGGGCACTGGAGCTGGCAGGCGGTGCATTCAGCGCAGCGGATAAGGTAGGCAAGCAAGTAAGTAAGCGATAGATCGCCCACCATGTTCACAAGAGCTGGCAGGTGGTGTACTCAGCGCAGCGGCATAAAGGGGGAGTAGGCGGCCATAGGCCGCCATGGAGGACAGCTTTGTTGCTGA
>JANNCO010000360.1:0-9011 GCA_031386655.1 Polaromonas sp. | reverse complement strand
GCCTGCCAGCTCCCGTACAAGAATTGCAATATCAGCAATCTACTCAATCACCCCCAAGAAACGATGCAAGAAAATCACCTTAAAAAATAACTATGGAGTAAAAACCAAGCAAACACATCACAAAATATCAAATTGGTGCATAGCAAAAGCACCCTTTTTGGCATCCGCAAAATACCGCTCTAACGTATCCCGCACTGTCCGAAATGCGATTTGGTCCCATGGAATATCCGCTTCGCTGAACAGGTGCGCCTGCATTGTTTCAAACCCTGGGTTGAACTGATCGCTGAGCAAAGTAGCGCGGTAGAAAAAATGTACTTGCCCCACGCGCGGCACGTTGATAAGTGTGAACAGACCATGCATCTCAATCTGCGCACCGGCTTCTTCGTCGGTCTCACGCGCTGCACCCGCCGCGGTCGTCTCGTCTAGCTCCATAAACCCGGCTGGCAGTGTCCACAGGCCTTTTCGCGGTTCGATATTGCGTTTGCACAGCAGTACTTTGCCGATGGTGTCTTGGCCGTCAGCGCCGTGCCATATCGGCACTGTGCCCACCACGTTCAGCGGGTTTTCGTAGTGCACCGTGCCGCAGGCGGGGCATACAGCGCGCTGTTTGGTGTCGCCGTCGTCTGGCTGGCGGTAGATGACGGCAGTGCCGCAGTTTTTGCAGTGCTTAATCGGTGGGCGTGGGTACATTGGCCCCAAGTGTACGCAAAAACGCCCAAGGCTCGGGTAGAAGCCTTGGGCGTATGGGGGAAATGTGAAGGTTAAGCGGGTGCGATGTGCTGCATTACCTTCAACTCAAACGCATTAAACTTTTTTAGCAGGGGCCTTGGCAGCAGCGGGCATGGCTTTGGCAGGGGACGCTGCGGCTTTGGTGTGTTTGTCAATCAAGCTGCGCGCGGTGTCCAACAGTTTTTGGCCCTCAAAGCCGCGTTTTTTCATGTCTTCTACCCATTCCACCTCCACCAGGCGCGACGCGCGGCGAAACTGCTGAGCTTCTTCAACACTGACGGTAAATATGGTGTTGTTGCGGTCTGTAGCGGCTTTGCGGCCTGCGGTATCGCCTGCCTGCTGGGCTTTACCTAGCCAAGCAGAGGTTTCCATGCCAGAGTTATTGTCAATTACTTTCTTCAGGTCGGCAGGCAGGCTGTTGTACTTGGCTTTGTTCATGGCCATTACAAAAGTGGTGGTGTATAGCGAGCCGCCTGCAGGGTCAAACTCGGCGTGGAATTTGGTCAGCTCGTGCACCTTGACGCTAGGCACCACTTCCCACGGTATCACGCAGCCCTGGATGGTGCCTTTAGACAATGCATCTGGAATACCGGGTAGTGGCATGCCCACGGGAGTAGCTCCCAGTGCGCCCATCAGCTTGGTTACTTGGCGCGTGGGTGCGCGAATTTTCAGCCCTTTCAAATCCGCTACAGATTTGATGGGCTTTTCTGTGGTGTGAATGACCCCTGGCCCATGCACTTGCAAAGCAATGACTTGTACGTCTTTAAACTCATCTGCCGCCATGGTTTGCACGTATTCCCAGTAAGCTTTTGACGTAGCCTCAGCGTTGGTCATGATAAAGGGCAGCTCAAAAACCTCTACCCGAGGAAAGCGCCCGGCTGTGTTGCCAGGCAGCGTCCAGATAATATCCACCACGCCGTCACGTGCCTGGTCGTACAGCTGCACGGGCGTGCCACCCAGTTGCATGGCAGGGTACGCTTCAAACTTAATGCGCCCGCCAGATTCTTTTTCTACCTTGTCCATCCAGGCTTTGTGCATGTTGAGCCACACATTGGACTGCGGGGACATAAAGGTGTGAAACTTCAGCGTGACTAAGGGTTGCTGCGCGATGGCTGACAGCGCAGTGCTGCCCACAGCGGCGGCAATGCCAGATTGGATAAGGGCGCGACGTTGAACCATATGACAAACTCCAAAAATTAGAAAAACACCAGCAACCTGAAACTATACCAAGTCACAACGTGCAGCCACAACACTGGGTGCGGGGATAAACCCTGAAACACAAAGCATGCAACTCACAGCACATACTTCACGACACATAACTCACGGCATACAAGCTACTGCATAAACCGCAGCACATACAGCGAAATAGACGGGAACAGTAGCAGCAAGATAGTACGCACCGTGTCGCTGATTAAAAACGGCATTACGCCGCGGTAGCTTTCGGCAATCGGCACCGCATCGCCACGGCCTTTGGTTAGCCCGTTGACGACATACACGTTCAGCCCCACGGGCGGGGCCAGCATGCCAAAGCCTACGGTCATCAGCACCATGATGCCAAACCAGATGGCGGTGTACTCTTTGCTCATGCCAAAGTCCAGGCCCATGACCATGGGAAAAAAGATCGGAATGGTCAGCAAAATCATCGACAGCTCGTCCATCACCGCGCCCAGCACTACATAAAATAGCATGATGGCTGCCACCACCATCACGGGTGATAAACCCCATGCGCCGACAACTTGCGCCAACTGTGCGGGCACTTGTGTCAGCGCTAGTGAAGCGTTCATCAAGTCAGCACCCAAGAAGATTAAAAAGATCATGGCCGAGCTTTCTGCAGTGGCATAAAAACAGTTTTTAAATTTTTGCCACGTCATCTCGCGTTTAAGCAAAGCGGCAATAAAGGTGGCAAACGCGCCCACCGCTGCGCCTTCAGTGGGTGTGAAGTAGCCGCCATAAATACCACCAAACACGATGATAAAAATAGCTGCAATCGGGCCTATGCCTGCCAGTGCGCTAAAAATATTGTTCTTGGCAACTTCGTCATGCTCTGGCGCATGGCCGGGCACCAAGCGCACGTAAATGCCAATAGCCACCATATAGCCCAGCATGGCTATGATGCCAGGCACCATGGCAGCGGCAAACAGCTTTGCAATGTTTTGCTCGGTCAATATGGCGTAGATCACCAGTGGCACCGACGGCGGTATCAATATACCCAGCGTGCCGCCTGCAGCCAGCGTGCCCGTAGTCAAGCGGCCCGAATAGCCGTGTTTGCGCATTTCGTCATAGGCCACATTAGTGATGGTGGCAGCCGTGGCCACAGACGACCCGCAAATAGCGCCAAAGGCCGCGCAGGCCAGCACCGCTGCCATGGCCAAGCCACCTTTAAAGCGGCCCATCACCCCAGCGGCAAAGCTGAACAGTGCTTTGCTGATGCCGCCCTGCGTGGCAAAGTGGCCCATCAAAATAAACAGCGGTATGACCGACAGGTCGTAGCTGGCAAAGCGCGCATACGCTTGGTTGTTTAAAAAGTTGGCCAGCGGGCTCCAGCCGGTTTGCACCACATAGCCGGCAGCACCAGCTGCAAACATGCACACCGCAATCGGTACGCGCACTGCCATCAGCACCAGCATGATGGCAAAAATAGACAACGCGAGTTGAATGGCGGTCATACAACAAGCTCTGGATTGGCTTGGGTATGGCTTGGTGCAAAACCGAAAAGTGTTTGGTACAACGCGATGGTGGCTGTCAGCGCCAACGGTGGCACCATCAGGCTGTAGACAATCCATTCGGGAAAGCCCAGCATCATGGTGCCGCTTTGCGTGGCCCACGCGTTCAGGCCACCCAGTGTAGTGCGCCAGGCCATCAGCGCCATCACACAAGCCAGCAGCAGTGTGCCAAACCGTTCCATCACGTCTTGCGTTTTCTCAGACGCTTTAGTGGTGAAAAAATCTACCAAAATATTGCCACGCTTGAACTGACACCACGGCAAAAATAGTGCAATCGCTGCGCCTGCCGCTGCACCCGACAATTCAAAATCACCCACCACCGTTTTGCCAATCGCCTCACGGCCCACCACACTCATGCAGGTCATCAGTGTGATAAAAATCAGCAGCAAGCCAGCGGCTATAGCGCACAGCTTGGCAAGGTTCTCTAAAATTTTTGACATGGTTTGGCTGGGTGGTAAAGTAGTATTGCTATAAATAAAATAGCTGTTTGAGCAGGATTTACTTGGGTTAGTGGCCCAAAACGTCTATAAAAACACTGTCCCAGAGCGTTTTTAGGCTACTTTGACAGTGATACTTTGCAGCCCCGCTACAGCACCCACCATGGTGTCACCTACTACGACTGCGCCCACGCCTTCCGGTGTGCCGGTGTAGATCAAGTCGCCGGGTTGCAGCTCCCACGCGGCAGACAGGTGTTCAATCGTCTCAGCCATATTCCAGATCAATTTGCTAACGTTGCTGCGCTGGCGGTCTGCGCCGTTGACTTGCACGGACAACTCGGCATTGACGATATCGCCAGCTTGCGCAGCAGGTGTAATCGGGCCGATGGGCGCAGAATGGTCAAACGCTTTGCCTATGCACCATGGGCGGCCGGCTTTTTTCATATCGCCTTGCAAATCGCGGCGTGTCATGTCCAGGCCCACGGCGTAGCCAAAGATGTGCTGCATGGCGTCTGCTGCCTTGATATTTTTGCCACCTGTGCCGATACAGGCTACCAGCTCAATCTCATGGTGATAGTTTTTCGTCAGCGATGGGTAGGGCACAGTAGCCGTCTCGCCAGCGTTCACCACGACGATGGTGTTGGCAGGTTTCAAGAAGAAAAACGGTGGTTCGCGGCCCGTAAAGCCCATTTCTTTGGCATGCTCCTCGTAGTTGCGGCCTACGCAATAAATACGGTTGACAGCAAAACGCTCAGCGCGGCCCAGTACGGGTACGCTGACAATGGCGGGCGGTGTAAAAACATAGCTCATAGGTCGCTTCTTTCTTCTCTGTGAATGCCCAATGCTTCGTGCACAGGACGGTCTGAATAACTAAATAGTACGCAGCCCGTGCTGCTGCATAACTGCAAAGTGTGCCAGGACGGCACCACGAAATGGTCGCGCAGTCCAAAGCTAAATTCTGTGCTGCCGTGGTGTGATGTTATGTGGGCTGTGCCTGCGCCTTCCACCACGCTGAACACAGCGCCATCAGTTTGGCGGTACGGTTTGCCACCGAACCCTGGTGGTAACAGCTGCATAGACGTGCCCATCGTGGGCATGGCCCAGCCGCCGGTCAGCGGGTGGGTGTAGCGCAATTTGATGCCGTCCCATGCGTCTACTGGCGCAGCGCGCTCTAGCTGGTGCAGCGCCTCACGGGTGCGGGTGTATGGGTAGCTGAAAATGGGGCTGGTTTTGCCATAGGGCGATATGCCGCGCACAGGTGCCATGTTGTGGCCATAGCGGGCAAAGCTGGTGCCCTCGGGTGTCTTGATGGTTTGCGATTGAGAGGTGTCGTTTTCGGCAAAGCCTGCGTCAAAAAAGCGCAGCATGGGAATGTCCAGGCCGTCTAGCCAGACCATCGGGTTGGTGACATTTTCGTTTTGGCTTGCTTCGTAGCCGTGCGCATCGGAGTGTTGAGCACGGCTTACTTCGTAGCCGTGGTCGTGCCACGCCATAGACGGCGTGGTAATAAAGTCCCCCGGCTGCATGGTAGTGCGCTCACCGTCTACCGCTGTGTAGGCACCCGAGCCTTCCACAATAAATCGCAGTGCAGACTGGGTGTGGCGGTGGCTGGGCGCTACCTCGCCGGGCAGTATCAGCTGCAGCCCTGCATACAGCGACTGCGTGATACAGCTTTGGCCGCGCAGGGCTGGGTTTTCCAAAATCAGCACACGGCGAATGGCTTCTTGGGCTGTAATGGCGGCGCCTGCGCGCATTAAAAAGGGCCGCACATCGGCATACTTCCATAGCGCGGCTACGCAGGGCGTGGCAGGCTGTGGTGGCACCAGTGCGTGCAACACCTCCCACAGCGGGGTCAGGTGCTGCGGGGCCATGTCAGCGTACAGCTGGGCGCGGTCGGGGTGGTGCGTTGAAGTCGTAGTCATGGCAGGCAATGTTTACTCGATCTTGATGCCGCGCGCGGTGATGATGCCCGCCATGATGGCAGCTTCAGATTTGACGCGATTTTGCAAACCCTCGGGCGACGAGCCGACGGCTTGCCAGCCTTGGTTAAACAGTTTTTGCCGCGTATCGGCTTCGCGAACGGCTTTGCCTACCTCCACAGACAGCTTGGCTTTGGCGGCAGGCGATAGATTGGCCGGGCCGACCACGGCAGTCCATATCTCCAGGTTAAAGTCGCGTAAGCCAGCTTCGGCCAGCGAGGCAACGTCGGGCAACAGTGGGCTGCGACCACCGGTTGCGCCAATCACCTTGAGCTTGCCTGCACGCACCTGCGGCATGGCCACCCCAGGGGCCATCAGCGCCATTTGCAACTGGCCACCCAGCATGGCAGTAGCTACCTGTGGGTAGCCAGGATAGGGCACATGCACTGCGGCTAAGCCACTGACTTTGGTTTTCAGATATTCCATACCCAAGTGGCCTACAGTGCCGTTGCCTGGGCTGCCATAGTTCCATGCATCGCCACCATTGCGCGCGGTTACAAAAAAGTCTGCGCCGCTGGGTTGGCCAGGCGTGGTGACCAGCACCAGCGGTGAGGTGGCCAGCAGTGAGATGTAATAAAAGTCTTTAGCCGGGTCATAAGGCAGTTTGCTGTAGAGCATTTTGGCCGATGTCAGGTTGCCATTAATGACTATGCCGATGGTGTGGTCGTCGGTGGCCTTGCTGACAGCATCGGCTGCAATATTGCCTGATGCACCTGGGCGATTTTCCACAATCACGGGCTGCCCCAAAGCTTTAGACAATGGTTCGGCCAGTGTGCGTGCAGCCATATCGGGTGTGGTGCCACCGGGGAAGCCGACCAAAATTTTCACTGGCTTGGTGGGCCAGTTTTCGTCTGAACCTTTGGATAACCTCTGCGCTAAAGCCAGCGTAGAGGTTGCCAGGCAAGCAACGGTACAAAGTGCAAAAAAGGTAGCGGTGGCATTAAAAATACGGCGTACTTGCATAGTGCTCCTTAGGTTAATTTCTATCGGCTTGATCGTAATGTAATTTACCGGTTGGCAAAAAATGTCAGACATCGGCTGTGGTCGTAAATAGGGTGTCAGGGTCAATTCCGTCATACATCCACTTGAGCCCGGCAAAGCCAGCAGCTTCATCACCGCTTTGCAACATGCTGTTGCGCAGCTCGCGCGCTGCGCCACTGGCGTGGTAGATGTCGCCATACAGGCGTGCGGTCAGCTGCACGCGGGCCGTGCGCAGGTAGCGTTTGGCTTGGTACTTTTGAAAAGCCTCTGCAAAGTTGCCCTGGCAATGCTCTAGCGCTTTGCCCAGCACCACCGCGTCTTCAATGGCTTGGCCAGCGCCTTGGGCCAGATACTGCAGCATGGGGTGCGCGGCATCGCCCAGCAAAGTCACGCGACCATCGCTCCAGTTTTTCACCGGTTCGCGGTCGCACAACACCCACATTTTCCACGTATCAATTTTGGCCAGCAAAGCTTTCACGGTGGGATGGGCATCTTTAAAACGCTCAGTCAACTCTGTGGTGTCGCCGTAGGCGTCCCAGCCTTCACCGTATCGGTCGCTATGAAAAACAGCTACTAAATTGAACAGCTCGCCTCGGCGCATGGGGTAGGTGACCAGATGGGTTTTCTCGCCTCCCCACAATTGCACGTCATCGTCCCACAGGTTTGCAGAGACGTCTTGCTTTTTTAGCACCGCGCGGTAGGCAATGTGCCCGCTGACGCGCGGTTTGCCGTCGCCTACGATGGCTTGGCGAATTTTGCTCCATAGGCCGTCGGCACCGATCAACGCAGCGCCTTGCAAGGTTTCACTATTTGCCAGCACAGCGGTCACCGAGGTGCTGTTTTGCGTGAAAGTTTCGACCTTGGCTTGGGTGCGCAGCGTGATGTTGGGCTGGGCACGGCAGGCGGCCAGCAGTACATCGTGCAAGTCTTTGCGGTAGATCACGCCGTAGGCAAAACCGCCGTACGCAGCGCGTGCGGCGTCGCCCAGTGCCACGCGTACCACCTGCTCGCCAGTGCGTACATCGCGCATGCCCATGGCAGGTGGAAAGTACGCTGCGGCGTTGACAGGGTCTGTCAGGCCCAAATAGGCCAGCATTTTAAAAATGTTAGGGCCCAGCTGAATACCCGCCCCAATCTCACCGAACTCGCTGGCTTGCTCCAATACCGTGACGTGATAACCTGCGCGCGCCAACACCAGCGCCGCTGTCGCACCCCCAATGCCACCGCCAGAAATTATGATGGGTAATAACGACTTGAATGACATGGTATTAATAATATGTATACTTACTATATGTATGCATAGTAATAACCCCAATATTTGCAATCAAACCTATAATTTCAGTTATGCAAAGTTTCGATTTTAGTAACGCTCCTGGACACTTGGTACGCCGTGTGCACCAAGTGTCAATTGCATTGTTTGCGCAAGAGTTAGCTGCTTTTGATGTCACCGCAGTGCAGTTTGCCATTTTGCAGACACTGCTGGACACACCGGGTGCAGACCAAATTACTGTAGCGCAGGCTGTAGCCTTGGACGCTGCAACCTCGGGATCAGTGATTGGTAGGCTGGAAGCGCGCGGCTGGCTGCGGCGCGAGGCCGATGTGCAAGACAAGCGGCGCAAATTATTATGGCTGACTGCGGTTGGAAAGCAGGCCGCCCGCCAGATGCAGCGGCCTGCAGCGGCGGTGCAAACTAAGCTGCTAGCGGCATTGACGCAAGCAGAGAAAAAGCAATTACTGCAATTACTGCAAAAAATCTGTGCGGACTAAAGATTCGCTCAGCGGTGTTTGCGAAATACTGCCAGCTCGTCGCGCAGCCGTTCAAATTCAGCCAACATGGGTTTGTCTGCCGTATAGAAAACCGCAAATTTGCCCAGCAGGGTGCGGCAATACAAGCGTGGTGCAATCAACCAGTCCAGGCCCGGTACGCGAATCAATTTTACGTAGGCTAATTCGCGCAGCTCTAGTTCTTTGTTCCATACAAAAGTTTGCTTGAGATGGGTTGACGTCAGTGTGGTCATGCTGGTCAAAATACACCACAGCGTATAGACCATCAACGCCAACGCGGATAGGGCCCATACCAAGCCTGAACCAAAGACACCCGCTTTGGCCGCACTGGCCGCGGCTGCTGCGGCAGCGCTGGTGACCGTGGGCGCTGCTGTTAG
>JANNCO010000059.1:0-5349 GCA_031386655.1 Polaromonas sp. | reverse complement strand
GACTGGAAACGTGACCGAGTGGCCGAAGGTGCTCCCCTGCTAAGGGAGTATGGGGTGTAGAGCCTCATCGAGGGTTCGAATCCCTCCGTTTCCGCCAGTTAATTTTGCATATTACTTGCAGCACTCAAGCCACCGCAAGGTGGATTGAGTGCTGCTGGTCGTTTACTGATTAACGATTAGATGGTCATTTTGCTTTGGTGCTGTTAGTGGATTGCTAATCTGCACTCTGTCAAAATAACGTCATGCCTTCACCACCCCCAGCCCCGCTACAACCAGCCCCTGCACTGCAAGCAGCACCGCAACCGCGCAACCCACTACACGGCCTAACGCTAGAGGATATTGTTACCGCGCTGGCAGACCACTACGGCTGGGACGACTTGGGCCAGCGCATTCCAGTACGCTGCTTTACGCACGACCCTAGCGTAGCCTCTAGCTTGAAGTTTTTACGCAAAACGCCATGGGCACGCGACAAAGTAGAAGGCCTGTACCTGTTTATGCTGCGTGAGCAGCGACGTGAGCAAGGTGCAACTTAGTTTATAAATATGATGCGAAATCCTGCATGTCCCCTATCCTCATCAGTGCCTGCCTGCTAGGCCATAAAGTACGCTACAACGGCAGCGACGCTGCTACGGGCCATGCGCTACTGGCGCAGTGGCAGCGCGAGGGGCGCGCGGTGGTGGTGTGCCCGGAGATAGCGGGCGGCTTGGCGACACCACGGCCTGCGGCAGAGATTACGGCGGGCCGTGGTGGTGCCAGCGTACTGCAAGGCTTGGCACGGGTAGTAGTGGCCGATGGCAGCGATGTGACGCCCGCTTTTGTAGCGGGTGCGCAGCAGGCGCTGGCGGTGGCACGCACCAGGGGCATACGCGTGGCCGTGCTGAAACAAGGCAGCCCGTCGTGCGGGTCGGCTTTTACCTATGACGGCAGCTTCTCTGGTGGCCGCACCGCCCTGCCCGGTGTGACGGCGGCGCTACTGCTGCACAATGGCTTAAAGGTGTTTAGTGAACATCAACTGGACGAGGCGCAGGCTTTTTTGCAGTCGCTTGACGTTCTTTAGCATTTTCAGCGAGCACAGTTTTGTTTGATGCCGTGTTCTGCCATAGTTCCTCGCGGTCACACAGCACCGCACGGTGTGCCCCATGCCAAACGGACCTGCGGCCCTTTATTGTTTGTCATAGGCACACCGAACGTTGCTGCGCTCTGGTGATGTGGTTGATTATCTTGGAGTGAACAACCTGCTTGGAAGAGGCGCGTAGTGGTAGCGGACTGAATGATAGTTTTTAGGTATTCTGAAGGCATTTTTATCAATGAAAAGTGCTTTCAACCCAAGTAAATCCTGCTCAAGCAGCTATTACATTCGTAGCAATACAGTTCGTTCGCAGTGATGAGCTGCGAACAAAACCCCCTGCCCAACTACAAGCGCGCAGATGTAGCGTGTGCCCTATGACAAACAATAAAGGGCCGCAGGTCAGTTTGGCATGGGGCACACGCTGCAGCGGCGTGCGTGCTAAACAGGGAACCAACAGGAAAAGCAAAAAGAACAAGAATCTAACCCAACGCCCCCATGGCCTGCGCCATATCTGCCTGCAAGTCGCGCACATCTTCTAGCCCAATGCTAAAGCGCACCAACGTACCGCGGTGCGGCCAGTGGGCTACCGTGGCGTCACGCATGCTGGTGATGTCGTAGGGCACTACCAGGCTTAAATGGCCGCCCCACGAATAGCCTAGTTTGAACAACTTAAGCGCATCACAAAACGCATCAACCTGGGCTGTGGTGTACTGCGCTTTGAACACGATGCTGAACAAACCAGCCGCCAGGCCCGGGTACGCGCTGTCTGCAGCGGTGTGACCAATTGCTACATTATCTATAGCTGCTTGAGCAGGTAATACGGGTGCGCACAGCTGCATCCACTGTGTATGGCCGGGTGCGCCGGGCAGCGCTGGGTGCAACACTACGTCTACCTCGGGGCGGGTTTGCAGCCACACGGCCAGCTGGCGTGCGGCTATGTCGTGCGCGCGGTAGCGCAGCGCTATGCTGGGCAAGTTGCGCAGTACCAGCTCGGCGTCATTTGCTGCCACACCGGTGCCCATGCGCATGTGGGTTAGCTTGATTTTCAGTCCCAGCGCCGCGTCGCGTGTCACCACGCTGCCCATCAGCACGTCGCCACCGCCGCTGGGGTATTTGGTCAGCGCTTGAATGCTGATGTCGACGCCTACAATATTCGCTTCGTCTAAAACTAAGTCTGCCGCGGCATGGCTAGCCTGCGCCCTCTTACCTTCTAAATCAAACGCATTAAACGCCAGCCCTGCACCCCAAGTATTGTCCAGCGCACACAGCACACCGCGCGCTTTGCACACTTTGACCAACGCTATCAAATCGGGGAACTCCATCGTTACCGACCCTGGCGCTTCCAACCACACCAGCTTGGTTTTGTGGGTGATTTTGGCAGCCAAATCGGCAGCGTCCATGCTGTCGTAGTAGCGGTGCGTAATGCCAAACTGCGCCAGCTCGCCCGCCGCCAGCACCTTGCCTGGGCCGTAGGCGTTGTCGGGTATCAGCACCTCGTCGCCGGTGGCCAGCAACGCAAAGTCTACGTTAGCAATAGCCGCCAGCCCGCTGGGCACCAGCACGCACTGCAACCCACCCTCTAGCGTAGCAATACGCTCCTCCAAAATAAACGTGGTGGGCGTGCCATGCAGCCCATAGGTATAGCCCGACTTGTCCTTCCACTCCCGCGACCGCATAGCCGCCACATTCGGGAAAATTACCGTAGACGCCTTGTGCACCGCCACTTGGGGCGCAGCAAAAGTGCTAGGCGGGGTGTAGGGGTGGTGTATGAGGTGGGTGATAGATTGCTGGGTCATAGCCCCATAATATCTAAAATTATGTTTACTGCAGAAATTTACCGTCCCGTGAGACGATAGACAAGTCAACAAAACGCGAGCCCTCGTGGTCGCCTGGTGCATACCGCACCGACATGCCACCCAAGTCGTAATTGCTAGATTGCAAGGTTTTAATCAAGCCGGCGCGCGTAAGTTGTGGGCCTGTTTGGCGCAGCGCCAACACCAGCGCCTTAGCCGTTATGTACCCTTCTAGCCCACCATAGCTAAGCTCGCCCTTGGGGTCGGCCTTGCTAACAGCGGCTTGGTATTCACGCACAATTTCACGTTTACGCGCGTTAGGGTTAGGCACAACCTGTGCAAACACCATGCCTTGTGCAAGTGAGCCCAGGCCCTTGGCAATTTGAGATGAGCCCGAATTCACACCCATAAAAGTACCGCGTGCACCAGCATTTTTAGCTTTAGCAATCAGCTTTTGGTACACCCCTGCAGAGCCATGATTGATAAACATACCAGGTTGCTTGGCTGCAATACTTTTGGCCATTTCGTCCAATTGCGCATCAGTAACATCACCCTTGAAAGGCAGGGCTAGCACTACCTCCACGCCAAGTTCTTTGGCTATGTTGCGCACATTCGCCAAATGCATGCGTCCTACGTCTGTGTCGGCGTGCAGAAAGCCTACCGTGTTGAGACCGATATTTTTACCCCAACCCATCAGTACGCGAAACTCTTCTTTGTGTTCCGCACGCACAGGAAAAACCATGGGCTGGTGCGGCTTGCGCAAAGTAGGTGGCCCAGCCATAGGGCCAAAAAATGGCACATTGGTTTCGTTGGCCACTTTGACTACCGCTGTTGAAGGCCCGCCGTCAATCGAACTGAACAGGATAAAAGCACCATCTGCCACCAGCTTGCGTGCATTAGCCTCGGCAGTCGCGGCATTATCTTCATCGTCTAAAATGCGCGACACAATTTTGCGACCATTGACACCACCTGCCGCATTCACCGCATTGAGATACAGGTTCATCCCCTGCAACGCGGCCACACCATAATTGTTTTTACCACCGTTGAGCGAAATGTTCATACCCAAAACTATCTCACTCGCCGTGACGCCCACTTGCGCAGCAGACACTGAACCCGCCCCGAGCAAAACAGCCAACGACCAAGCGGCTATGCGCCGAAAAAATAAAGTATTCAAATTGTTCTCCATTTGCGCCTAAGTGTATGTATTTGTTTCATAAAAGTAAATAAAGTCGTAGTTTTTTGGCAATATTTAATCAGCAATTAATTTAAATTAGTTGCGTTATTGCTTTGTTGTTTACATGCCCAATTGGCAATCCAAAAAAGCCAAGTAATTTATTTGTTTCTCTTGATTACCGAGTCACCGCTTTAGATAGTCAAGCGAATTTGCCACAAAATTATTCGCTTTATGCTGCACTCTGCCCAACCCGTTTTTCAGCTAGCCACTGCGCCAGCCAACTCATGCAAATAAAAGGTGCTCAGAACCTATTTATCAGGAGGTTAAAACCATGATAGAGACTACCTCGTTATTTGCAGTGTCAATGCAAACATTTTGCCAGCCCAAACGTTTGTACAAAGCCTGCTGGTCGGGTGTGTAAAGGTAGATACGAGAGACGCCATGCGCAAAAGCGTAGGCTGTCAAAGTAGTAGTAAGGCGGGAGCCCAAGCCTTGGTTCCTGTATTGCGGCAGAACAAAAATTTCTCCGACCCAGTGCGTTTTATCGGGGTGGTTGGGTAATTCACATAGTTTGACTGAGCCCGTGGCCGCCAAATCTGCATTGTCGGTAACTGCAACTACCGTGTGCGGGAACAACGCCTCAGATGCACCGGCTTCCAGTCGGGCACGAATAGCGCTTTTCTCAGACCATGGTGGCAACTCACTCCAAGAGGCGTGAAGAGTTGACACGATAGAGTCAATCAAGTGGCGATGGTCTGCGAGCTTTTCTATATGCATGTGGATGAGGTAGGGGTTGCGGATATTAAATGTGATCTGACCCCATTTATTCCTTAAACATCGATTAAGCCAACATCTCGAGTAGCACCGGATGCCAAACCTTCGCGTCAATCTTGCCCATCTTTTTGCCCAACCTCACTTTGTCTACGCAGCGCAGTTGATCCAGCAAAATCCGTGCAGTCTTCTTTTGAAAAATCACCTCGGGGCGGCATCCTAAGCGCTGGCCTGCGCTGGTTATGGGTGCGACGATAACCCGGGGCAAGGCAGCGTTAAGGTCGTCCGGCGACACCACCAATGCCGGGCGTGTTTTTTGTATTTCGCTGCCGCTCGTAGGGTCGAGATTGACCCAATATACTTCGCCGCGCAGCACCGTGCGCGCTACCACACCCACTCGCTGTCATCGGCTAAAGGCGCGTCGGCCCAGCTCTGTGCATCAGCACGCTCTAGCTGTGCCGCCGCAGCATTCAGCGGCTTAGCTTGAGCAAACCAACCTTCGCGCAGTAGACGCTTGACTGGTTTTATCACGATCTGCCCTT
>JANNCO010000480.1:0-12579 GCA_031386655.1 Polaromonas sp. | reverse complement strand
TGTGAAGACGAAGGTGGAGTTGATCTCATCATCGTGTACAACTCTGGTCGCTATCGCATGGCAGGTCGTGGTTCGTTGGCAGGCATGCTTGCCTATGGCAACGCCAATGATATTGTGCTCGAGATGGCCCACGAAGTGCTGCCAGTAGTAAAGCGTGCTCCCGTGCTCGCTGGTGTGAATGGAACAGACCCCTTTGCAATCTGGCCAGAGTACTTTGACAAACTAGAAAAACTAGGGTTTTCGGGAGTGCAAAACTTTCCAACTGTAGGCTTGTTCGATGGTTTGATAAGGCAGCAAATGGAAGAAAGCGGCATCAGCTATGACCAAGAAGTAGAGATGATTCGTTTTGCCCACCAGCTTGGCTATCTGACAACGCCGTATGTGTTTAATCCTGTCGATGCGGTCAAAATGACGCGCGCTGGAGCCGACATTATCGTAGTACATCTAGGCCTCACGGTCGGCGGTAGCATTGGAGCCAAAACTGGCCCTAGTTTGGACGCCGCGATAAAAATGTGCGGCCTATGTGCTGATGCAGCTCTAGCAGAGCGGTCGGACATATTGGTCATTTGTCATGGAGGACCTATTGCTGAGCCTGAAGATGTTATGAAGGTTTTACACGAGGTACCACAATGCGCAGGTTTTTATGGGGCATCTAGCATGGAGCGTTTGCCAATTGAAAAAGCATTAGTTGATCAAGTTCAAAAATTTGTGGCACTACGTCTGCCGCATGTTGAAGTCTCTGTTTAATCACGGACTCATTACCGAGTCGCTTTTTTATCGAAAGGTACAGTATGACAGTGCATTTAATCGAGTCCAGGATGTTGCCCCACCCTCCTGAAGTGATCTGGAAAAAGATTCGCGATTTCAATTCGCTTCCAGCGTGGCATCATATGATTGCCTCAAGTTCTATTGAGGCCGGCAAGAATGGCGATCAAGTAGGGGCTGTACGCAATTTTTTCACCCATGACGGTGGCAACATCCGCGAGCAACTACTGGCGTTGAACGACCACCGGTTTTTGATCACTTACAACATACTAGAAAGTGGCATGGGCGTGAGCAACTACATTGCCGAAATTTCGCTGCAACGCGTGACCAGCGACAACAGCACATTAGCAGTTTGGACTGCGCAATTCGATTGCGATCGTGAAAAGGAAAAAGAGCTCAGCCAATATATCAGCGAGACTGTTTTTCAGGCTGGTTTGGCAAATTTACATACCGTCTTAAGTAACGGATAAAAGAACCTTGTAGGCTGGGGAGGGTTGGTTTGATATTCTTTCGACAACTTGTTTTGAGTCAAAAGCTATTTATTAGAATTTCAACCACATCTGGTTAAGTTCTAATGCGAATTTTAGGCCTATAAATGCTCCTGAGCGCTTCCCAAGCAAATAACGTGGGTTCGACTCCCATCACCCGCTCCAGTTACTAGTCAACTGATTACTATAAAAATAATAGCTGCTTGAGCAGGTTCTACGGCCTAGAACCATTAAAAGCCTGATAAATTTAGTCCATTAACGGGTTATTTAAGCCACCCCAGGCCATTTAACCCATTGCGCACTGCCAGCACAGCCAATAACAAACCCAGCGCCACTACCCACGACCCGAGCACACGCCTTGCAATTGGCAGTATGGGTTGCAAATGGGGCAGTCTTTTAAGCCATCGAAACGTAATTAATCCGCATGCTGCCATGAACGCAGTGCAGGCCATCAAGCCCAACACGCTTTGCCAGTAGCCATTATCTAATTGGGCAGCTAAGCCGACAACGCCACCCGCTAGAAGCCCCAAGCTGATAGCCGCAGTGCGGGTATGGCGCCAGCCGATGAGTGCAATTAAACCGATACACGCGACACCCACAGGCGCCAATGCTTGTGAAAAGTTAGCCGACAAAACGGCAAACAAGCTAATCCAAGAAAGTCCGAAGCTTGCCCTAATGGCTTGTGCCAAGCCAACACTCACTGGATTAGCGCTCGTAAGATCTGCTAAATAGCTTGTCAATAGGATCGTTAGCAACGCCATCATTGCTGCGCTTGTCGCCGTTATTGCGGCTACGCCCAAAGATAGCCGCTCTTCAATTCCAAATAAAGCAGCTACCAAGCCTAGTAATGCCGCCAAGGCCAACGGCGAGGTTAGAACATGCATTGCGCCGCTCCATAGAGGATTTGCGTCGGTACCACGCTCCCAGACTGAAATAGCAGGCGCTGTCGCTGCAACAGCACCTGCAGTGTTGGGATCCATTCCATGTGCCCACGCTGAGTCGCCCAGCAACAAGCCTACACAGCCCAACAGCATGGTGCTCAAAGCAAATTTAAGCAGCACCTGGCATGCCCAGCAATATCCAAACCCCAGCCGCCGAAATAGCTGCACCGCAGGCTCGCAAAATTTGGCTGCCATTGGATAAATTTTTAATCATGCCAAGGGCGATGCCGGCCATATGCAATGCACCCGTGCAAATAACAAAACCTGCCACGTAGGCCGCAGGCGCTGCGGCGCTGGGCAGCTCGGCACCATGGGCATAACCGTGGAATACGCCAAAACTAGCCACAATCACTAACGCAACTGCCACAGGTGCCCGCCACGCCAGCGCTATGGATAAACCCAGCACGATGACCGACAGGGCAATGCCCACTTCAATATAGGGCAGCGGCACGCCCGTAATGCCCAAGATACCGCCCACTACCATCAGTAACGGAAAAGCAATCGGCAGTGCCACCACCAAGGGGCGACCCAAGGTTGCGCCCCAAATACCTACCGCCACCATAGCCAGCATGTGGTCAAAACCTGACAACGGATGCATCATCCCAGCGAAAAAACCTTGGGCTGTGCCCTCGCTTGTGTGGGCTTGGGCAGCAGCGGCGCAGCACAACAGCACCAGTGTGACTAAGCTGCGTTGAAGTTGACGAGTCATAGACAGTTCTTTCAAAAATCTAAACTAAATATATTGTGTATAGGTCAGTGTATTTTTGTGCCTTTGGTGGGGTTTAGAGCGGTGAAAACAGCTTGGGCATCAAACCTAGACACAATAATATATTACTATAGTTTTAATAGCTGCTTGAGCAGGTTCTACGGCCTAGGAAGGTTAAAACGCATTGAACGCTGATAGTCTTAATGTGTTTCAGCATGGGCGCCATCATCTTACAACTGTGTTGATACTAAAAGCTGATCGCCGGTGATAGCGTATGCGGCTTGAGCCACACTTGTTTAGGTTGGTAGGAAACCACTAACACCTGCTGAAACTGCGCGGGCAACTTCAACGTGACGGATGTAAAGTCAGTCGCATTGCTAGATTTAGCCTCAGCGCGAATCTCGGTAGGCGCAGCGTGCGCATGGTCACCAGGCGCTACTACGGCTTGCATGGCGCGCTGTTGCAGCAGGTTTTGCACAACAGCGGCCTCGGGCCAACCCCATTGGGTAAGCGTTGCAGACTTGCCGCTATAAAGCGCTAGTGTCGTATTGCTTTGCAGCTGGCGCTGCGCCTCGAGCAGCTGGGTTTTAAGCTCTGGCAACTTCATGGCTGCATACATCAGCACAAACTCTTGCGCTGACCGCTGCGGAGCTAGCACCTGGTGCAACACGCTGGGATAGTCAACAAAGAATGTAATGGACAAGTGCAGTCGGTCGCGCAGTACCAGCGTGGCACGGTTGGAGTCCAGCTCATGGGCTAGCGCGCTGGTGGCGAACATCCATAGCATTACCAGTAAAGAAGTAAATATTTTCACAGCATTGCTCTGTTATCGGCAATACGAGATCGGATTCTGTGTGTCTGTACCAGCGCCGTTGGTAAACTTAAAATTCCAGCATGCGGTTTTACCTGCATTAGAAGTGGCGGCTAGCAAACTAGTCAATTCATTGCCCGTGACGGATTTGTAGCGAATGTTGTAGCTGCCTGCAGCGTTCGTATAGCTGGCAAAACCATCGGTAGTTGCAAATAAACTCGGTGAGGTGAATTTCAGTACTTGGTAGCCATCGGCGGCGTCTGTCGTCAAGGTCATGTTGGAAACTTGGAATGGCTTAACAGGGTCTTTGCGCAAAGGCGCGCCCCTAGCAGGGGTACTTGGTGTGCCGCGAAAGCACGACAGCACGTAGGGCGATGCGTCGGTTACGTGGTAGCTGTAGCCTGCAGGCCCGTTGGTTACCGCGCTGGTGTTGCCGCCGCATACTCCGTCGCGGGTGGCCACAGTGCCATCAGCGTTGTTGTAGCCAAAAATAGCAAACCCATCCAGTGCCCAGCCCACTGGGTGGGTGTCCCAGTAACTGGGAGCTTGGCCTGCCATCATGCAGGTGGGCGCTGCGTGGTAGTGGTAGTCGTCACCGCGGCCTGCATGGCCGTTGCAGGTGTCTAGCTCTCCAAGCACCTTGGTGTCACCATTTTGGCAGCCTCCCTGCTTGCAGGGGTTGAAGATGGGCACACCATTGATGGCTACGCCCACCGGGCCGTCCACAACCGTAGTGGTTGCCGCAGCGATGGTCGGTGCTAGCGGAATTTTCCACGCATTGGTGCCTGAGAAATCAACTGCAAGAGGCACCTGCAAATTAGTCGCTGTGATGCCGTTCATCATAGGGTGCGTAGCCAGGCCGTTTGAAGCAATGTAGGCATAAGTGCTGTCGCAGGTAGAGGTAGCCACCCCGGTTGTAGATGCCCGCAGAGAGTCGCTTACCAGCGTGCAATTTGCGCTTGCGTTGCCTGTAAGTGTGGTCGCAGTTGTAGTTGTAATGGCAGCAGTAGTTGTAGAACTACCGCCTCCACCGCACGCCGCGATAGATGCAGCCAGCAGGAATGCTGTAACGCAGCTTAAATTAGTGATTTTCATGGCACGCTTCCAAGTTAAAAATTAAGATCCAGTCACCGTGGTTTTACACAGCAATGTGTTGTCAGCATTCAAGTCAGACGTCCATATCAGCTTGGCTGCGGCATCCCATTTGATGTCGTAATAACCGTCTTTCGCGCCGATTTGCGCTGCTGTGTAGGTACTGGCAGATTCCCAGCTGCTAGTGTCAAATCCGGCAGTCTTCCAAGCTAATGGTTCAGCCAGCACAGCAGCGCCGCAGCTAGCTACGGTAGGGTTGATGGTTTTTTCGCAAGCGGTATTCAGAGGTGCTTTGTGAATGACTTTGCATTTGAAAGCCGTGCCGGAAACCGCTACTATTTTGTTGGTACTGGTGTCCATTATCTGCATAATAAAGCCGCCATCGCCCATCTGCTGGTTGGCCAGGCCAATATATTCCAACCCGGTATCGTTTTGTTTATAGTCTTTGATGATGAAGTTAAGCTCAAACGGGTAGCTGGCGTTAAAACTGAGCGTCTCAGAATTGAATGAGCGCTCTGTGGTGATAGGCACTGAATCTTCGCCCACATAGGTTTCACCCACATGCAGCGAAAACCAGTTGTCGGCCCATACCTGCGCTTTAAAGCTTTTAAGCGTTGCCCCTGGCGTGGTGCTACCGGTCGCAGGCGCAGTGGTGGCGGCAGAGACGACGCCAGCATCGCCAGAACCCCCGCAGCTAGTTCCCAGCAAAACGGGTGTCAAAAGCAATATAGTTTTGAACAGGCTATTGCTGGATTTCTTTTGCAGCGTTGAATGGAATTGTGTTTGCATAACCCCAATGTAGCTTTTGAAATCAAAAGTTCAATGACATCTTTGACATCAGGATAATGTTTTTACTTTAACTTAAATCACCGCCCTCGCGACCGGTACGGTGCCAGCGTTTCGAGCTGACCTATGGTTAGGTTAACGGCAGCGTAAGCTGCAAAACTACCTCATCCAATGCACTGTCCATCAATACAAGATCTCCGCCATGCGCCCGGGCAATCTCACGCGCCAGGCTCAAACCCAAACCATTGCCGTCAATACGGCGATTGTGCGAGGCTTCACCACGGTAAAAACGGTCAAAGAAACGCGCTCTGTCCTGGGGTTGTATCGTGTGGGATGGGTTAGAAAACATCACCTCAACGCCAGTGGCTAACATGCGCGCACTAAGCTTGATTTGCCCGCCAGGGCTGCAATACCGCACTGCATTGCTAATAAGGTTGTTAAACAGCTGCAACAGTAATACCGCGTCTCCTTGAATGGTCAACTTGCGGTCAATCGCACAAGACAGTATCTGGTCGCTCATAAGCATGTGCATGTCAGAGGCCATTTCCTCCAGGGTAGCGCTCAAGTCTAGCGGCGTGCGCTGAATAGTTAACCAGCCAGCATCCGCCTGCGATAGAAGCAACAGTTTGCGCGTGATGACGGTTAATCGGCCCACTTCATCAAGTAGCTGTGTCAGATCATTTTGCAAGCTGGGATCTTGAGATTTACCCAAAGCCTGCTCAATACGGCCCTGCAAAATAGTCAGCGGTGTTTTAAGTTCGTGGGCCGCATCAGCTGAAAAACGTGACGCCTGCTGAAAACTAGCCTGCAGTCGCGACAGCATGGTGTTGTAGGCATCTATCAGCACTTTGAATTCACGGTCCTCACCGCGCCAGGGCAGCCGCTGATCAAGCGCTTTTTGGGTCACGTCTTTCATGGCGTCGCGCAGCCGGTTAACTGGGCGCATAGTCAGCGACGACAGCAGCCAGGCGCCTAACGCAGTAAGTGCAAGCGCCAGTGGTACCACCATCTCCAACGCCTGCTTAAGGGCGCTATGCACATCTGCCTGGGTGGCTTCTAAGTCAACGGCGACTACACTGCGCCCAGCGGTTGTTTCAAAACGCGCAGCACGCCATTGTTTGCCCTGCGCAGCAAGCGATGCAATGGAACATGAAACTGGTGTGTAAGCCTGATCTGTCTGCTGCAGCGATGGCAGTGGTGGCGCAGGAGGCTGTGATCTCTGTGGTGGTGGGGGTGGGGGTGGCTGGTTGCGCTGCGGTCTGTCAAAAAGTGGTGGTCGCAAATTTTCGTCTGCGCGCGGCGGTGGGCGCTGTGTTTGGTTATCAACTGCATCCAAAACATAAGCGCTTTTCGCCGCATACCACTGCGCGCTGTCAAACGCAGGTTCTGGGCGCTCGCTGACGGCTTGAAAATATCCGTCGCCAGTACGCAGCTCAAACTGCAATATAAGTTGATTAGGTGAACTTAGATGCAGCTTGCTTGCAACATCTGCAGCCAGACGCGACCTGTCCCTTATCAGAAATGGTTGAGTGGCAATACGTCTGGCCTCAATGCACAGACGTTGCTCAAGCCTTTGTGCTTCGAAGGCCAGCACACGGGTCCATCCTACCAACATGACTGCGGTGATCACTGCCGTGACGATCAGCCCAGATATCACAAACAGGCGTGTGCGAAAAGAAATCGTCATGGTTTTTTAAATCGGTAACCTGTCCCTCTGACTGATTCTATTGGGGACAAAGTGTCGCCAGGATCTTGCAAAGCAGCCATCTTGCCACGAATCCGCTTGATACAAACATCCACTACATTGGTGCTAGGGTCAAAATCATAGCCCCATACATGCTCCAATATTTGACTGCGGGTGAAAGTTTGGCCCGCTGAGCGCATTAAATATTCCAGCAAGTTAAATTCACGTGCGGTCAATTCAATAGACTGTCCATTGCAGCTAGCCTGTCGGCTAATGCGATCCAGCTTTAGCTGGCCTACTTGGATCGTATTTTGACGGTCGCCCGACAGGCGACGCACCACCGCATGCATGCGAGCAACCAGCTCTTCTACAAAAAAAGGCTTGGACATGTAGTCGTCAGCGCCTAAGTTAAGCCCCTCAATTCGGTCGCCTAGCTCGTTGCGCGCGGTAAGCAAGATGACTGGCGTTGAAAGTCCCAAGCTGCGCATTTCCTTGAGCACTGACAAGCCATCACGGCCTGGCAGCATTAGGTCCAATACAACAACATCAAAGTTGCCCTCCAGCGCTATTGCAAGACCACTGTTGCCATTGTCGCAATGGGTGATGTTGATACCGCGGGCGGTTAACCCTGCGCAAACAAAATCTGCGATTTTTTGTTCATCTTCTACCAGCAGCGCCTTCATGGAGCTTATTTCTTAGCTTGCGGCGCTGTTGCGCCCTCGCCCGCTGGACGTGGTGGTGGCGGGTCTAGTTGGTCCAGTTTTTCAGGGCTAAATCCAAACGACACCAGCGCTGAGTCCAGCTCACGACTTTTGCGCAAACCCGCATCGCGCAAGGTGCGTTTGATCAATTTGGCGTCTTCTACAGTCAGACTGGCTGGTTTGTAAGGCGCAAGAACCGCCTTGACTTTGGCCAGTTCAGCAGCAGTCAACGCCTGCCCCACTGGCGGCCCTGCTGGTTTGTCATTGGCAGCACGTGGTGCTGGTGCGTTTTGGGCATGCACCAAGGCTGATGCAAAAATGCCTAGCGCTAGAAAACCAGCACGCAATTTAAAGAAGTTCATAGTCAATATTGATAATATTTTTTTAGCTAAGTAACCAATTGATTAAACACTGCTAGTGATCAATAGCCATAAAAGTGTTGTCACGTATGCGCCAGGAGATAGAAGATTTCAGGGTTCTCACCGCCTGGGCATTTTTTGTTTCTATCGTGTCATACGCAACGTGATCTTTTTTGTCTAAAACTCTCTTGTCAATTTCACCAGCACAGTCAACAAAGCCGTTTGAATCAACAGCGCGCAACAAAACAGCAGGCATGCTGCCGGTGACGGATACTGAAGAATCTGTATGTGTGCTCGAGCTTGAGGATCCAACTGAGCCGCTCAACATTGAAAAAAATCAACAGTACTAATACTCACGTAATTTTACAAATACACATATTTGTAAAATTACGTTTTATTAGTGGCATACGTTTGTGTTGATAAACTTATATATGCAAATTATCATTGCTAAAAACAACGCAATTGAATTTGAAAATGACAATGCTGTCATTAACATGCCTATGTGTTACGAGAAGTTATCAGCTGGTGTACTTCGGAAGTTTCATAACTTAAACTAAATTCTTATTTGATTTACAAAATTGATCTATGAATTTGATAAATCATACCAAAAGTAAATTTAATATTGCAAAAACAGGCATGGCGAATGCGGGCAACAGCGCTGTGGCTCTCAAGCTAATCAAGGCGCAAGACAATGTGTCTGGCCCACAAAACACTCCAGATTTGCAGGCAAGGTCAGCCCAGCGGACACACGAGATTTTTACTACCCACTGACTTCACCATAAATCGGTTTTGGCTACCGCCGGAATTACAACGGCAAGGGTTATTTTTGCATCGGCATAAGTATGCACAACCCTATGCTGAAACTGATGAAACACTAGGCTGTTGATAATTTTTAGGCTATTAACAAGGTTGAAAATATATGAAAATATTACGTCAAATGAATAAAAACTCGCTGCTTGTTGCAGTAACCAGCACATTGCTGATTTCTGCCACATTAATTTCATGTGGCGGTGGTGGGTCGTCAGATACCATAGCAAGCACAAATACAACTGTAGTTGACACAGGCACGAGTGAACCTGAAGTGGATCCCACGTGCGTACCTGAAGTCAACCCTGCTCTAGCCTTACCTGTGGTCAGCCCTGCCGGAAATGTGCCCTCAATAGACACCATGCCAAAGTTTGATCTAAATGGTTTTACCGAATGCAGCGATGGAGAACAGACTAAAGACTTGGGAAATGTTAAAACTCACGTTGCGTTTGGTTCACAAGATAGCAATGATGGTAAAAAATTAGTCTATTTATTTAACCAAACTGGGCCTATAAAGTTCACTGAATTAACGTTCGCCAGCGATCCGTTACCTGGTAGGGGCAAATCAGGCTATTGCAAAGCGGTTGCTCAAGACAACAATGACGTAGTCGTATTTAATTCTGCTCTTGCATTTATAAGGGCGCATTTAGATGGCAAGTTGGTTCTGACGTCGGAGCAAATCATATTGCAAACTGAGCGCCTCAAGCAAACCATGTATGCAGTTGCCGAGAGCAAAGAGGCTTTACAGCAGGCTTTTTCGATCATTGCTGTGTATGAAAAAATGCGCAACGGCGCAGTTTTTGTCAACGCAAAAACTAAAGGTGGTTTCGACAACGAGTACTACGGTGATACCGAACGCGACATTGACCGCGCAGTTTTAACTATTCAGCAGGGCCTACACGATGTGGCGTTTACATCAACCAATTTCGCAAAACATAAAGATGTGCTGAAGTGGAAAAAGTTCAACAGCTCAGATTTTTTTCCAGGCAAAGTAAAAAATAATGTCAAAGCAGACTCATGCACGACATATCCAGCCAAAATCAATGCCACCATGGCTAAAGATGTTGACTTGCGAACTGCTTACTCACAATATTTTGCGCGGCGGCCTACTGGTTATTATTTAGCCGCTGGCGACATTGCCAAAGTAACAGTGCCTGCAACTATGGTCAACAAAGGCTTCATTGTTCAAGTGGGAGCTCACATACATGATAAAGCCCTCAAGAGCACTATAGAACGCCCTTATCGCGTAACCAGCAGATTCCCCATAGTCAGCGAGGTTACCGAAATCGCGAACCCAAACGGCGGCGGTATTTATATTGATGTGCCCTACTTAGCCGATGCTGGTAATGTCACTATCAAAATACAAAACGCGGTGCCTGCACCTTTCTTTGCTGCATCAGCGCTAAACCAAACTACGCTAGCGAAATGGAAAGCAGTACAAAGAAACAATCCTGCGCCCTGGGCTGACTTTATGAGCGACAAATACATGATGACGTTGCCTACCAGCTGGATTTACAACTACGAAGACCCAGTTGCATTGATGAAAGATTGGGATGCACGTATGGATGTTGTGTCGGACTATGTGGGACTTAGCAGAACTAGAAATAACTATGTTTTATACAGCATAGTAGACACTAATCTCAACAGCGATGCCGGTGGCATTGGCTACCCCACTTGCAACAACTGCAACTACGATCCAGCCGCGCCAACGAATGGCAACAACAAAAGTTGGTTTTTGACACCAGGGAAAGATTTAATAACAGCATCCACTACGGAGATGCATGAACTCGGTCATGCACAATTGTTTGGCAACTTTAACGGTGAGGGCGAGGCCGCAGTCAATGTGTTGTATGTGGCGATGGCCGATCAGCTGTATAACAGGAACATCGACGAAGCTCTCGGAGAATCGATGGACAATGGCCCCCACCTTACACGTGAAGTTGCTGCAGTTAACTGGATGGTGACTGAAAACTTCAGACTGGGCAAAGTCATGGATACCTCTGGCAGCACCAAAGACGAGGTGCAATACCAAGTGCGAGGTTATGCCAAGTATGTCGAAATTGCAGCACTATTTGGATGGGACAAAATTAACGCTTTTTATGCACAGGAAAACCGTGTTTTCCGCAAAGAGGCACAAGACCCAGGTGCAAAACTAACTTCAACTGACAGCCGAATTTTGAGGTGGTCAATTGCTGCCGGCGTAGACGTCACACCATTGATTCACTTTTGGGGTGTGCAGCCTGATGATGCAGCGAAACTTAAATCTGCGATCAGTGCTGCGGGCTTAAAACCCTCAGCCGCAATTTATGACCGTTTGATAAAGTACCGACCGCTTATCCCGATGACTAATGAAGCATTTCAAAAACATGCCTCCGTATTCCTGAATAAGCCTGTCAACCAGATTAATAACGCAAACGGCCCGGATTACGGCGAAGGCTGGTACTTTGCGCGACTTAACCAGTACAGTCCCGCCAACGGCCAAGCAGCGCAAATAGCTTTTGACAACATTATTTCAAGGTACTTCCCCAACGGGCGACCGTAGTTTATACCGTGCTACATATTAGTTCGAACTACATTCACAACCAGTACCGATCCAAATAACTATATTGCAGCATTGATTGCATTAGCAGTAATTTAGTGTTTACTGGTGCAGCCGCCAACATGGTTTATGTTTATAAATTTTTACAGGGCTAGGAGCATATGAAATTACCACACCACATCCATAAAAATTCGTTACTGGTTATCGCAGCCGGCACACTGCTAATTTCTGCCACGTTAATTTCATGTGGCGGGGGCGGGGGTGGGGGCGGGTCATCAGACACTATCGCGGGTACAAATATTCCTGACGATGATGCTGGTACGTGTGTGCCCACACCCGACACTAATATAAATGTGCCTGTGGCCAGTCCCGTTGCAGACGTGCCCAATATAAACTCCATGCCACCATTTGACTTGGACGGGTTTGAAAGATGCAGCGACAGCGACAAAATCTTAGATTTAAAAGTAAAAACTCACGTCGCCTTTGGCAACCAGGCAAGCAAACCGAGTGAAACTAAGCTTGCTTATTTGTTCAATCAAACCGGGCCTGTCAATATAGTTTGGCAAACATTTGGCACCGAACCACTGGCTGGCAGGGGCAAATCAGCTTACTGCAAACCAGTTGCGCAAAACAACAACGATATTGCAGTGTTTAATTCAGCGCTAGCTTTTATAAAGGCGCACATAGAGGGCAAACTAGTTTTAACCTCGGAACAAATCAGAGTACAAAACGAGCGCATCAAACAAACCATGTACGGGGTGGTTGAAAACAAAGAGGCTCTACTTCAAGCTTTCTCAGTCGTTGCGGCTTACGAGAAAATGCGCGGCGGTGCACTTTTTCTGAACAAGAAAACCGAAAAAGGCTTTCAAAATGAATATCTTGTCAATGATGACCTAGATA
>JANNCO010000469.1:0-2811 GCA_031386655.1 Polaromonas sp. | reverse complement strand
GTGTCCTGTTTTGTTGTTAAAAATGCCGTTTGAAGTGTGTTTTTTCGTGTTTTTTTCGTGTTTTTTTCGTTGTTTGTTTCGCGTTGATTAGGTCGTTGAACTGGAACGCGCCCGGCTGTGGCCTAGGCCTGTTGCCACCCGTTGAGCCACGGGCTCGAAGCACGGAACGCAGGGGATCAGAAATTTAGATGTCTGAGCGCAGCGAGTTTCTAAAATTCCCCCATTTTGAGTACTGGAGATGCTTGCCGAAGGCCCGTGGCGTCGGGTGGCAATAGGCCTAGGCCACAGCTGGTCGCGTGCTAGAACAACGACCTAATCAACGCAAAAAAACAGACAGAACACACTTCAAACGGCATTTTTTAACAACAAAACAGGCCACTAACCCAAGTAAATCCTGCTCAACCAGCTATTAAATAAATAGCATTAGCTCTTTACAGGCACATCCGCCCGGCTAGCCTTCCATGCACCAAACAGCGCAATCAAACCCGGTACGATGATCAGCACCCAGATGATTTTGGACAAATTGGCTTGCGCCCACGGCAAGTTGCCAAAAAAGTACCCTGCCAAACACAGCCCCACTACCCAGATAATGGCACCCACCACGTTGTACAGGGTAAATTTGCCACGCGTCATCTCGGCCACGCCTGCCACAAACGGCACAAAGGTGCGAATAAACGGCATAAAACGCGCCAGAATAATCGTCACACCCCCATACGTTTCGTAAAAATTGTGCGCCTTGTCAAACGCCTTCTTGTTGAAAAACTTGGAGTCTTCCCATTGGAACACCTTAGGCCCAAAATAGCGGCCAATGGTGTAATTACACTGGTCGCCCAAGATAGCCGCTGCTAACAGTACACCAATGGCAATAGGCAAACTGATCAGGCCCACACCGCACAGCGTGCCGGTAATGAACAGCAGCGAATCACCTGGCAAAAACGGCATCACCACCACGCCCGTTTCGGTAAACACAATGATAAACAGCAGCACATACACCCATGCGCCATAGGTGGTGACAAAAGCTTGCAAGTGTTTGTCAATATGCAAAATGAAGTCGAGCAAAAAAGTAAATATTTCCATAGGGGGTGATTATTGCAGCAGCGTGGCTACCTGCCCAAACTGAGTTGCACCTCTACAATGAGCCTGTGAATGCTGCAATGAACCCCTCTGCCCTGCCCCGCACCATCCGCGAACTGCCTGACGAGCTGATCAGCCAGATTGCGGCGGGCGAGGTGGTGGAACGCCCGGCCTCGGTGGTACGCGAGCTGCTGGACAACGCGCTGGATGCAGGCGCGACCACCATCACGCTGCGGCTGCTGTCGGGCGGGGTGCGCGCTATCGTGGTGGAAGACGATGGCATGGGCATCCCGCGCGACCAGTTGGCCATGGCGCTTAAGCGCCATGCCACCAGCAAGATTGCGTCACTGCAAGACTTGGAGTCAGTGGGCACCATGGGTTTCAGGGGCGAGGCGCTGGCGGCAATCAATTCGATAGCTGACTGCACTGTGCTGTCAAAAGCTGCAGGTGAAACCGCTGCATGGATGCTGCACGGCCAAACCGGTGAATTGAGCCAAGCCGCCCGCGCGCAGGGCACCACGGTCGAGGTGAAAGAGCTGTTTTTTGCCACGCCCGCGCGGCGCAAGTTTTTAAAAACCGACGCCACCGAGATGGCGCAATGCCTAGAGTCCGTGCGCCGCCACGCTCTGGCCCGCCCCGATGTAGGCTTTGCTGTATGGCACGACGGCAAGCTGGTAGAACAATGGCGTGCAGGCAGCGTGGAGCAGCGCATTGGCGACGTGCTGGGCGACGACTTTATTGCCCAAGCCGTCAAGGTGGCCTACACCGGCAGCACGGGTGTCACCGTGGCAGGCTACGCCGGCATACCCGACGCCGCACGCAGCCGCGCCGACCAGCAGTTTGCCTACGTGAACGGCCGCTATGTGCGCGACAAGGTGCTTACCCACGCCGCGCGCAGCGCCTACGAAGACGTACTACACGGCGGCCGGCAGCCGGTGTATGTGCTGTTCATGCAGATAGACCCCGCGCGCGTGGACGTGAACGTACACCCCACCAAGATTGAGGTGCGATTTCGCGATAGCCGCGAGGTGCACCAAGCGCTGCGGCACGCCGTGGGCAACACGCTGGCCGTGCCGCGGTCAGCCACGGGTGTGGCATTGGACGCGGCTTTGGGTGGCGCACACAGCGGCCAAGCTGCTGCAGGCTCTCAAAACGCATTCTCAGGCCCTTTTTATGATCTAAATAGGCCACTAACCCAGGTAAAACCTGCTCAAGCAGCTATTAATTTCAGAGCAAATGACGCTGCTTACGAAGTGGGCAATCGCGTGTCGGATGTATCGGTGCTGTGGGGTCAAACGGCTTTAACTGCAAATAATTCGGTTCATCCTGAGCGGGCCGAAGGATTCGCACAGGTTGGGCCCAACTTAGCCCCAACGGATGCTGACCATGTGCACAACACCTGGCCGCTAGGTAAAGCGCTGGCCCAGCTGCAAGGCATCTACATCCTGGCTGAGAACGCCCAAGGCTTGGTGATTGTTGACATGCACGCCGCGCATGAGCGCATTGTGTACGAGCGGCTGAAGGCGCAGATGGGTGTGCAGATGAATGTGCAGATGGATGCGCAAGATGCTTCGCCCATGCCCACCACAACCTCTATTAACGCATCACACCACGACACAGCAAGCTCACGCCCACCGCAGTCCCATGCTGCGCCTACACCACCGGCTTCGCGCATCGCCAGCCAGCCCCTGCTGATCCCCGCCACATTTGCCGCCACCCCCACTGAAGTCGCCACCG